>NZ_PHIE01000002.1:0-365094 GCF_002796895.1 Bacillus sp. SN1
CAGTCCCAGTGTGGCCGATCACCCTCTCAGGTCGGCTACGCATCGTTGCCTTGGTGAGCCGTTACCTCACCAACTAGCTAATGCGCCGCGGGTCCATCTGTAAGTGGTAGCCGAAGCCACCTTTTATATTTGAACCATGCGGTTCAAATAAGCATCCGGTATTAGCCCCGGTTTCCCGGAGTTATCCCAGTCTTACAGGCAGGTTACCCACGTGTTACTCACCCGTCCGCCGCTAACATCAGGGAGCAAGCTCCCATCTGTCCGCTCGACTTGCATGTATTAGGCACGCCGCCAGCGTTCGTCCTGAGCCAGGATCAAACTCTCCGATAAAGTAGTTTGACTGACTACGCACATTGCTGTGCGATTTATTAAAAATGAATTAACAGGTACGTTTTGTCTTGTTTAGTTTTCAAAGAACTTTGTGTGCTTCTCTCGAAGCGACTACTTAATAGTAACATTTTTAGTTAACTAGGTCAACACTTTTTTTAAAAAGTTTTACTAGTCATGTTTGTGTCTTTTAAAAGACAACAGAAATGATTATACCATAATTTTTATGACTGTAAAGGGGTATGTACATAAAAAAGCGCAGCTGTTTCAGCTGCGCTTTTCCTCACACTTCTTCTTGTGTTTCTTCTTGCTCATCTTCTTCGTTTTTCTCTACTAGTGCTACTGTAGCAACATGCTCTTCTTCTGCCATTCTAATGAGGCGTACACCTTGAGTGACACGTCCGGTAGTTGAGATGTCATCGATGTCCATTCTAATGAGTACACCGCTGGCTGTAATAATCATTAGATCCTCTTCACCTTTAGTAGCTTTCACTGCTACTAATTGGCCGTTGTTCTCAGTGATTTTCGCTGTTTTGAGTCCTTTTCCGCCCCGGCTTTGGGTTCTATACTCTTCAGCAGGAGTTCGTTTTCCGTAACCTTTTTCAGTTACGATAAGGACATGTGATTCTTCCTCTAATATCTCCATGCCGACAACAACATCGTCATCGGTCAGGGTGATGCCTTTTACGCCTGCCGCAGTTCTTCCCATTTCCCGGACATCTGTTTCAGGGAAACGGATCAGCAATCCATTTTTCGTTCCGATGATAATTTGTTTTGTACCGTCAGTCAGACGTACACCCATCAATTCATCATCCTCACGAAGACTCAGAGCGATCAGGCCATTGTTGCGAATATTAGCGAACTGAGACAGCGAAGTTCGTTTTGAAACCCCGTGCTTTGTTGTGAAGAAAAGGTAAAGATCCGCATTGAATTCAGTGACTGGAATAATCGCATTAATCCATTCACCCTTTTCTACCTCCAGCAGGTTAATAATCGGGATTCCTTTTGCTGTTCTGCCATACTCAGGGATTTCATACCCTTTTGCACGATACACTTTCCCCTTGTTCGAGAAGAAGAGAATCGTGTCATGAGTTGAAGTAGAGATCAAATGTTCAACGAAATCATCTTCGTTTGTTCCCATTCCCTGTACGCCTTTTCCGCCCCGTTTTTGACTTCGGTAAGTTGATGCAGGGAGACGTTTAATATATCCGTTGTGTGTCAGAGTCACTACGATATTTTCTCTCTCAATGAGATCTTCATCTTCAATTGTCTCTAATCCAGAAGTGACGATCTCGGTACGTCTTTCATCGTTAAATCGCTCTTTGATTTCCGTGAGTTCTTCACGGATGATCTCAAGTACTTTATATTCGTTTGCCAAGATGTCTTTTAGCTCTGCAATTAGTTTAACTAGAGATTGGTATTCTTCTTCGATCTTTTCACGTTCCAGTCCTGTTAAACGCTGCAGCCTCATGTCGAGGATCGCTTGTGCTTGCTTCTCTGTCAGTGAGAATTGTTCAATTAAACCTGTTCTCGCGATTTCAGCCGTTTGGGAATTACGGATAAGGGAAATAACTGCATCGAGATGATCCAGAGCTACTCTCAAACCTTCCAAAATGTGAGCTCTCGCTTCCGCTTTACGCAATTCATAAGCAGTACGGCGTCTGATCACGACTTTTTGATGGTCAAGGTAATACTCCAGACATTGCTTTAGATTTAAAACTTTTGGCTGACCGTCAACAAGTGCAAGCAGGTTGATACCAAAAGATGTTTGTAGAGCAGTTTGTTTGTACAGATTGTTTAGAATAACATTACCATTGGCATCGCGTCTGATTTCAATGACAATTCTCATACCTGTACGATCTGACTCATCACGCAGATCTGTGATGCCCTCTATCTTCTTGTCCCTAACGAGATCAGCAATTTTCTCGATTAATTTCGCCTTATTTACTTGGTAAGGTAACTCTGTAACGATAATTCTTTCTTTACCAGAAGATGTTTGTTCAATCTCAGCTTTTGCCCGGATCGTGATAGAGCCTCGGCCAGATTCGTATGCTTTCCGGATACCGCTGCGTCCCAAGATTTGACCCGCAGTCGGGAAATCAGGACCCGGAATGACTTCCATCAGCTCCTGGATTGTAATGTCCGGGTTCTCACTGACCACAAGTACGCCGTCAATGATTTCCCCAAGCTGGTGCGGAGGAATATTTGTTGCCATACCTACCGCAATCCCGGCAGCACCGTTCACGAGCAGATTCGGGAACCTTGAAGGCATAACAACCGGTTCTCTTTCTGACCCGTCATAGTTGTCCTGATAATCGATTGTGTCTTTTGTGATATCTCGAAGAATTTCCATCGAGATTTTAGACATTCTTGCTTCTGTATAACGCATGGCAGCCGCTGAGTCTCCGTCAACAGAACCGAAGTTTCCGTGACCGTCAACGAGCATATAACGATAGTTGAAATCCTGCGCCATTCTGACCATGGATTCATATACCGCTGAATCACCGTGCGGGTGGTATTTCCCGATAACTTCTCCGACGATACGCGCAGATTTTTTATAAGGCTTGTCACTCGTCATGCCCAAATCATTCATTGCGTATAAAATCCGTCTGTGAACCGGTTTTAAACCGTCACGAACATCTGGAAGAGCACGGGACACAATAACGCTCATTGCGTAATCCAAGAAGGACGTACGCATTTCCTGACTGATATTTATTTCACGAACTTGTGGTGTGTTTTGTTCACTCATTAAAAAACCTCCCTGAAGTATCACATGAAATATGTGGGAGTAGATTGTCCATTATGATCTTCAATACGATTTCACTATTCTCCATTATATCAATAAACTTATGATTATACACATTAAATTGCTAGAATATATAGGTATTACAAGCTTTACTGAGTCTGGTCTTGTTCAGAAAAAAGCCTTATTTCTTATTGGAAATAAGGCTTTTTATATTAGATGTCAAGATTTTTAACGTATCTCGCATTTGCTTCTATGAAGTTTCGGCGCGGTTCTACTTTGTCGCCCATCAGCATTTCAAATGTCTCATCCGCATCCATTGCATCTTCAAGAGTTACCTGAAGGAGCGTTCTAGAGCTTGGATCCATGGTTGTCTCCCATAGCTGGGTAGCATTCATTTCACCAAGACCTTTATAGCGCTGCAATCCAGGCTTAGGCGTTTGAGGAAGAGTTTTTAACAGTTCTTCAAGCTCCTTGTCATTGTATGCATATTCAACACGTTTTCCCTGTTGAACCTTGTAGAGCGGCGGCTGCGCAATGTACACATAGCCATTTTCAATAATTTGGCGCATATATCTGTAAAAGAACGTTAACAGCAGTGTTCTGATGTGCGCGCCGTCAACGTCGGCATCTGTCATAATGACAACTTTGTGGTAACGGGCTTTCTCCAGGTTGAAATCTTCCCCGATACCCGTGCCGAGTGCTGTGATCATAGAGCGCACTTCGTTGTTAGATAGGATTTTATCCAGTCTGGCTTTTTCAACGTTCAGGATTTTACCTCTAAGCGGCAAAATGGCTTGGAAATGTCTGTCGCGGCCTTGTTTAGCAGATCCTCCAGCAGAGTCACCCTCTACGATATATAACTCGGAGATGCTCGGGTCTTTTGAAGAGCAGTCCGCTAACTTACCTGGAAGGTTTGAAATTTCCAAAGCACTCTTGCGGCGTGTTAATTCACGCGCTTTTTTTGCAGCCATTCGTGCTCTTGCTGCCATTAAACCTTTATCGACAATTTTTTTGGCCGCATCTGGATTTTCCAGCATAAATGTTTCCATTGCCGCAGAAAATAACGTATCGGTAATTGTCCGCGCTTCTGAGTTGCCTAGTTTTGTTTTCGTTTGGCCCTCAAACTGCGGATCAGGGTGTTTGATTGAAATAATCGCGGTCAGCCCTTCTCTTACGTCATCTCCGCTTAAGTTTGGATCATTTTCCTTAATAAGCCCTTTTTTTCTGGCGTAATCGTTGATAACACGAGTCAGACCCGTTTTGAAACCAGCTTCGTGGGTACCGCCTTCATACGTGTTAATGTTGTTTGTAAACGAGTAAATGTTGCTTGTGTAGCTGTCATTGTATTGCAAAGCCACTTCAACCGTAATGCCGTCCTTTTCGCCTTCAATGTAAATCGGCTCTTCATGGACTACTTCTTTAGAACGGTTTAAATACTCTACATAACTTTTAATTCCGCCTTCGTAATGGTACTCATTTTTGCGCTCTTGTCCTTCACGTTTATCTTCGATCGTGATGTTGACGCCTTTTGTCAAAAAGGCTAATTCGCGCACGCGGTTAGCAAGCAGATCATAATCATACACAGTTGTTTCTGTGAAAATCTCAGGATCCGGGATAAAATGTGTAGTCGTTCCTGTATGATCCGTTTCGCCAATGATTTCAAGGTCTGCAACCGGAACTCCGCGTTTATAGGTTTGGCGGTGGATTTTACCGTCACGGTGTACCGTCACATCAAGCTCCGTTGAAAGCGCGTTTACAACTGACGCACCTACACCGTGTAATCCTCCGGACACTTTATAACCGCTTCCGTCAAATTTTCCTCCGGCGTGAAGCACTGTCATAATGACTTCTACCGCAGGACGGCCCATTTTTTCTTGAATACCGACTGGAATACCGCGGCCATTATCTGTCACCGTGATGCTGTTGTCTTTTTCAATTTGAATGTTGATATCCGTACAATAACCGGCGAGGGCTTCGTCAATACTATTGTCGACAATTTCCCATACCAGGTGGTGAAGGCCTTTGCTGTTTGTTGAACCGATATACATCCCCGGTCTTTTACGAACAGCTTCCAATCCCTCTAGAACCTGTATCTGATTTTCATCATAACTGTTTTGCTGCTGTTCCATAGCCACGTCATTCACCTACACTTTTCTTAACGATATATTCTGATAAAAAATTTCTAAGAATCTATTTCAAACATAAATTGCGCACGTTTTTTTAATGTGCTGGAAGATAAGGGAGAGTAATATATATTCTGAACCGTGACTACGATAGATTTGGGCGTGCCGTTTACGGAAGGCACCACCTTGTGTTTCTGTTTTTTCAGAAATTCTTCAACAATAGGCGACATGTTGGCTTTAAAGTCAAAAATGCCGACAATATCTCGTGTTGAAACCACAAAGTCATCACCTAAATGAATATACAATTGCCCACCTCATTTCTTCACTTCACTAACGCACCGTTTTGCACACGGAACATTCCTGCTTGACGTAAGGTTTCGTGATCAATGCCATCAACGCTTGTCGTTGTGACAAACGTTTGTACACGGCCTTGGATCGTATGAAGCAAGTGTGACTGGCGATAATCATCCAGCTCACTCAGTACATCATCCAATAGTAAAATGGGATATTCTCCGATTTCTTCATGGATCAGGTCAATTTCCGCCAGCTTAAGGGACAATGCCGTCGTTCGCTGCTGTCCTTGAGAACCATACGTCTGCACATCGCGTCCGTTCACATAGAAAAGAACATCGTCACGATGAGGCCCTGACAGCGTAACACCGCGCTCGATTTCTTTTTCTCTTAATTTAGAAAACGCTTCTTGATAGCTATCTCCTATTTTCGACAAGTCTTCAGGATCTGATACCTCAAGAGCCGTATGGTACTTTAGGGTCAGCTCTTCTAACCCTCTTGAGATGCCCGCATGAATTGGCTGCGCCCATTTTTCGAGCTGTGCTGTAAACTGCAGGCGTTTTACGACGACTTTTGCCGCAACTTCCACAAGCTGATCGGTCAAAACATCGAGCATCGTTCTGTCAGTTTGTTTTCTTGTTTGCAGCTGCTTCAAAAAATGATTTCGCTGAGAAAGGATTTTCTGGTAAAGAGAAAGGTCATACAGGTAAACAGGAGAAACCTGTCCGATTTCCATGTCAAGAAACCGCCTTCTCACTTGAGGGCTTCCCTTTACAAGATTTAAGTCTTCCGGCGCGAACATGATGGTGTTGAGGGCCCCGACATACTGGCTGAGCTTTTGCTGTTCAATATGATTGACCTTGCCCTTTTTACCCTTTTTGGAGATGACGAGCTGCATCGGGATCGCCCCGTTTTGCTTCATCACTCTTCCCTCTATTTTAGCATAGTCTTTGTCCCACCGTATAAGTTCTTTGTCATTTGATGTCCGGTGCGATTTCGCCATGGACAAGACATAGATCGCCTCCATGAGGTTTGTTTTCCCCTGGGCGTTTTCTCCGATGATCACATTTACTTTATTTTCAAATTGCAGTTCGGCATGGTCGTAGTTGCGGTAAGATGTCAGTTCTAAGTTCTGGATATACAATCAGTATCACCCGCTTTAATTGACGACTTGAAATGAACCAAATCCTTCAATCTCTACCACATCTCCAACATACAGCTTTCTGCCGCGGCGGTTGTCCAGCTCGCTGTTCACAAGCACTTCATGCTCGCTTAAAAACCACTTTGCCATACCGCCTGACTGAATCACATCGGCTAATTTCAAGAATTGTCCGAGTGTAATCATTTCTGTATCAATTGAAATCGGATTTGCCATTATATCGACCTCTTTCAAATATCACTAATATCTAATTGTACTAAAAAAAAACGAATTAGGGAAAGGGAAAACTTGTCGGAGCAGATACCGAATAGAAAAGCTGCCGAGCGGGTCGGCAGCAGTGTATCGGATTAATAGGTTCTGACAGGAAGGATAAGCTGTACAATCGTTTCATCATTCGGCGTGCGAATTAAGAAAGGTCTCATTGCCCCTGTAAAGCTTACACGTATTTCTGCTCCTTCAAGCACCTTTAGTGCATCCAGCATATATTTTGGACTAAATGAGATATTTAATTCCTCACCTTCAATTTGATCTGCAAGAATTGCTTCCACAACTTTACCGATTTCTGGTGAGTTAGACGAAATCTCAATGGATTCAGCAGGTTTTGCAGAAAGCTTCACCACGTTGTTGCGTCCCTCTCTGGCTAAAAGAGATGCACGATCAATCGCCTGAAGGAAATCTTTTGTTTTCACGATGATTTCGGTTTTGCTGTCTTGCGGAATCAGGCTGGTTGTATCTGGATAATTTCCGTCCAGAAGCCGTGAGAAGAACAAGACGTTTTTCGCTTTAAACAGAACTTGGGTTTCTGTGATGACGATATCTACAAGTTCTTGGTTATCATCCAAAATCTTGCTGAGTTCAGTTAAGCTTTTTCCCGGAATCACGACGTTATAAGAGCTGTCTTCTGGAATATCAAGTTTCGCTTTTCTTAATGCGAGACGGTGACTATCCGTCGCGGTGCATAATAATTCACTTTGCTCCACTTTCCAGTTTACACCTGTCAAGATGGGGCGTGTTTCTGAGGTGGACACCGCGAATACTGTTTGTCTGATTAGATTTTTTAACAAATCAGTTGGAATTTGAATCGCATGATGCTCTTCGATCTGCGGCAAGTGCGGATACTCATCAGCATCAAGCCCGTTTAGATTAAATTCAGCTTTCCCAGAACGGATAATCGTCAAATACTGATTTTGCACTTCGATTTCTACAGTTGCCATCGGCAGTTTTTTTACAATTTCACTAAAGAAGCGGGCTTGTAAAACAATGCTTCCGGGCTGTTCTATTGTGACGATTTCCTTATCTCCTTCTTCTTTAGGAATGAAGGATTCAATAGAAATATCTGAATCGCTTCCTGTAAAGGATACGCCATCATCTGATGCAACAATTTTAATACCAGTCAAAATGGGAATCGTAGTTCTGGATGAAACTGCTTTTAATACATCTTGGACACTTTCAACAAGACGATCTTTTTGAATCGTGAATTTCATTTTTATCCTCCTAACGGATAATGTTTTAATATATATATTTTTAAAAAATAGTAGAAGTAATAGTAGGGCTTGTGGATTTGTGGATAAGTTGTGAAAAAGACAGGAAACACAGCCTATCCACATGTGGACAGACTGTGCATGACTTCTGAAAAGTTATTCACACTTTCCCCGAATAATCCCCGGACCTGCTATTTAAGCTGTTCTTTAATTTCTTTTACATGCTGCTGAAGCTGTTCATCGTCTGCCAGCAGTTTTGAAATTTTTTCGTGCGCATGAATAACGGTCGTATGGTCACGGCCTCCAAACTCTTCACCGATTTTAGGAAGAGAGGAATCAGTCATTTCCCTTGATAAGTACATGGCGATTTGACGCGGGAAAGCCACTGATTTCGTCCGTTTTTTTGCTTTGAAATCCTCGAGTTTAATATTAAATTGCTGGCCTACTACCCTCTGAATTTCTTTTATCGTAATGACTTTCGGTTTTGATGAAGGAATAATATCTTTCAACGCCTCAGCGGCCAGATCAGCATTAATATCTTTATTAATTAAAGATGAGTAAGCAACAACTCTGATTAATGCTCCTTCAAGTTCCCGAATATTGCTGTCGATTTGATTTGCGATGTAAAGCATAACCTCGTTCGGAATATCGAGCCCTTCCGCTTTGGCTTTTTTTCTTAAAATTGCAATTCTCGTCTCCAAATCAGGCGGCGTGATATCCGTAATCAGGCCCCATTCAAAACGTGAACGCAATCTGTCTTCAAGTGTCGGAATTTCTTTTGGCGGTCTGTCACTTGAAATGACGATTTGTTTGCTTTCTTCGTGCAATGTGTTAAATGTATGGAAAAATTCTTCCTGGGTCTGTTCTTTCCCCGCTAAAAATTGAATATCATCTATCAAAAGCACATCAACATTTCGATAGCGATTGCGGAAATCGACGGCTTTATTATCTCGGATAGAGTTGATGAATTCGTTTGTAAATTTCTCAGAAGACAGATAAACCACTTTGGCAGAAGGATTATGATCTATTACATAATGGCCGATTGCATGCATTAAGTGTGTTTTCCCTAAGCCGACGCCCCCATAGATAAATAAAGGGTTGTATGCTTTCGCGGGTGCTTCCGCTACCGCAAGAGAAGCTGCGTGTGCAAATCGGTTTCCAGATCCGATGACAAAAGTATCAAAAGTATATTTTGGATTGAGCATATTTTGGGGAAAATCAGATGTTTCTTCTTTAACCGCTTTTTTGACTTGCGGTTTCGGCATGAAGTCTTCAACATCTTGATTTTGAGGAATGACAAACTTAATGCTCAATTCTTCCCCGGTTAACTCATATATAGTATCTGCAATAAGATGCAAGTATCTGGACTCCAGCCAGTCTCTGGCAAATTCATTAGGAGCAGTGATCGTCAATGTATCTCCCTGCAGTGAGTGGGCTTTAGTTGATTTCATCCAAGTCTCAAAACTCGGTTTGCTCAACTTTTTTTCGATTTGAGCAAGGGCTTGATTCCACAGGTCTAATATATTTTCCATCTTCCGGCACGTCCCTCCTTTTCATAGAAAATGGTGTCTTTCTCTGTTATAGAACACAAAAAAAGAGCAAATGGCGCTTGCCATTCGTACACATTAAATGTTGAAAACATATAATATAGTAGATAAATAGCTTTTCGACAAATTTCACAACTTGTGGACAACCTTCTACACAAGCTGTGTGAAAACAATCCACAACTTATCCACACTTTGTGGATAAAGAGGAAAGGTGAGATCAGTAATCAAGAGTTAAAACACAAATATAATACCAGAATAAATGAGAGCTTGCAATGGTTGTCACAATCTTATCCACAAAGCGGACAACCTGTTGAAAAAATCTTGTCCACAGGGGTTGGTAATGTGAAAATGTTGTCGATAACCTCTGTGGATATTAAAAATAGGCGAAAAAGATATCCACATTCGTGATTTTAGGGGGAAATTGTTTGGATTTGACTTTTTTTCGTTAAATTAAGGAATCTGAAAAATAAGGTTTCGAAAGTTGAAAAGGTATGGTATTCTATTATGGTTGCAAGAAATAAAAGCACTAGTGAAGTTGACAATGAATAGGTAACGCAAATATAATAAGTAAGACTGTCTTTAACAGCTATTCCTCGAGGGAGGTGTCATAAATGAAAAGAACATTCCAACCGAATAACCGTAAACGCAGTAAAGTTCATGGCTTCAGAAGCCGTATGAGTTCAAAAAACGGTCGTCTAGTTTTAGCACGCCGTCGCCGCAAAGGCAGAAAAGTATTATCAGCTTAGGCCACTGAATAATGTCAGTGGTCTTTTTTCACGTTATGGGAAAAGATAGATGTGATGCGTAAGGAACCGGGGCATGCTTCCTGGTTCTGATGCATCTCATTGTCATCATAAATTTTTAAAAGTTTCTGCCAGCCAGTATCGGAGTGAGTCAATTGAAGAAGCGAAATCGTTTAAAGAAAAATGAAGACTTTCAAAAAGTGTTTAAGCAGGGGACATCCGTAGCGAACCGCCAGTTTGTCTTATATACGCTAGATCAGCCTGAAAACGATGAGCTGCGTGTCGGGCTTTCCGTCAGCAAAAAAATTGGCAACGCTGTGATGCGAAATCGGATCAAACGTTTGATTCGGCAGGCCTTTCTTGAAGAGAAAGAGAGACTAAAGGAAAAGGATTACATCATTATTGCCAGAAAACCGGCGAGCCAGCTGACATATGAGGAAACGAAAAAAAGTCTGCAGCATCTATTCAGGAAGTCTTCTTTATATAAGAAATCCTCGTCAAAGTAGGCATTGCCACTGCTTTCTTACAACTTTTAAAAGCGCTTCCTTTCTGGTTGATCAGAAAAAGACACCATTTAAAACTGAAAGATGCTAAAATACATACAAGTATGCTTTGCAATAAAAGAGTGTAGAGATTAATTATAGGAGGAAATGTTGTTGAAAAGGAGAATAGGGTTGCTATTAAGTATGGTTGGCGTATTCATGCTTTTGGCTGGATGCTCAAGTGTGAAAGAGCCGATCACTGCAGATAGTCCGCATTTTTGGGACAAGTACGTAGTATATCCATTGTCTGAGCTCATTACGTATGTGGCGAAATTGACGGGAGATAACTATGGACTTTCAATTATTCTTGTTACCATCTTAATTCGTTTATTAATTTTACCGCTGATGATTAAGCAGCTGAGAAGTTCAAAAGCGATGCAGGCTTTACAGCCGGAAATGCAAAAGCTTAAAGAAAAGTACAGCTCAAAGGATCAAAAAACACAGCAAAAGCTTCAGCAGGAAACAATGGCTTTATTCCAAAAGCATGGTGTCAATCCGTTGGCGGGATGTTTCCCGATTTTAATCCAGATGCCGATTTTAATTGGATTCTATCATGCGATCATGAGAACGCAGGCGATTTCAGAGCATAGTTTCTTGTGGTTTGACTTAGGAGAAAAAGATCCTTTCTATATTCTTCCGATTGTTGCCGGTGTCGCTACATTTGTTCAGCAAAAGCTGATGATGGCGGGCAATGCGCAGCAAAATCCGCAAATGGCGATGATGCTTTGGATTATGCCGATTATGATTATCGTATTTGCGATCAACTTCCCGGCGGCACTTTCTCTTTATTGGGTAGTCGGTAACTTGTTTATGATTGCGCAAACTTTCCTCATTAAAGGGCCTGATATTAAAAAAGATCCTGAACCGCAAAAAGCCGGAGGAAAGAAAAAGTGAGGAATGTGACTGCTGCAGGGCGAAATGTCGATGAAGCAGTACAGTCCGGGTTGCGAGAGCTGGAATTAACGAAGGATAAGGTTGAAATTACCGTTATTGAAGAGGGAAACAAAGGGTTTCTCGGTATTTTCGGTAAAAAGCCGGCGGTCGTAAAGCTGGTTGAAAGGATTGATCCGATTCAGCAAGCGAAGTCTTATCTTCAGACGATTGCCGAAGCCATCGCAGGGAAGTCTGATGTGACTGTTCAAGAAAGCAAAAAGACAGTACGTTTCCATATAACAGGTGAAAAAGCGGCATTGTTGATTGGGAAAAGAGGACAAACCTTAAATGCTCTTGAAACTTTGACGCAGCTTGTCCTTAACCGTTATCCAGGCCAATATAAAAATGTGACGGTAGATGCAGAAAACTATCGTTTAAAAAGAAAAGATACACTGAGCCAGCTGGCCATCAGGCTTGCAGACCAGGTTTTGAAAACGAAAAAAGCAGTACATCTGGAACCTATGCCGTCCAGTGAAAGAAAAATCATTCATGATACTCTTTCTGGATATGCAAATCACCAGATCAAAACGTATTCAATGGGTGAAGGCGAAAATCGCCATCTCGTTATTTCCCATAAAAGATAGCATAAAACCGAAGTCCGGTAAAAATCGGATTTCGGTTTTTTTGTATGAGAAAAGTCTATTTTTCCTAGTAATATCAAGCTTTTGCCGTTTAAGTTTTTTCTTTTTAGGTGTATCCTGTTGATAAAAAGGAAGTTCAGGAAATAAAATTAATTGTTATTCACATGTGGATAAGTTAAAGTAATAGGAGGCGAATTCCTAATTCTGTGGATAACACATCTTCCACTTCGAACCAAACTATGTTATCTTTTAGTTTTGGCATAATAAAAATTTTTTTATATAGATGAAAGTATAAGTAAAGAGAGGTGAACAGCATGGATACAATTGCAGCAATTTCCACACCGATGGGTGAAGGCGCGATTGCGATTGTACGGTTGAGCGGACCAGAAGCAATTCAAATCGCAGATAAAATTTATAAAGGACCGAAGGGAAAAACACTCAGCTCGGTCGAATCACATACGATTCATTATGGTCATATCGTAGACAGACCTTCGGATCGTGTCGTTGAGGAAGTAATGGTATCAGTGTTAAAAGCACCGAGAACTTTTACACGTGAAGATGTCATCGAAATTAACTGTCACGGGGGAATTGTGACTGTGAACCAAGTGCTGCAGCTCGCATTGAGAGAGGGAGCGAGACTTGCAGAGCCGGGTGAATTTACGAAACGCGCATTTTTAAACGGCCGAATCGATCTTTCACAGGCGGAAGCGGTTATGGACTTAATCAGAGCGAAAACGGACCGGGCAATGAACGTCGCTATGAATCAAATGGAAGGGCGTCTTTCTGCTTTGGTGCGCCGTTTGCGCAGTGAGATTTTAGAAACGCTCGCTCATGTTGAGGTAAATATAGATTATCCGGAGTACGATGATGTAGAGGAAATGACGCATCAGCTTTTGGTTGAAAAGGCAACCGCCGTGAAAAAAGAAATTGAGGCACTGCTGAGGACTTCTGAGCAAGGGAAAATCTTGCGTGAAGGTCTTTCTACTGTCATTATCGGCCGGCCGAATGTGGGAAAATCATCTCTTCTGAACAGCCTTGTTCATGAGGCGAAAGCCATTGTGACCGATATTCCCGGAACGACACGGGATGTAATTGAGGAATACGTTAATGTAAGGGGCGTTCCGCTTCGTCTGGTTGATACAGCAGGTATTCGTGAAACAGAGGATATTGTAGAACGAATCGGTGTTGAACGTTCTCGCCAGGTCCTAAAGGAAGCGGACCTGATTTTACTTGTGCTTAATTATAGTGAAGAGCTTTCTGAAGAAGACGTGAAGCTTTTTGAAGCCGTTGAGGGCATGGACGTTATCGTGATTATGAATAAGACTGACCTTGAGGCGAAGATTGACAGTGAGCGTGTCCGTGAGCTTGCCAATGGACGTCCTGTTGTTACGACATCTCTATTAAAAGAGGAAGGTATCAATGATTTGGAAGAAGCGATTCAATCGCTGTTCTATACGGGTGCCATTGAAAGCGGGGATCTGACTTATGTCAGCAACACACGTCATATCTCTATTTTACAGCAAGCCAAACGTGCCATTGAAGATGCGCTTAGCGGCATCGAACAGGATGTCCCGATCGACATGGTGCAAATCGACCTTACAAGATGCTGGGAGCTTTTGGGCGAAATTATCGGAGATTCTGTCCACGAAAGCTTAATTGATCAGCTCTTTTCGCAATTCTGTTTAGGAAAATAATAAAAGGAGGAACTAGAATCATGGGGTATGAAGCAGGCCAATACGATGTGATTGTGATTGGCGCCGGGCATGCCGGTGTTGAGGCTGCCCTCGCATCTGCACGCCAAGGCGCCAAAACGCTTGTCTTGACCATCAACTTAGATATGGTTGCATTTATGCCATGTAATCCGTCTGTCGGCGGCCCCGCAAAAGGGATTGTCGTCCGCGAAATTGACGCGCTCGGCGGAGAAATGGGCAGAAACATCGATAAAACGCATATTCAAATGAGAATGCTGAATACTGGAAAAGGTCCTGCGGTCCGTGCATTACGTGCCCAAGCAGACAAATTCCAATATCAGCACGAAATGAAAAATACGCTTGAAAAAGAACCAAACTTAACATTGCTGCAAGGAATTGTGGAGCGGCTGATCGTTGAAGACGGCGAATGCCGCGGTGTGATTACACAAACCGGCGCGCATTATCGTGCGAAAGCCGTGGTCATGACGACTGGGACATATTTAAGAGGACGAATCATTCTTGGTGATCTGTCTTACTCAAGCGGTCCGAACAACCAGCAGCCTTCTATTAAGCTTTCTGAGCATTTGGAAGAACTGGGCTTTGACCTTGTTCGTTTTAAAACAGGTACGCCGCCTCGCGTCAAAAGCGACACGATTGATTACAGCAAAACGGAAATCCAGCCTGGTGACGATGTGCCTCGCGCTTTCTCATATGAAACAGTGGAATATATTACAGATCAGCTTCCTTGCTGGCTGACATATACAAGCCCTGAGACACATGAGATTATTGACAGCAACCTGCACCGTTCACCAATGTATTCCGGTATGATCAAAGGTACGGGCCCAAGATACTGCCCGTCCATTGAAGATAAAGTTGTCCGTTTTAATGATAAACCGCGTCACCAAATCTTCCTTGAGCCGGAAGGCAGAAATACGCAGGAAGTCTATGTCCAAGGTTTATCTACAAGTCTTCCAGAAGATGTACAGCAAAGAATGCTTGCAACGATTCCGGGTCTTGAAAACGTGCAAATGATGAGAGCCGGCTATGCGATCGAGTACGATGCGATTGTACCGACACAGCTATGGCCGACACTTGAAACGAAAAAAATCACAAACCTGTTTACTGCAGGTCAAATTAACGGAACATCCGGTTATGAAGAAGCCGCGGGACAAGGAATTATGGCAGGAATCAATGCAGGTCGAAAAGCGCTTGGAAAAGAAGAAGTGATTCTGAGCCGTTCTGACGCTTATATTGGTGTTCTGATTGATGACCTTGTGACAAAAGGAACCAATGAACCATACCGTCTATTGACATCTCGTGCTGAATACAGACTGCTTCTTCGTCATGACAATGCTGATTTGCGTCTGACAGAAATCGGACACAGCATTGGATTGATTTCTGATGAGCGCTATGCAGCTTTTGAGAAGAAAAAAGCGGCGATTGAAGCGGAGAAAAAACGTCTGCATTCTGTGATTATCAAGCCGTCTCCGGAAAATCAAGAGTATATCCGTTCTCTTGGCGGAAGCGAATTGAAAGATGGCGTTCGCGGCACAGACTTGATGAAACGTCCTGAAATGAACTATGAAACAGTCACTAAACTGGCGCCGCCAGAAGTGCCGGTTCCGCAAGACGTGGCAGAACAAGTAGAAATCCAAGTGAAATATGAAGGATATATTGAAAAATCTCTTCAACAAGTGGAAAAACTGAAGAAGATGGAAAACAAAAAAATTCCGGATCGAATTGATTATGACGCAATTAAAGGGATCGCGACTGAGGCGCGTCAAAAGCTGAAAAATGTGCGTCCTTTGTCTGTTGCCCAAGCTTCCCGCATTTCCGGTGTAAACCCGGCGGACATTTCAATTCTATTGGTGTATTTAGAGCAGGGACGCATTGCGAAGATAGCCGAATAGAAAGGATGACGGCATGAATATTGAAGAATTCACTTCTAGTTTGGCGGAAAAAGGGATCTCCCTTTCTCCCCGTCAGCTGGAACAATTTGAGCTGTATTACGACATGCTGGTTGAATGGAATGAAAAAATCAATCTGACTTCAATTACAGAGAAAAAAGAAGTGTATCTTAAGCATTTTTATGATTCCATTACAGCCGCTTTTTATGTCGACTTCAATCAAGTGAACACGATTTGTGATGTCGGAGCGGGAGCGGGTTTTCCGAGTCTTCCGATTAAAATATGCTTTCCGCACCTCCATGTCACAATCGTGGATTCACTAAACAAACGGATTACGTTTTTAGAAAAGTTGTCTGAAGCTTTGCAATTGGAGAATACGACATTCTGCCATGACAGAGCTGAAACATTCGGACAGCGGAAAGACGTACGGGAAAGCTATGATATTGTGACGGCGCGAGCAGTTGCAAGACTATCTGTTTTAAGTGAACTTTGCCTGCCTCTGGTAAAGAAAAACGGTTTATTTGTTGCTTTAAAAGCCGCATCAGCTGAAGAAGAACTGAATGCAGGCAAAAAAGCGATCACGACGCTTGGGGGAGAACTTGAGAATATCCATTCCTTTAAGCTGCCTATTGAAGAAAGCGATCGTAATATTATGGTGATACGCAAGAAAAAAAATACACCTAAGAAGTATCCAAGAAAACCGGGAACTCCTAATAAATCGCCAATTGAAGGGTAATTTAGACAGCCTGATATGACAATACCATCATATTTTCATCAAAATTGATGGATGTACAGCAGGAAAAACCATGAGAAAATAGAATTATAAAAATGGCAGTTTTTAAAGGTGGTGTAGGTACATGAAGCATTCATTCTCTCGTTTCTTCGGGCTTGGTGAGAAGGAACAGGAACCGGAGATTGCTGAACATGAAACAAACAAAGAAGAGATTCTGGAAATACCGGTAAATGCTATCGTTCCCAACCGTTTTCAGCCACGCACCATTTTCTCAGATGAAAAAATCAAAGAGTTAGCAATGACCATTCATACTCACGGCATTATTCAGCCGATTGTTGTCAGGCATACAGAAGAAGAAGGCCAATACGAACTCATTGCAGGTGAAAGACGCTGGAGAGCGGTGCAATCGCTCGAGTGGGAAAAGATTCCGGCTATTATTAAGGATTTTTCCGACACGGAAACCGCTTCTGTGGCGTTAATTGAAAACTTGCAGCGGGAAGAACTGTCTTCTATTGAGGAAGCGCATGCCTATGCTCGGCTTCTTGAGCTGCATGACTTAACACAGGAAGCACTCGCACAGCGTTTAGGAAAAGGCCAATCCACAATTGCGAATAAGCTGCGGTTATTAAAGCTGCCTCAGCCGGTTCAAGACGCGATTATGGAGAAGAAAATCACTGAGCGTCATGCCAGAGCGCTGATTCCGCTGAAACAGCCTGAGCTCCAAGTCACACTGCTCACAGAGATTATTGAGAAAAGCTTAAATGTAAAGCAGACGGAAGACCGCGTGGTGAAAATGCTGGAGCAAGGTCAGAGAAAACCAAAGCCGAGACGCAAAGCGTTCAGCAGAGATACAAGAATTGCAATGAACACGATTCGCCAGTCACTATCAATGGTTGAAGACAGCGGTGT
Source organism: Bacillus sp. SN1 (assembly GCF_002796895.1). NCBI lineage: Bacteria > Bacillati > Bacillota > Bacilli > Caryophanales > Bacillaceae > Bacillus > Bacillus sp. SN1. The sequence goes on from NZ_PHIE01000002.1 coordinate 17,714, forward strand.
AAAATTGAATACGGAAGAAGAAGAATTTGAAGAATATATTCAATTAACGATCCGCATACCAAAATAAAAGCTCTCCTGATAAGCAGGAGAGCTTTTTGTGCTTGTGGTAAAAGGAAATTAATTACTTTTGCTGAATATTATTATATTAGAATTCTTTTCTTCGAGCTTGTGGATAAATTCTTCAGTATTTTGCGGTGAAATCACTGCATGTCCCCATCCCCCCTGATAATATATCGTGATGGCATGACGAGAGCCGATCAGACGAAAACCTGACCACAGCTTCTTTTTTTGAACCACTTTTTCGATTTTTCCGTAAGGAATTTGATGTTTGATCAGTCCGGCTTTAATGATCAGGTGGTGCTCCTTCAATACATATTTCAGGTCAATAAAGCTCCAAATGATGAGCACATTTAAAAGAGTCAGCAGAGCAAAAATGATCCAGCCTAAAACCCTTACATTTCCCAGTACAAAAGGAACAATGGCATCCGCTTGTATCAGTAATATGAGAAACACAATCATCAGCGTAACGGGTATATCTCTTTTTGTTTTATAAACCATATTCTCACCGTCCTGTACGTTCTGCACTGTAACTTCTTCTTTTTTTCTTTAAGAAATTCCTTTTTTAAGTCAAAAAAACATAGAAATTGTAGAATTTATAAGAGAAAGCATATAGCGTGCTTGAATTTTCAATTATTTCCTTTCTGAATTGGAACAAAATGATGAAAAAAATGAAACGCTTTAATCTTTTTTTGATAGAATAGAAGCAAGATAGTACATGTTCATGTGAAAGTAGGTGACATCGTGGGAAAAATCATAGCAATTACGAACCAAAAAGGCGGAGTCGGCAAAACAACGACGTCTGTCAACCTTGGGGCATGTTTGGCTTACATAGGGAAAAGGGTTCTGCTGGTAGATATTGATCCGCAGGGAAATGCGACAAGCGGATTAGGGATTGAAAAAGCCGATGTAGAGCAGTGTGTGTACGATATTTTAGTAGATGATGCAGATGTAATAGATATTATTAAAGCAACGACAGTAGAAAACTTGGACGTGATTCCTGCGACGATTCAGCTTGCTGGAGCTGAAATCGAGCTGGTTCCGACGATTTCAAGAGAAGTGAGGCTGAAGAGGGCGCTTGAAGCAGTAAAGCAGAATTATGATTATATTATCATTGATTGTCCGCCGTCATTGGGGCTGCTGACGATTAACGCGCTTACTGCCTCAGATTCCGTTGTGATTCCTGTACAGTGCGAATATTACGCCTTAGAGGGGCTCAGCCAGTTATTAAATACAGTACGCCTTGTGCAAAAGCATTTGAATACTGATTTAATGATTGAAGGAGTATTGCTGACAATGCTTGATGCCCGGACCAATCTCGGCATTCAAGTGATTGAAGAGGTTAAAAAATATTTTAGAGATAAAGTATATAAGACGGTTATTCCGCGTAATGTCCGTCTGAGCGAGGCACCGAGTCACGGAAAACCCATCATTTTATACGATCCGCGGTCAAGAGGTGCGGAAGTATATTTAGATTTAGCAAAGGAAGTGGCTGCGAATGGCTAAAGGCCTTGGAAAAGGGATTAATGCGTTGTTTAATCAGGTCGATTTGTCTGAAGAGACTGTTGAAGAAATTAAAGTTGCCGATTTACGCCCTAATCCTTATCAGCCAAGAAAACACTTTGATGACGAGGCATTAGCTGAACTAAAAGAATCCGTGCTGCAGCATGGCATTCTCCAGCCGCTTATCGTCAGAAAATCCTTAAAAGGCTATGATATTGTTGCGGGTGAACGGCGTTTTCGTGCGGCAAAGCTAGCGGGTTTAGACACGGTTCCGGCGATTGTTCGTGAATTATCAGAGGCATTAATGAGAGAAATTGCTTTACTGGAAAATCTTCAGCGTGAAGATTTATCGCCGCTTGAAGAGGCTCAGGCCTATGACTCTTTGCTGAAGCACTTAGATCTCACACAAGAACAGCTTGCCAAACGTCTTGGCAAAAGCAGACCGCATATTGCGAATCATTTAAGATTGCTGACATTGCCAGAAAACATTCAACAGCTTATTGCCGAAGGTACGCTTTCTATGGGGCATGGACGCACGCTTCTTGGCCTGAAAAACAAAAATAAGCTTGAACCGCTTGTACAAAAGGTCATTGCAGAGCAGCTCAATGTTCGTCAGCTTGAGCAGCTGATTCAGCAGTTAAATCAGAATGTTCCACGTGAAACAAAGAAAAAAGAACCCGTGAAAGACGCAGTTCTAAAAGAACGGGAATCCTATCTCCAAAATTATTTTGGAACAACAGTTAATATTAAAAGACAAAAGAAAAAAGGCAAAATCGAAATTGAATTTTTCTCTAATGAAGATCTTGATCGGATTTTAGAGCTATTGTCTGAACGTGAATTGTAAATAAAGAAACCATCTTTCCAGCGAAGATGGTTTTTGTTTTATATTCGCCCAGTGAGCCGTTGCAGCGGGCTAAGGCGTTCCTGCCTCCACTCTGTTCGATCTGTTAAACTCAATCCTTCAGCAAGAACATTTGCCATATTCATGACCAAGTGCAGCCTTGTATTTTGTAAAACAAAGTATTCCATAAAACCACTTACATTCACAATTCCGTTAATATGAAGATCTCCTACTTCAGGCAGGTCTTTTTGCACTCCGGCTCCGGGCTTTAATGGCCCGTCTCCGATTTGAAACGATCCTACACTTTTGACGCGTCCTAAGCATGCATCGACTGCTATAATAAATGGATTTTTATGTAATTTTTGAATGTCATTGATTTTATCTTTCATATTCACAGCATGGACTGGGTCAGATAAGGTGCCATAGACATGAAATCTGGTGAGCTGCATCTGTTTGAGTTTCATTCCTACGAGCGGGCCTAATGAATCACCGGTTGAACGGTCTGTTCCGATACAAACCACGACAATTGGTTTGCCGGCAGCTTTACGTAAGGATGATGAAAGGATGGTTTGGATTTGTTTTGCTGCAGCTGCATCTGTATGTGAAACATATTGCTTTACTCGTTCCTGAGAGGAAAAAAGCCCGCCTTTTCGATTCATAGGTTTCACTTCCTTGTTATAGTAGGTAACAGAATAGCTATGGTGTATGTAGATATGTAAGGTTGTTTACAGTATATCCAGCAGTGGGATCTTTTATGCTTTGTGCATGACACTGGATATTTTTTGAGATAGAGGGTATGAATGGTTGGCTGCCGGACATTTATTTTTCGGCGGCATCGGGTATCTGGATGAAGATGCATACAAAGGATTGTTAGAACAAGTGAAGAATGAGGTTCATTCCTTATTTACGCGAACAAATTAATATCGCGTTTTCGACTGCCTGCATTGGCAGTCTTTTTTTATGTGTATTTCGTATGATAATTTCACCTTGTGGTCAATGTCTATGAAAATATGGCATTTTTGCTTTCTGTTATTTATATAGTAACAATAACAGGAACAAGCTGAACTCTGTGCTATGAGGTGATGATGTTGTGGAGAGCCGGAATGAAGTGGATGCTGCTCATATTAGGGAGCCTGATCGGGGCCGGATATGCGAGCGGTCAGGAGATATGGCAGTTTTTTGGGGCGGAAAGCGGACTTGCTATTGTGCTGTTTACAATCATGTTCATTTTTTCGTCTTATATTGTGATGAAAATCAGTTTTAAGGTTCAATCCACTCATTTTCTGCCGGTTCTGGAACATTTGATGGGACCATGGCTGGCGAAAATTTATGATGTCCTCATCGTTTTTTATTTGTTTTCGACGACTATGGTGATGATTGCCGGAGGCGGTGTGACCCTGCAAATGTACAAGCTTCCTTTCTGGTGGGGAATCGCGCTGATTTGCATCGTGACAGTGTGCTTGTTTTTCTGGGATGTGAAAGGAATATTATCAGTAAATGGTTTTTTAATACCTGTTTTAGTAGCGGGGCTGCTGTATGCGCTGATCTCCTTTCAGAGCACCCATCACCATACATGGACGATAGATTTGACTCGGCAGTATAACTGGCCTGCGAGCATTACGTTTACCTCTTTAAATATCCTTTCAGTTGTCGCGATTTTATCCTCCGTTGGGAAAGAAATGAAAGGACTCGGGGAAGCGAAAATCGCAAGTGTGGCAAGCGGACTTATTTTTGGCGTAATCTCTTTTGTTTATAATGAAACGTTAGTGGAGCTGGCGGGCTCCCTTTCTCAGTTTGAAATACCGTTGTTTGCCGTTCTGGAGGGGGCGCCTTATTTCCTTTTTTTATGTATGACGGCGGTGCTGTGCCTGGCGATTTACACGACGACGGTAGCTGGTTTGCTGGGGCTGTCCAGCCGGCTGATGGCGTTTGTTCATATGCCGAGATGGATGATTGTGTTGATTCTGTTAGCGTTGATGGTGCCTTTTACTTCTTTCGGATTTTCTGATTTAATCGCGTTCTTGTACCCGATATACGGGATGCTGAATTTATATTTGTTAGTTTGTCTGCTGTTATATCCTATTTTAAGTAAATGGAAATAAGAGGATATCTTTCTTTTCGGATATCTTGATTGCTCTTATGATCAGTTTTTTTGTACAATAGATACAGCAGTTTATGAAAAGAGGTGAAGGGTCTTGGCGGATAAAGACTTTGGCCTGAATGATATCGTAGAAATGAAAAAACCGCATCCATGCGGAGCGAACAGCTGGAAAATTATACGCATGGGAATGGATATTCGAATTAAGTGTGAGGGATGCTCTCACAGTGTAATGATTCCAAGAAAAGAATTTGAAAGAAAACTAAAAAAAGTACTAGTCAAGCATGAGGAGCCTACTTCGTAAAAAGGCCTGCACTCATGCTTTTTCATATAGTAGGTAAGGAGAAGACGGCGATGAGCAAAGTGCATCAGTCAGCATGTCCGCTGAATTGCTGGGACAGCTGCGGTTTTTTGGTGACTGTTGAAGACGGAAAGGTAACAAAAGTGGACGGAGATCCAAACCATCCGATTACGGAAGGAAAAATCTGCGGCCGCGGCAGAATGCTTGAGACAAAAACAAATTCGCCTGAGCGGCTTCGCTATCCGATGAAAAAACAAAACGGCGAGTTTGTGCGGATTTCCTGGGAGCAGGCGCTTGATGAAATTGCCGATAAGCTTCGGGAGATCAAGGAAACGTCAGAAACGACTGCTGTTTTGCACAGCCATGATTATGCGAATAACGGTTTGTTAAAAGCGCTAGATCAGCGTTTTTTTAATGGATATGGCGGCGTGACTGAAATCGTCGGAAGCATATGCTGGGGCTCCGGTATCGAGGCGCAAAGCTGGGATTTCGGCCGTTCGTACGGGCACGGCCCCCTTGATATTTACAACAGCAATCATGTTGTGGTGTGGGGAAGAAATGTATCCAGAACGAATATGCACTTATACCATCATTTGCAGCAGGTGAAGAAAAAGGGTGCCACGCTTACAGTGATTGATCCGATCTTCAACCCGACTGCCAAGCTTGCAGACCACTATATCTCTGTAAAACCGGGAATGGACGGCTGGCTTGCGGCAGCTGTTTTGAAGGTTCTGATTGAGACAGGAAGAACGGATGAGACGTTTATTTCTGAGCACTCTGTGGGTTTCGATGATGTAAAAGAGCTTTTGAACACCGTTTCCTTAGAAGAGTTTATTGTGAAAACAGAAGCTTCTATGGAGGAGCTGGAGTATCTGGCCGGTTTGTATGCTGACGGCCCGGTGTCTACTTTTATGGGGCTTGGCATGCAGCGATATAAAAACGGCGGCGAAACGATTCGCTGGATTGATGCACTTGTTGCGGCAAGCGGAAATGTTGGAATTAAAGGCGGCGGCGCGAATTTCGGTAACGTTCAGATCGGTGAGAGCTTTGCAAAAACGAAGCTTACGCTGCCGGAATTTAAAACAGCATCACGCTCATTTTCAATGATGACACAGGCTGAAGAGGTGTTGACGGCTGCTGATCCAGCGATTGAGATGATTATCGTGACGTGCGGAAATCCGCTGACTCAGGTGCCGAATACCAATAAAGTAAGACAAGCGTTTGAAAACGTGCCGATGACGGTGGCGATTGATTCTATCATGACAGATACGGCAAAACTGTGTGATTATGTGCTGCCGACTGGCACTGTTTTTGAAGAAGAGGATATCTATTATTCTAGTATGTATCATCATTATGTGCAGTACGGGAAGAAGCTTGTGGAGCCGCAGGGTGAAGCGAAGCCGGACAGCTGGATCTGGTCAGAGCTTGCAAAACGCCTTGGATTTGGCGAGCTGTTTGAATACAGTACTGAAGAATTTTTGGAGATGGGGCTTTCTTCATTGGAAGCAGAGGATGTGACACTAGAGCGATTGAAAGAAAAAGGCCACCTCCCTCTTCCAGTTAAGCAGGTGCCGTGGGATGATTATAAGTTTTTGACGCCGAGCGGAAAATTTGAATTTACTTCGTCGTTAGCTGAGGAAAAAGGATTGAGCGGCTTGCTTCAATTAAACGTGCCCGAAGAATCTGTTTTCCATAATGAGGAGTTAGCTGAAAAGTATCCTTACACGCTTTTGTCCATTCATCCCCAGCGTTCTAATCATTCTCAGCATGTGCCGTTTATTGAAAAGCTTCAACATATTCAAGTGGATATTTCTCCGGATATAGCGGCTGAGCAGAATCTTCAGGACGGAGACGAGGTTGCTATCTTTAATGACCGCGGGCGCTTGACGGGCAAGGTGAAAGTGATGAAGCAGGCTCACCTGAAGACGATTAATATAGATGAAGGCATGTGGGCGGCTTTTGGAGGTTCAGTCAATGCACTGACAAATGATACAAATTCCGATAATGGAATGGGAAGTACGCTTTTTGACTGTTTAGTAGGCTTGAAAAAAGCATAATCAAAGGGCTTGGCAGGCTGAAAATGCAGTTTTGTCAGCTTGTCTTTTCCAGTGAACCTCCTTATAATTGCTCTAGGTTCAAAATACGTTTATACAATGACGGTTTTATATAGAGGAGATGAAAGAATGGCTTTAACAGCTGGAATTGTTGGTTTGCCAAACGTCGGGAAATCAACACTATTTAACGCAATTACACAGGCCGGTGCTGAATCAGCCAACTACCCGTTCTGTACGATTGATCCGAACGTAGGGATTGTAGAAGTACCGGACGAACGTCTGCAAAAGCTGACTGAGCTGGTCAAACCGAAGAAGACTGTGCCGACTGCTTTTGAATTCACTGATATTGCAGGGATTGTAAAAGGCGCATCTAAAGGAGAAGGTCTCGGCAATAAATTCCTTTCTCACATTCGCCAGGTTGACGCGATTTGCCACGTTGTCCGCGCTTTTTCTGATGACAACATTACACACGTTTCCGGAAAAGTTGATCCAATCGATGATATTGAAACAATCAACCTTGAGCTGATCCTCGCTGATATGGAAACGGTTGAAAAGCGGATTACACGCGTCAGCAAACTTGCGAAGCAAAAAGATAAAGACGCTGTATTTGAGTTTGAGATTCTGTCTAAACTGAAAGAAGCGTTTGAGAATGAAAAGCCTGCTCGTTCTGTTGAGTTTACTGAAGAGCAGCAAAAGCTTGTGAAACAGCTTCATTTACTGACTTCGAAGCCTATTTTGTACGTGGCGAACGTAAGTGAAGATGAAGTGGCTGATCCGTCTGGCAATGAAAATGTAGCGAAGATTCGCGAGTACGCTGCCGGTGAAAACGCGGAAGTTATCGTTGTGTGTGCGAAAATCGAATCGGAAATCGCTGAGCTTGAAGGCGAAGAAAAGCAAATGTTCCTGGAAGAGCTGGGCATTGAAGAATCAGGTCTTGATCAGCTGATCAAAGCGTCTTACTCCCTTCTTGGCCTTGCAACATATTTCACAGCCGGAGAACAGGAAGTCAGAGCTTGGACATTCAAAAAAGGCATGAAAGCCCCAGAATGTGCAGGAATTATTCATAGTGACTTTGAGCGCGGCTTCATTCGTGCTGAAACTGTTGCTTATGAGGATCTTCTTGCGGGCGGCGGCATGGCAGGAGCCAAAGAAGCAGGAAAAGTCCGTCTTGAAGGAAAAGAGTATGTGGTCAAAGACGGAGATGTTATTCATTTCCGATTTAATGTATAGGATGCAGTTGTAAAGGGACAAGAGCTTTGGTATAATATAAAATTGTGAGTAATAGAATTATTGCTCCTTGCCCATTATGGGCCGCTTAGTCCAAAAGGAGGTGCAAACAGATGAGAAAGTACGAAGTTATGTACATTATCCGCCCAAACATTGACGATGAGTCTAAAAAAGCAGTTATCGAGCGTTTCAACAACGTTCTGACTTCTAACGGTGCGGAGATCACTGGAACAAAGGATTGGGGTAAACGTCGTCTTGCTTACGAAATCAACGATTTCCGCGACGGTTTCTACCAAATCGTAAACGTTCAATCTGACGCTGCGGCAGTTCAAGAATTTGACCGTCTAGCTAAGATCAGTGACGATATCATTCGCCACATTGTTGTTAAAGAAGAAGAATAAGCAATTTTGAAATATATAATGGTAAAAGGTGGTCTTTCTTATGCTTAACCGAGTTGTATTAGTCGGAAGACTGACAAAAGACCCAGAGCTTCGTTATACGCCAAACGGTGCGGCTGTTGCTACGTTTACTCTTGCTGTGAATCGTACATTTACGAACCAGTCCGGAGAACGTGAGGCCGATTTCATTAATTGTGTCACTTGGAGAAGACAAGCCGAAAACGTTGCGAATTTCCTAAAAAAAGGAAGTCTTGCAGGCGTAGATGGCCGTTTACAAACAAGAAACTATGAAAACCAGCAAGGACAGCGTGTCTTCGTGACTGAGGTCCAAGCTGAAAGTGTTCAATTTCTTGAGCCGAAAAACGGCGGCGGTTCTGGTTCAGGTGGATACAACGAAGGAAATAGCGGCGGAGGCCAGTACTTTGGCGGAGGCCAAAATGATAATCCATTCGGGGGAAATCAAAACAACCAGAGACGCAATCAGGGGAACAGCTTTAATGATGACCCATTTGCCAACGACGGCAAACCGATTGACATCTCGGATGACGATCTTCCATTCTAATGAGATTATCACCTAAAATGAAAAAGAAAGGAGGGAAATGACAATGGCAGGAGGACGCAGAGGCGGTCGTGCGAAACGCCGTAAAGTGTGTTATTTCACTTCTAACGGTATCACGCACATCGACTACAAAGATGTAGATCTTCTTAAAAAGTTTGTTTCTGAGCGCGGTAAAATTTTACCACGTCGTGTAACTGGAACAAACGCTAAATACCAACGTAAATTGACTGCAGCGATCAAACGCGCTCGTCAAATGGCTTTACTTCCGTACGTAAGCGGTGAGTAAGCTTATACGTAAAGAGCAAGGACCTTCGGGTTCTTGCTCTTTTTTATAGGGGGATGAAACATGAAGCTGATTTCTTGGAATGTAAACGGCCTGCGGGCTGTCATGAGAAAAATGGATTTCCTCTCTTATCTGAAGGAAGAGGATGCAGATATTATATGTCTTCAGGAAACAAAGATACAGGACGGCCAGGTTGATCTCCAGCCTGAAGGCTATCTTGTGTATTGGAATTATGCAGTGAAAAAAGGATATTCCGGCACGGCTGTTTTTTCAAAACAAGAGCCGCAGCGTGTCATGTACGGTATCGGAATAGAAGAGCATGACCAAGAAGGCAGAGTGATTACGCTGGAATTTGAAAACATGTTTGTGATGACCGTTTACACGCCCAATGCGAAAAGAGGTTTGGAGCGGATCGATTACCGCATGCAATGGGAAGAGGCTTTATTATCTTATATTCTTGAATTGGATCAGAAAAAACCGGTCATTTTATGCGGCGATTTGAATGTAGCTCATCAGGAGATCGATTTGAAAAATCCAAAGGCAAACCGGAATAACGCTGGATTTTCTGATCAAGAAAGAGGGGCATTCACTCGTTTCTTAGAAGCTGGCTTTATTGACTCATTCCGTCACGTCTATCCTGATCTTGAAGGTGCTTATTCGTGGTGGTCGTATCGTGCCGGTGCCCGGGACAGAAATATCGGATGGCGCATCGATTATTTTGTTGTGTCCGAAAGGCTTAAGGATCAGATTGAGGATGCCAGCATATCAGCGGATGTCATGGGTTCCGACCATTGTCCTGTTGAACTTATGATCAATATATGATGAGATAGCAGTAAGGAATTTACACTTACTGCTTTTTTATATGAAAAAGGAGAAAGAGATGGCAAACATAAAAGAGATTGCAAGACTGGCAAATGTATCTGTTTCGACTGTTTCGCGTGTATTGAATCATCATCCGTATGTGTCTGAAGAAAAGAGAAAACTTGTTCATCAAGTCATGAAGGAATTAGATTACATACCAAATCGAACCGCAATCGATCTCATTCGCGGGAAAACCCATACGGTCGGTGTGATTCTGCCTTATAGCGATCATCCCTGCTTCGATAAAATCGTAAACGGGATCACTAAGGCGGCTTTTCAGCAAGAGTATGCAACGACCCTCCTCCCCACCAATTATAACCCCGCTATTGAAATCAAATATTTTGAGCTGTTAAAAACAAAGAAAATAGACGGTCTCATTATTACATCCCGCGCCAATGACTGGGACAGCATTTTAGCATATCAGGAGTATGGGCCGATCATCGCTTGTGAGGATACTGGAGACATTGGTATCCCATGTGCGTACAACGACAGAAGAGCTGCTTATGCAGAAAGCTTTCGCTATTTAAAGAGCCGCGGACATGAGAATATCGCTTTTACGTGTGTCAGAGAAGCCGACAGGAGTCCGAGCACGGCTGACAAAGCTGCGGCCTATAAAGCCGTCTGCGGGAGCCTGGAAGACCGTCATATGCTGTCCGGTTGCAACGATATGAATGACGGTGAGCGGGCAGCTGAGCACTTTTATACGAGCGGAGGGGTTCCAACGGCTATCTATGCAAATAGTGATGAAGTGGCAGCTGGAATTCATGTATTTGCCCAAAAGAATAAATGGGATGTTGAAATCATTGGAGAGGGGAATTCTTCTATCAGCCGTGTTCTTGGTTTTCCGTCGCTTGATTTGAATCTTGAGCAGCTCGGCATCGCAGCATTCTCTCTATTTTTGCAGGATGAACCCATTGATATAAAAATTCAGCATCAATTCGAGAAAAAAGCTTGAACTGAAATGCATTTCATACCTTATAACTTCATTGAAGGTGAAGGAGGAGGAAGAAATGCGGATTGAACATACAGCGATCTGGGTCAAAGATTTAGAGCGAATGAAGGCTTTTTATGAAACGTATTTTAATGGCAAAGCGAATGATTTGTATCATAATGAGAAAAAAGATTTTAAGTCTTATTTTATTACGTTTGATTCCGGAGCAAGGCTGGAAATTATGAAAAAAGGAAATGTGACTGATCCGCCTTCACAAACGATGACAGGCTGGTCGCACATTGCCTTTTCTGTTGGAAGCCGGGAGAAGGTTGATGAACTGACTGATCGATTGAAGAAGGATGGTTTCGCAGTAGTAAACGGCCCGAGGACAACAGGAGACGGCTACTATGAAAGTGTGATTGAAGATGATGAAGGAAATTTGATTGAGATTACAATTTGACATCACGGAAACCCTGCGAGGATGTTGAAGGAATTGTAATGAGATCAGTGCGGCAGATCCGCACTGACTTTTTTTAAATTTGCTTCGCATTCGTGTTAGGGCCGAAGCAGATTAACAGCACGGAGCATGCGAGCCAGCAGCCGCCGATAAATAAGAAGACGCTGACATAGCCGAGCTGAACGGCGATAAACCCGACGAGCAAGGAGCCGAAAATGTTTGAAAAGCGGCCGAGGCCATAGGCTAAACCGCTGCCAGACGAGCGGTATTCAGTCGGATAAGGTTCTGACGTATAAGCGTATAAGTTCGAGGTGAAAACCCGTTCCGTGATATTGACGATAAAACCAAACACAATGATCATGATCGGAATAAAAGTCATGCCATATAAGAGACCGGCGATGGCCGTCAAAAACGCGCTGGCGGCTAAAATCCATTTTCTTTGAAATTTTTCAGAAATCATCGAACCAAACAATGCGCCAAGAGGAGCACCGACGGAGTGCAGTACGTTATACCACAATGTATTTTCCATTGTGACGCCATTGCTTTTTAGCAGGCTTGGAACCCATGAGGCAAATCCGTAAAATCCAAACGTTTCAAAAATCCATACAGCAGATAAAACGATGGTGATTTTGAGGTTTCTTCCTTTCAATAACCCTGCGTAACCCGCGTGCTGCTGAACGGTATCGCTTGTTTTGGGCTGAGCTGGTGCCGGAAGCGGGCCTTTCTCCTGTTCAACCTGCGCCTCAATTCGATTGAGGATCGCATCGGCTTTCGCATATTCACCGCGAGTTTCGTGCCAACGGGGTGACTCTTCCAGCCGGCGGATAAAGAAAAAATAAATAAGGCCGACGGCACCCCATACAAATACAAGTCTCCATCCCCATGAACCGAGCGGAATGACAAAGGCAGACACAATATTGGTGATCGGAACGCCGATCAATCCAATCATGGCACAGAAAGAAATATATTTTCCGCGGACACTTGAAGGGAAAAATTCCGCCAAATAGCTATTGGTAATGACCATGGCGGCTGCGACACCAAACCCGGTGAGAAAACGGAAAGTCATTAAAGACGGGATGTCCCATGCGGTTGCATTGCATAGCGATGCGATTGAGAAAACGAACACAAATAGATTTAAGGCTTTTTTTCGGCCAATTCGATCAGACAGCCTTCCTCCCAGGGATGCGCCTAAAAACATGCCTAAAAACGAAGCCGCCGTTACATTGGCGATGGTTGAAAGCGGAATGCCCCAATGCTCGATCAGTGCCGGCGCTACATTGCTGAGGGTAAATAAATCTGCAAGATCAAAGAAATAAACAATGCCGAGAGCGGTTAATACTTGGAAGTGAACACGCGAAATCGGAAGGCGGTCTAAACGATTCGCTGCGTTTGAGAAAGGATGTGTATTTTTCTGTTTAAAGATCGTATTCATAAAAAACCCCCTTTTGAGTAGTAAGAAAAGACTGAAAATTCCCCTCTTGTGAATATTATAAGTATCTTGGTTCATTGGCGACAGAGTTCAAATCACTAGATGGGAGAACTAATTTCACACTTTTTATGTTCATTGTGCTTAAAAGATTTCCAAAACAGTAGATTAATAGACCAATTTATGCAAATATATAGGAATATTCTCATTGAAAGGAAGAGACATAGAAGGAATGAATTCATTTATCCGTCCTCTAGAAGGAAACAATACGTTATGGAGATACTTTTTCTCCTTTTTGGTGATGGTAGGGTTATATGTATTCGGGAATATTGCTTACCTTTTCGCTATACTGTTTACAGTTATTGTGAATCCCGATATCACGTTTGATTTGGATGAAGCTGTGCTAAGTGATCCTCTGGTTGATCTTTATTTGTCTCATGTTATTTATTTGTTTGCGATTCCAGGAGTATGGCTGGCTGTTCACTTTATTCTGAAACGGCCTTTCCGAACTGTGATTACACCGAATGCAAAGATCAATTGGCGGAGAATTTTCTTTGGCTTTATTGCTTATTTCTTGCTGATGATCGCTGTACAATTGATTGATTTTGCGATTCATCCTGGCAGCTATTCAATGCAAGACTTTGATGCTTCACGGTTTATCTGGCTGCTAGCGGCGGCCCTCATTTTGGTTCCGTTTCAAACCTCAGCTGAGGAACTGTTTTTCAGAGGATTTTTGCTTCAAGCTTTCGGGAGAGTGACGAAAAATCCTCTTATTTTGACATTGGTTGTCGGTGGCTTGTTTGGCGTATTGCACTTTGCGAATCCAGAGATGAACAATGGCGCTGTCTGGGCAGGAATTGAGTATTTAACATTTGGTTTTGTGTGGACCTATTACACGATTAAAACAGGCAGTATTGAAATCTCACTTGGCGCCCATGCCGCGAATAATATGTTTTTGTGTATGTTTATCACAGAAAAAAACAGTGTGTATGGGGGAATTCCCTCTTTATTTACGGTTACGCGGGGGAACCCGATGTGGGAGGCTTTATTTACGATAGCGGTCAACCTTGTTTTTGCGGGAATCGCGTTGTGGTACCATAAGAAATCACAAAGTAAGCAGCAGGGGTCTTAATCCCTGCTGCTTATTAATGTTTTGATGGCTTCTTCAATATTTGTTGTCGGCTGCTGGCAGGCGAAATTTTCACAAATATACACGGTTGTTTTGCCGTCAATGATGCGGTAGTCTGCCGCGAAAGGCGCAATGTCTTTGCATTGATCAGGGTGCTCTGCCACCAGAATGGAGTCGTTGGGCTTAAAGGCTTTTTGAAGCTCCGTTATGATTTTTTTTCTGGCTGGATCGTCTGCGTTGCCAAAAATAACGATTTCTTTTTTAGGCATCAGATGCCTTAACACACTTTGCATAAAGAAAGCATGGCCGCTCGGATACGCATCGATGTCCGGCTTGAATACGGAAAACATCGTTTCTGCTTTTTCAATCAGTGATAAGTCGCCTGTGACTTGTCCGAGACGCAGCAGCTGAACGGCTGCCACACTGTTTCCGGAAGGCACGGCGCCGTCGTACACTTCTTTTTCCCGGACGATTAAGGCTTCTGCATCGTGTCCGGAAAAATAAAATCCGCCATGCTCCTCATCCCAAAATAAGCCGATCATATCGTCTGCCAATTTCTTCGCTTTTTGTAAATAAGAAAGATCAAACGAAGCTTCATAGAGATCCAGATAGGCCCATAGAAGAAAAGCGTAATCGTCGATAAACCCTTTGTTTTTCACTTCGCCGTCACGATATCGAACCATCACACGGCCGTCGATGATTAACTTGTTTTCAATAAATGTGATGGCGTCTTTCGCTAAGCTGAGATATTTCGGTTCCTGGTATACCTTTGCCGCTTTGGCGAGCCCTGCGATCATTAGCGCGTTCCATGACGTCAGCACCTTATCATCGACATGCGGATAGGTTCTTTCTTCTCGTGTCTTCAATAGCTGTTGTCTTGCGTCCTCGAGCTTGAGGATGAGCTCTTCCTCGGTTAACCCAGCATCTGTTTTGAGTTGTTCCCGCTTTGTGTGAATCAGATTCGGAATATTTTTGCTTTCAAAATTCCCTTTTTCAGTGATGTCATATACTTGGCAATACAGCGTTCCGAGGTCGTCTCCGAGCGTTTTCAGGATTTCATCCTTTGACCACACGTAGTACTTTCCTTCTTCTCCTTCTGTGTCCGCATCTAAAGCGGAGAAAAAGCTTCCGTCTTCATGGGTCATTTCCCGCTGAATGAACGTGATGATCTGCTCGCAAATCTCTTTATACCGGCTGTTTTGCGTGACCTGATAGGCTTCTGTATAAGCGGTCAGCAAAAGCGCATTGTCGTACAGCATTTTTTCAAAGTGGGGAACGAGCCACTCGTCATCGGTCGAGTAACGGGCGAATCCATAGCCAATATGATCGTAAATACCGCCATTCGCCATGCTGTCCAGCGTTTTCGTCACGTTGTATAAAGCATTCTCCTGCCCCGTATTGTGATGATAACGAAGCAAATACATCAGCATATGGGGCATCGGAAATTTTGGAGCCTGTCCGAAGCCGCCGTAGATCGTATCAAACCCGTTGGCAAGCTGCTGGAATGTCCGGTGAATTGCTGACTCGCTAAGGCCTTCTCCTGATTTTGCAGCTGTTTTGGTCTGCAAATGTTTAGCGGCGTTCTCCGCAATATCCTCGACATGTTCGCGATCGTTCGCAAACGTCTCAGACAGATGCTCAAGCACATCAACAAAACCGGGACGATTGAATTTACTCGTCTTTGGAAAATATGTACCCGCATAAAACGGCTTCTGATCAGGCGTGATAAACACATTCAGCGGCCAGCCGCCCTGCCCGGTCATCAGCTGGCAGATTCTCATATAAACAGAATCCACATCAGGCCGCTCTTCCCGGTCGACTTTAATCGCCACAAACCGTTCATTGAGAAGGCGTGCGATTTCTTCGTCCTCGAAGCTTTCGTGGGCCATGACGTGGCACCAATGACATGTTGAATAGCCGATGCTGACGAGAACCGGCTTGTTTTCGCGTTTCGCTTTTTCGAAGGCTTCTTCTCCCCAGGGGAACCAGTCTACTGGGTTGTGGGCGTGTTGAAGTAAGTATGGTGATTTCTCATTGTTTAATCTATTGGTTTTATTGTTATTTGGCATTGGATCACCTACTTTCGTGTTTTTCTTTTATAAACTTGATAACATATTTAACCTTACCACAGATAATAAAAAAAATACCTTAGTCTATAGGGTTAACTAAGGTATTTGGAATAGATAGTTTATAGTACATCTTTTATTTTTATCTAAAATATCCCGACGAGCCATCGATTTCATGTCAGAATCTAATTGTCTTTGTTAATGACTTATACATATATCGTATTTTGTATTCAACCTTGACATATCGGTATATCTAGATATACAATTGCAGCCATGGAACCTATTAACGTATTCAAAGCTTTATCCAATGAAACAAGACTTAATATCCTAGAGTGGCTGAAGGAACCCGAGAAACATTTCCCGAAACAAGGCGCTCACCTGCCAAAGGAGGTAAGTTACAAAGGCGGAGTATGTGTTGGGGATATTCAAGAAAAAGCCAAAGTTTCTCAATCAACAATTTCTAGCTACTTAAGCATGATGCAAAAAGCTGGTCTGCTTGAATCAATCCGTCATGGCCAATGGACTTACTACAGGCGTAACGAAGAATTTATTCAACAGTTAGCTAAATATTTTAAAACAGAGATCTAATTTTATGATGGTTTCTGTTTTTTTACCAGTGAATATCTAATTTTCTAGATATTTAATTATTTGAAAAAGGAGATATTATTTATGCGCTTTATATCTTATGTACTTGCCCTATTGGCTGGAGCAGCACTTAGCTTTGAAGGGGCTATCTATGCTGAACTGGGAAAAACAATTGGACAAATAGAAACAAGTTTTTATAACTTCTTTATGGGCTCAATTATTATGGGGCTATTGTGGCTCTTTTTTGGAAAAGGAGAGCTTTCCTATACATTGAAAGCACCTAAATGGTCATTACTTGGTGGTGTCATGGGTGTTGTTTATTTAACCTCTATTGTTGTAAGTGTTCCATTCGTTGGTGTTGGTATCACCATGGTTGCTGTCATTATCGGGCAATTGGTAATGAGTATGGTTATTGAACATTTTGGATGGCTTGGAAGTAAGAAAACGAGGGTTAATAAAGAAAAGATTTTTGCCGTAATTTCAATGATTATTGCACTTATATTAATAAACTAGGAGGTCTTTAATAATGGGGCTATTTATGATTTTATTCACATTGATTGGCGGTGTTACATTAAGCGCACAGTCATCTATTAATGGTACATTTAGTAGGAAAGCTGGAACAATTGAAACAACATTTTTGACCTATCTCACTGGAACAATGTTTCTGACTATATTCATTTTATTTTTTGGCAGCGGAAATGTGCTTGGACTTCTAGAAGCGCCTAAATGGCAATTAAGTGCAGCATTTTTGGGTACGGCATATTTGCTGCTAACTGTCATAGCCGTTCCAAGAATAGGGGTTATTGCAACTAATATTGCTGGTATAGCTGGCCAACTTGTAATTGGGGTAATGATTGATCATTTTGGATGGTTCAATAGTTTAGTCATAGAATTAGATATTAAACGTGTCTTCGCATTGCTATTTATGATTATTTCCCTTTATTTTATCTATAAGGGGAATAAGCGTTCAAGCAAGGAAGCGCAAACACAGAAAGTTTAAAAAACAAGATGGCTTCCTCTTTATTGAGGACTAATAGCGGATATGGAGGTTCAAGTCCTCTCTCCTCAACAACATCAATGGTACCAAGGTTTTTGAAGACCTTGGTATTTTTTTATCTCTTATTTCTGGCTACTCTAATATACTTGCCACCAATGGCAACAGATGTATCCAATACTTACCAATATAGGTTTGTTTTCTTTTTTTGCTTTGTTGAAGGCTTCTTCTCCCCAAGGGAACCAGTCTACTGGGTTATGAGCGTGTTGAAGTAAATATGGAGACTTCTCAGCGGTTAATTCTATTGGTTTACTATAGGCTCACCTTCTATTTAACTTAACACATTTTTTCAAATTCAAAATAAAGGCTCTATTATTATGGAGTATTGGAGAGTAAGGAGGAGGTTTTTTATGAAAATTTCACTTTATAGTTGTACAAAGTGTTTGTTTGAACACTAAAGCTCTCTTTAGTTGAAGAAAGAATTTTCTTTTTTAACAATAGGATGATTATTTATTTCTAAGCAGTTAAAGCATTTCGTTACTTTTCTCTTTGGTCATTATTTATTTATATTTCTAAAATCTAACTAAACTCCAAATTGTTTTAAATGATGATCAAGGTGCTTGTATATCCCTTTTCCCCATTGCTCGGAAGTAAGTTTACCGAAAAAAGGATGTGGATGAGTCGTACACTTCTCTGGACCATTATTTTGGAAAGTTATAATTTTTTGTTTCAGTTTTTCCTTCTCTGTTTCAAATTCTTTTTCATCTACAATTAAAATGTCAGGAATCGTGGACATATTTTGGGCTAATGGCTTGTCGTTATAAAAAATTGGTTTCACAAAGTTTCCTATTAATATTCCTAACCAACCTCTCGCTGGAAAAGAAAGTCCCATTGCAATGTCTTGAAAGGATGAGAAATGTGCTAACATTTGGGCAACATCCATTTTACCCCAATGGGGTTTTGAAATTGGGCTTAATTTGTCAATGCGATTTAAAATTTCCTCTGAATGCAATTGATTAAAAATATTTTTCATTTATGCATCTCCTTCTATTTTACACCTGCTAATAAAATGATACCTAGTGCACCAGCAAGCACAAAATGAAAATTCCTCCTAAGAAATTTTTCATCTTCTTTAGTATTTATCCTTATATGTATAATATATTCTAAATGTTATGCCGATGTAATTACTTTGTTGAATATTGAATCTTTTTATCTATTTGTGAAAGTTTAAAAGACATAAGAGAGGGAAATGCTTTGAGGGTTCAAATAATGTTTATATTAGTAGAACTTCTGTAACTGTGTGTTAAGGATAAAACAATTTGTTTCAGAAGATATTCAGGATTAGGACAATGCATAATGATATTCTTTTCATCAAGGAACACAAAACTAATTAAAGTTCGGTTATTTTAACAGACATGGCACCAATGACAAGTCGAATAACCGATGCTGACCAGTTCCGGCTTGTTTTCGCGTTTCGCTTTTTCGAAGGCTTCTTCTCCCCAGGGGAACCAATCTACTGGGTTGTGGGCGTGTTGAAGTAAATTGGAGACTTCTCAGCGATTAATCTATTGGGTTTACTTTTATTTGGCATGGGATCATCTTCTTTCCAATTTGATTATATTCAGGTTACCACAGCAACCAAAAACAAATTTAATAACTGACTGTTTATTGATAAAAGAGATGCAAAAAAATAATATAAAGTTTCATTATGCCACCGGAGAGAAAAGTGAATATTTTCTTGTTCCGCAATCAGGCCAAATTGTTGTATAAAATAGTGAAAGTTTAAACCTTAGTCTATATATAATAAGGTTATATTAATCAAATGTAGGGGGAGTTATTATGAAGTGCAATAAAATGAACAGGGTACAATTAAAAGAGGGAAGCGTATCAATGGCCCTATAAACTACGTCTGCCCTCATTAATGGAGGGGAAATTGTGAATACGTCTTATTCACAGCCAACTTTACGACACAACCAAGTGTTAATTTGGCTTTGTGTTCTGTCATTTTTCAGCGTATTAAATGAAATGGTTTTGAACGTCTCATTACCTGATATTGCTAACGATTTTAATAAACTGCCAGCGAGTACAAACTGGGTAAACACAGCCTTTATGTTAACTTTTTCCATTGGGACAGCTCTATATGGAAAGTTATCGGATCAGCTTGGCATCAAAAAGCTGCTCCTATTTGGGATTATGGTAAATTGCTTCGGATCGATAATTGGATTTGTTGGACACTCTTTTTTTCCTATACTCATTCTAGCCCGGTTTATTCAAGGGACTGGTGCAGCCGCATTCCCAGCCCTTGTGATGGTTGTAGTTGCGCGCTATATTCCAAAAGAAAACAGGGGTAAAGCATTTGGTCTGATTGGATCCCTAGTAGCAATGGGGGAAGGTGTTGGACCAGCTATTGGAGGAATGATTGCTCATTATATTCATTGGTCATATTTGCTTCTTATTCCAACTGTAACAATTATCACTGTTCCATTCCTTATAAAACTATTGAAGAAGGAAGAAAGATTAAGAGGTCACTTTGATATGGCAGGGATTCTATTGATGTCTGCAGGTATCGTATTTTTTATGCTGTTTACAACATCATATAGCATTTCTTTTTTGATGATTAGTATTCTAACCTTCCTGTTTTTTGTAAAACATATTAAGGGAGCTCAAGAACCTTTTATTGATCCTGCTCTGGGGAAAAATGTCTTATTTATGATTGGCGTCCTTTGCGGAGGGCTGATATTTGGCACTGTAGCAGGATTTGTCTCTATGGTTCCTTATATGATGAAAGATGTTTACCATTTAAGTACTGCAGCAATTGGAAGCGGGATTATGTTTCCCGGAACAATGAGTGTCATCATCTTCGGTTACATTGGAGGAGTGCTAGTTGATCGGAAAGGTTCTTTGTATGTATTAACAATTGGGATTGCATTGATGTCTTCCAGCTTTTTAATCGCTGCCTTTTTTATAGATGCAACACCATGGCTCATGACCATGGTATTCGTTTTTGTTTTTGGGGGGCTTTCTTTCACAAAAACAGTTATATCTACAATTGTGGCTAGTAGTTTGAAACAAAAGGAAGCTGGTGCTGGAATGAGTTTGCTTAATTTCACCAGCTTTTTATCGGAGGGAACGGGTATTGCGATTGTAGGCGGTTTATTATCCATCCGCTTACTAGATCGTAGGCTGCTGCCTATTGACGTTAATCATTCCGCTTATTTGTACAGTAATATGCTATTCCTTTTTGTAGGAATCATTGCTATTAGTTGGCTAGTAACCTTGATTGTATATAAACGTTCGCGGAGAAATGACTAAAAGGGTTAAAGGATCAATCTCGATAAAGAAACTCAAGGTTGATCCTTTTTTTGTAAAATGAATAAACATGGCACCAATGGTATGTTGAATAACCGATCTACACCTTCTACAGTCGCTAACGCAATAACTCTCCCCAAACCCGTCTGTTGTTATCTAAGGAAAGTCGATGTAATTAAACAAAAGTGAATAGTACTCAGTAAATAGCTAATCATTTGGAATGAATATGTTCATGGTATATGGAATATATTGGAATGAAGGAGTGGATTTACAGGACCTTTCATTACTGATGCAGTAAATAATGATCCGCCAAAGGCGCTTGCTTTAATATTCGGTGAGGGTTTATTAACCTTTGTATCACAGGACTTAAAAGAATGGTCTGCTACTAAATAAACTGGAGTTGGACGTGACAATACCGACACTGCAGGATGGGTGTATGAATAGCAATATTAGTATTATCTAACTGGCCAGCTGGCAAAAATGAAGTTCCTGCAATTGTTGGTAGTGTAAAACGTACAGTACGCCATGGTGAAGGAGCAGCCTGAAAAGTTTCATCCTTTCTTGCTGTTAAAAAAGAAGAAAAAGATTAAACATGAAATTTAATTTGGAGGAGGTTTAAACGATTGGGACAATCACGATTACCAAAATCAGTTATTATAGCTATGGCGTCAAAAAAGCATCGTTTATGGCATTATCTTTGGCATGGATTTCGAAACTCTTGGGAGGGACTTGATTGTAAAGATCGCGAAAAGTTATGTAAGACTCATCCAAATTGGGTGCCGCCACGCCCAGCACTCGATGCCGATGGAAACCCTAAACGGGATAATGATTCTGGTGAGGACTTCCTTTTCATGCATAGAACGATGATTATGATCGTCAATAAAATTTTAGCAGATGAAGGTGATATTAACTATCCATGGGTTCAAGGGTGGAGGTACCTTCCAAAACCTTCTGATCAAAGTTATCCTATTTTACCGGCTTATGATAGTCACCGTATTCCAAGGGAAAGGCTTGAGTTAGAAAAATCTGTCGATAGATATTGGAGTTATTTTTCAGGGCTTGAAAAGAAATTTACTGATCCAGACTACTTAAGCAGTGTAACGCTTGGTCAGCTTGGTTCTGATATTGAATTTACAATTCACAACAGTATGCACGTACGATGGTCAGAAGAATCGAAAGTTGGATATATGACTGAGCCTAAATTAGGAGATCCTATCGATGATATTTGGAATCAACCTGAGTATAACTGGCTGGGTGATGAATACTCTGCTCATGTGCATCCGATTTTCTGGAAATTGCATGGTTGGGTTGACGATCGAATCAATGATTGGATGAGAATAAATCAAAAAGAGGATTATAAATGGAAGGGAACATGGATTGGTGATACAAGTATCCTGCATCTACATGATGATCATACCCATGAAGACCATGAACTAATTGCAAATTTAGAGTACTTGGCGGGTTTCTTAGGAAGTACAGGAAGACGGCGAAGCTCTTTTGACCTTCCAGAAATGTGTTAGTTAGCTAATAACAATGGAAAATTCCTCCCTCTTTCGGAATATCATAATCAAATTCAAAGTGTACGCAATTTACCTTGTTCATGATAGGAATAACTATAATTAGAAACGCAAGTGTCAGAAATTGAAATTGAGGAATTTCCAATATTAAAAGTCCATTTTCTCAATGCTGAGAAGGGCTTTTTTGTTTAACTGGCTCTTGTTGTTCTAAGATTAGTCCTTAATATTATTTGTGTATCTATACGAGCTTAACACCAATGGCATGTTGAATAGCCGATACTGATCAGAACGGGCTTGTTCTCGCGTTTTCAAAGAAGAAGAGGTTGTTTAACCTCTTCTTTTCTTTTTTATAAGACACTGGTATTCACCAATTAATTTACATTTTCGAGGATAAGAAGCGCCGTTCAACAAAAGGCATAAAAAAGTGAAGAATCATTCCTCCTAAACAGACCGTTAAAAGGGTTCCGATGCCGATAGGGCCTTTACATATAATAGCTAATACTAAGAAAAGAGCATATACCAATGTTCTTGAAAATAAGATCGTTCTTTTGGAGATATCTCGGATTATGAGTGTTAAATGATCGATAGGAGTTGATGCAAATGTTGTCTGAAGATAGATGGCTGTTCCAAGACCGATGAGCACCAAACCGATTCCGAAACAAATCAGTTTGCTTACCCACATGTTTGGAGAAATAGTGGTTTTTACTATAAACAACCATAGGTCAATGCCTATCCCAGTAATAAATGCTGTAATCAAGCCCAGCAACATAGGTTTTTTTCTCGTTAAGATAGAGTTACATATTAAGAGGATCACGGAAATAAGAACCTCCCAGCTTCCCACGGTAAGCCCGACTTCTTCGGAAAGACCTACCAAAACGGCATCGAAGGGGGAGGTACCCAGTTCTGATTGTATGGTTAAGGAAATGCCTAAACTTAATATGAGGATACCTAAGCCATAATACATATATTTCATTTTATATTCCGCGATATGTCTTTTGTCATCAAGACGTGTGGGATACCGTCTTCCATAAATTCTTGTGAAGAAGTCTGATAGCCCAGTTTTTTATAAAAGCCTGCTGCCTGTGTTTGCCCATGCAGCTTAAATGTAGTCATTCCTTTTTCTTTCATGATGTTTTCTAACCCGCTTATGATGACTTGGCCCAATCCATACTTACGGTAAGGTTTTAGGATGCAGATTCTTTCCAGCTTACCTGTATGATCAACGATGCGCACACGGCCTGTGCCAACTGGCTGATCCTCATGATATACCAAGATATGCTGGCATTGTTCTTGGAGCGTATCAAATTCATCGAACTCATCGGATTCAGCTACATGTTGCTCCTCAATGAATACCGTTCTTCTAATATCTAAAGCAACGTGTAAATCATTTTCAGTTGTTATTCTTTTTATATTCATATTTGATCAATCCTTTTCTGATATTAATCTGGACTGTACAGCATGCATGTGGTCTTATAGTAGTAAGGTTAAAACAATTTTGTTGTAATTGCAACAAAAATACGTGAGGGGTTTTAGGAATGAATGACATTTTGCGTGAGATCGGCATGATTGCAAGAGCGTTGGATTCCATAAGCAATATTGAATTTAAAGATTTGGACTTAACAAGAGGGCAGTATCTCTATCTTGTACGTATATACGAAAATCCGGGAATTATTCAAGAAAAATTGGCGGAAATGATAAAAGTGGACCGAACAACAGCCGCGCGGGCCATTAAGAAATTGGAAATACAGGGATTTATTCAAAAACAGCCGGATGAGCAAAATAAAAAAATAAAAAAACTGTTCCCGACCGAGAAAGGGAAAAAGGTTTATCCATTGTTAAGAAGAGAAGGAGAACACTCCATGGAAGTGGCCTTGTCGGGTTTTACACCTGAGGAAAAGGAAACCATTTTTAAACTCGTTCACAGAGTCAGGAAAAATATAGAACGTGATTGGGAATATGTGAAGAAGGGGAACAAGAGGGACTATTAATGTACAAAGTAACAGGTCGAGCTGATACTGGCGAGAATCGGCTTCTTCTCAAAAATACCAGTCTGCTGGAGTGTGGGGGCATTTTCAAGATAATCTGCCTTGAAAATGTTCCGTTCACTTAAAAGGAACCCTTCTCTTTTCTGTAAAATCTTTAAAGTCATTTTCATCCATTTTTACTTATATACTCATTTCCCCACATCCTCATGGATGCAATAATAGGAGAAAGTTTTTCACCGAGTTCGGTTAGAGAATACTCCACCTTCTTGGGGACAGTATTCTCTACTTTTCTTTTCACAACGCCATCTGCTTCCAGTTCTCTCAGCTGCAGCGTCAGGATTCTTTGTGTAATACCTGGAATTAATCGTTTCAGCTCATTAAACCGGACTGATTTGTGAGACAGGATGTCGATGATGATTCCTTTCCATTTCCCTCCGATAATATGCAGCGTCATTTCCACGGGACAAGCCTTTTTTACTTCTGCACTGCAAGCGCCAAATCCATTTAACCGGTTACCCATACTCTTCACCTCACAATGTAAGTTACAAAAATGTGCGTAATTACATATCTAGCTCAGATGTATTACAGTAATGATATCAAAAATTTCCAAAAGGAGTGGCTTGCATGAACTTGAGACAATTATCAGAACATGTCTTTCAATGTGAATTTGAGCTTGATGTGCCTCTTCGTATCCCGGTTCATACTTGGTTTATGAAAGATGGTGATGATGTTTATATCATTGATACGGGAATAGAACGTTTTGCTGATACTCAAATTAGGGCAGCACTAGCAATCGGCAATCCAAAAGCCATTTTGCTTACCCATGGCCATAGCGATCATATTCAGGGGGCATCAAAGTGGTTAGAGAGATTTGATATTCCGATTTTTGCGCATCAAAAAGAACTAGTGTATATCAATGGAGAAGCACCTTATCCGAACAAAAATGAAGTGGAGAACACAGGGGTAGCCCATATTGTCCAGCCACTGACAGAGCAAACGCTGGCTCACTTACCTTTGCAATACTATTTAACACCCGGTCATTCCCCGGGGCATGTTGTGTACCATCATGAAATCGATCATACCCTATTAACAGGAGACCTTTTTATCACAAGTAAAGAGGATTTACACCCGCCTATCAGAAGATTCAGTGTTGATATGAATGAGAACATCGACAGCGGCGCGATAATAGATGAAATCAAACCAATGCTCATTTGCTCTTCACATGGTGAAGAAATTTTTTATAACGAAGAGTTGTATAAAAGCTATGTGTTAAGGTATAGGGACTAAAAGAAATAAGAAAAAACATACCAAATGAATTGGCATGTTTAGAGGGGAATTTAAATATATTCCGATATCTCAATAAGGTTCTGATCGGGGTCTCTTATATAAACAGATAGAATCGGGCCGAGTGCACCGGTTCTTTTTACTGGCCCTTCTTCGACATTGACGTTCGTTTTCTTGAGGTGCTCCAGTACTTTACTAATAGGCTCATCAGAGATCAAACATAAGTCGGCAGATCCCGGGAGCGGGTGCTTGGCTTTAGGTTCGAATTCATGATCGGCCTCATGCAAGTTTATTTTTTGATTGCCAAAACGCAAAGCTTTTCTGCCTTCGCCAAATGTTTCTTCTTCCATTCCCAAAACAGATGTATAAAAGTCGATTGTCTCTTGAAGGTTTTGTACCGTTAATACCAAATGGTCAAGTCGTTTGATCAAAACTAACTCCCTCCTTTTAATCGAAATAACGGAAATCATCATGGTCACTAGATTCGCCTAAAGCTCATATAAGACCTGCTTTGTAAGATAGATTACATGTGCTACAGATAAATGCTGACCGCAGAATAAACAAGCAGCAAACACATGATAATGCGAAATGTCTTATCGTGTTTCTCGAAGAGTTTTTTGAACACAGAGCCGAATCCTGACCATAACAGCAGCGCCAGCCAGCCGAGAATGATGGCTAATGTGAGATAAAGAATGATCGATGTCATTGAATGCTGGAACGGCAGGATAAATGCACTCATCAATGTTAAGAAGACAAGATGCTTTTGAAATTGATCATTTGAAAAATAAAACCTGATAGAAAAGAAGAATGCACATCTTCAGAATCCTTCTTTGCTTTTTTGGACATGCCGACCTGCCATGCCAAATAAAGCAGATAGACTGCACCTGCTATTTTGAAGTATGGTTCTGCAACCGGAATCCATTTGTATAGCCCTATCGTAAATACACCGCTGAGAATCCCAAGGACTGCAAAGCCTGCCAAAATGCCGCTATTGAAACGCCATGACCCCAGAAAGCCAAACCGCCGCGCTTCATTCATCATTAAGATGTTGCTCGGGCCAGGCGTAATGGATGTCAACATCACATACGAAAGAAAAGCTATTATACTCATGAAATCACCTACATTTACTAATGTCGTACGGGGCAGTTTTTATTGTATGATAATGATATCTATAAATAAAATTGAAATATAAAAAAGTATTATCATTTTTTTCGATAGATCATAAAAGGAGAAATCGTATGGAAATCAGACATCTTATCACGTTTCAAACCATCGTAGAGCAGGGGAGTTATACAGGCGCCGCGGCGAAGCTAGGTTATACGCAATCCACGATCACCACTCATGTCCAAGCGCTCGAGCAGGAGATCGGCGGGGCGTTATTCACGTACGAGAAAAGGAGTTTAAGACTGACGGCTTTAGGAAGAGAATTGATCCCTTTAGCTGAGGATTTACTATCAACCCATGAACAGATCAAGAATATGCAAAACGTTCACGAAGTTAAGGGTGTGTTGAAAGTAGCGGCACCTGAGTCGTTAACCATTTCCAGACTTGGGCCGATCATAAGGGAATTTTCGCTGAAATATCCTCATGTCAAAATTATTTTAAGCAACGGCACATGCGGGCAGAATCAGGTGGATTTATTAAGCGGACGAGTCGATGTCGCGTTAATGGTCTATCCGGAAATCAATATTGAAAAATGCATACATTATACATTAACCGAGGAGGAGATTGTACTTGTGGGCAGTATGGATGGACCGGATCATTTTGATGATTACAAACAGGAAAACAACAGCCATTTCTTTATTACAAATGAAGAGGGCTGCAGTTATCGGACCATGTTTGAAACATATCTTGTGAAGAATGACATCCGCAGCTTTCAAACAATGGAGCTGTGGAGTATCGAAGCGATCAAACAAACGGTCATGAGCGGGCTTGGATTTTCTGTTTTGCCTTATATCACAGTGAAAGAAGAAGTGGAAGCAGGTAGGCTAAAAATCCTTCATCATGCTGAAACCTTTGATCCGCTTTACTCTCATATGTTAATCAAAAAGAAAAAATGGCAGATGCCTGCCGCAGAGGCTTTTGCGGAGCTTGTTTTACATTCGATTCGTTAGGCGGTGTGCTGAAAATCAGTGGGAAAAGGAGCGGGTGTAACGCTCACTCACTCCTTTTCTATTTAAACTGCAGCTGTAAGCTTTGGTTTTACAAATTTCATAAAAATCCCTCTGACTAATGGGCCCATAATCAGTAATTGCAAGGGATAAGCTAAGATGAAATTTTTCAATACAATCATCAGGTAAGCGCTGAAAATGCTACCCCCGTTAATTCCATTTGATAAAGCGGCTGTCACTAAACCGAACACAGACATACAAAGCACCATGCCGATCACCATACACGTCGACATGGCGAGGATGACATATAATTTCTTAGACTTGTCGAACGGCAAACTGAACGCAATCTTTTTGGCAAGGGGGCCCACTAATAGTAAATCTAACAGCAGTGCGACCATAAAACCGATGACCATTTCAAAAACCGTCACCAGTGAAAAAACCTGTATGGCTCCGTTGATGATAGCATTGTAAATCGACATGACGCAGACCATTCCAAAGCACATCATCACGCCAAATATAAGACCTTCTTTTTTATTTGTTGGCATACAATCAATCCTTCTCTCCATAATCGGTGATTAGTATACCAATGAACCACTCATGCTCATAAGTGACAAATTTGTGAACAATTCATAGGCAGGAATCATCTTTTTTTATCATCAGTACATGCGGAATGCCGTCCAGTATAAATTCTTCTGAAGCTGTCTGATAGCCGAGATTTTCATAAAAGCCTGCCGCTTGTGTCTGGCCGTGCAGTTTGAAGGCAGAAATGCCTTGTTCTTTCACAATGTGTTCTAATGCATCGACGATCACTTTGCCCAGCCCGAATTTGCGATAAGGCTTCAGAATGCAGATTCTTTCCAGTTTCCCCACGTGTTCAACGATACGGACACGGGCAGTGCCAACGGGTTCCTTCTCATGATAAACGAGGATGTGCCTGCAATCTTCACGGAGTGTATCGAACTCATCGAATTCATCGGAAACGGGACAGCCTTGTTCTTCTACAAATACAGTTTTTCTAATTTCAAACGCTGTATGTAAATCATGCTCTGATGTTATTCTTTTCACATTCACGATGTGATCCTCCCTTACTCAGAAAAATGGCTGATGACGTATTGTTTAAAGGTCTCAGCAACCGGCGATAAAAACCGGCCTTCTATCCAGGCGATTCCTATGACACGCTGACATTCCGGCCAGCTGACGCGGATTTTTGTAATTTTGCTTTGGTCTAAGCCTTTCAGGTCGGGCAGAATGGATATGCCGAGTCCTGCAGCGACAAAACCTGCCGCAGTGGCGGCTTCTTCCCCTTCAAACATAATGTTCGGCTGTATATCGGCTTTCTCAAACAGTTCATCGACTGTCATCCGAAGTGCGTAGCCTTTTTTCAATAAAATAAAACGCTCCCTGGCAATCTCACTCAGGGTAATGCTTTCACGATTGGCTAATGGGTGATCGTTTGGCACAAATACAAAAAGTTCTTCACTCCACAGCTTGATCCATTGGATCGGTTTTTCAGGCTTGATCGAAGCGAGGAGGCAGAGGTCCAGATCTCCGGATTTTAATCGTTCAAGCAGCCAATAAGAATGGTTTTGCTTCAACTGGAAGGCAATGTTGGGGTATTCTTGCTGGAAGGAGCCGATGAGATCGGGCACGAGCGTTGTCCCTAAAGTATGCAAAAAGCCGAGAGATACTTCGCCTTGGTCTGGCTTTAATAAGGCTTGGATTTCCTGTTTTCCCTCGGTGTACTCCTTCATCATCGCCTCTACCCTCCGTAAAAAGATGTGCCCATATTTATTTAAGGTAATGGATCGTCCTTGCCTGTCGAATAGCGGGACGCCTAAATGGTTTTCCAGTCTGGCGATAGAGCGTGAAAGCGCAGGCTGTGTGATGGAGAGGCTTTTTGCCGCCTTCGTCACGTGCTGCATCTGGGCCAGTGTTTGAAAATATTCAAGTTGTTCCCATTCCAATCATCATCCCTCCCATATTACATATAAGCATGAAAAGCATATTTTATATGCATTATACAACATATATTAACGGTGCTAAGATAAATGTATAAACAGACTCGAGGATGTTTGAATTCGTAAGAAATAAAGGATGGTTGTTTATGAATGGCAGTGCTCAACAACATGCGGAGGGGCCGATAAAGTCCCGATGACATACATTCAAAAAGGCACACCGGTTTTTCGGAAAATTACGTTTGCTTTCTTTGCCGCGGGTTTTAATACATTTGCGATACTTTATTGCGTACAGCCGCTCATGGAGGCATTCACGCGGGAATTTCATGTAACGCCTACGGCGGCAAGTCTTTCTTTATCTGTTACCACAATGCTGTTAGCTGTGAGTATGCTTGTCTTTGGTTCGTTGTCAGAGGTGTGGGGGCGCAAGCCGATTATGGCTGTATCCATGCTGGCCGCATCCGTGCTCTGTCTGGCGTCGGCCTTCAGCCCGAATCTTCATACGCTGCTCGTATTGAGAACCATTCAAGGGATTGCGCTTGCCGGGCTTCCGTCGATTGCGATGGCTTATCTGGGAGAAGAGATTGAACCCGGAAGCCTTGGGTCGGCGATGGGGCTGTATATCAGCGGAAACGCGATAGGCGCCGTTTTTGGAAGGATCGTTTCAGGGCTCCTGAGCGAGTTTTTTAATTGGCATATGGCGATGGGGGCAATTGGTGTAATTAGTTTGATCGCAAGTATTATATTTTTTATGAATTTGCCTCCATCCAGGCACTTCACGCCGAGAAAATTGGAGATCAGGCAATTGGGAATGTCTTTAATCAGCCACTTGAAGGATCGGAAACTATTAAGCTTGTTCCTCATTGGTTTTTTACTGCTCGGGAGCAATGTTGCATTGTTCAACTACATTGCGTATGTGCTGTTGGAACCGCCGTATTCGTTTAATAAAGCATTTGTCAGCTGGATTTTTATTGTGATGATTGTAGGGATTTTCAGCTCGTCTTTCATTGGAAGAATGGTCGATCAATATGGTTATCCGAAAATACTGATGATGAATATCTTCATCGTCATCGCAGGTGCTTTATTAACGATAAACAGTATGTTAGCAGTGAAAATTCTGGGGATTGCGCTCTTTACATTCGGCTTCTTCGGCGGGCATTCAGTCGCCAGCAGCTGGGTAGGCAGGAGAGCCCTGCACAACAAAGCGCAGGCTTCATCGCTGTACTTGTTCTTTTATTATGCCGGTTCAAGTATTTGCGGAACGGTCGGCGGGCTATTCTGGTCTGCTTTTCACTGGCTGGGTGTCGTCGGTATGATTGTCATCATGCTGCTGGTTGCGTTTGGGCTGTCGGGATACTTGGCTAGAAGTGTGAAAATGCCGGATAAAAGTAACGAAAAAGGATTGGATTGATGGCATAAAAAAGGACCGCAGTCGGGTCCTTTTTTATTTCCAATGGGCAGGGATTTGTAGAGACGGCGGCAGCTTTGTGTTCGAGTCGCCTTTTGCGGCATTCACCTGTGCCTGCGTCAGAAAGATGCTCCCGGTTAGGTCAGCGCCGCTGAGATCAGCGTCTCTTACATCTGCACCGATAAAGTCTGTCATTCTCAAATCAGCATTTCTCAGGTCGGCAGCTATGAGCAGCGCCCCTCTTAGGTTTGCTCCTCGCAGATCAAGCCCTTTCAGTTTTGCGCCGATCAGGACACTTCCCCGGCTGATTTTTTTCGGAAGTTTTCGATTGCAGGCTTGGGCACGCACCAGCTCACTCGTTTTTAACAGCCATTCATTAACCTCGGCTCGATATTCGTTCACCTGCAGTGTCAGCAGGTTTTCCCTGCTGAGTCTGGTGAGCTTGTCTATCTTATCGAAACAGGCCCGAAGCTCACGATGAATCGGCTTGGCTGTCTCTATAGAAAGAGCTTCATGTATATACCAGAGCATTTCGTGCAGCTGCTGCATAATAGGAAAAACGTCAAACATCTTGCTTGCTGTTTCGGGGTTGTTTTGCCAATCCTTTCCCTCATAAGTAATTTGAGATACTTTCTGGCCGGCGCCAAAGCATTCATAAGCAGAACAGCCTCGAAACCCTTTTTCTCTGAGGTCTTTATGTATGGAACATTGATAGTTTGATTGTAAGTTGCGGCAAGGCGTGCCCCCGTCTTTATCAAAAGCAAAATCCGCTGATTTCGCATAAGGCAAGGCGACACAGCACAGACCAAAACAATGCTGGCAATCCGCGCTTAAATCATGATGTATATTGTCATGTAACGTTAATTCCGCAGACAATATCGTTCACCCCTTCACTTGGGAACTTTGTTAAATATATGCTATTTGATTATATAGGAAATATTGATACTTTTCATTTTGTTTTTACGGGTTCGGCTGCAAACGATGTATAATATATCCAATCATGATGATTGGGAGGGAATCCTCTTGGAACAGCAAATAAAAGACATCATCTCTGCATGTGATTTGGCAATCCAAAATGAAGATTTTGATACACTGATGAATTATTACACGGAAGATGCCGTTTTAGTTGTGAAGCCCGTCATGATCGCGCGAGGTAAAGAAGAAATCAAAAAAGCGTTTATGGCAATTGCGGACTATTTCAATCATCATATTGTTCCGACACAAGGGGAAATGATCATTTTGGAAGCAGGAGACACTGCACTGGTCCTTTCTCAGACACTGCTTGATTCGGATAAAAAGGATTCCGAGTATGCGATGGAAAGAAGGGCAACCTATGTGTTTAAGAAGAATGCACAAGGCGAGTGGCATTGTGCAATCGATAATTCATATGGTACGGCTTTAATTGGTGTTTAGCGTCCAGATATGTCTTCGATGTGCCATTCCTGCATATAATGATTCATTCAGCTGATTAGGGAAGGTGACTCCATTGAATCTGTATGACATCAGAATGGCTCCTTATTGGTTTTATGCAGGCAGGCACGGAGGACTTGTTCAACATCCATACTTATTTCGGCAGCCCGTTTCCTCTCGCGCAATCATTACATCGGCCCGCGGGGATGTAACGGGAGACGGCGTTATTGACGAAGTCTTTCTTACTGGCACCCAAATGCCCGGCAGCCCTTTATGGCGAAATATCACATTGGTGATCCGTGACGGCAGAACCCATCAGGAACAGCGAATCCAGCTCCAAAACAATATGGGATACAATCCGTCTCTTTTTCTTGGGGATATGACAGGCGACAAGATTGATGATGTGGCAGTGGTGGTGGATACTGGGGGAAGCGGCGGCGCTATATATGCGTATATTTTTGCCTATCTAAACCGGCAGTTCAGGCAGATTTTCAATTCGGATGTGTTTCATGATGAATTTAAATACAGTGTGAGCTATCAAAATCAATATAAAGTAAATGTCATCAGCCACCATCAGAACGAAACGTATATACTCGATCTTACTTACAAGGGCAGGGAATATTTGAATGAGATTTATACCGCTCAGGGTGTGTTAAAAATGCCGATAGAAGGCTGGGTGAATCCCTTGTCTGGCTTGTATCCGGTTGATTTTGACAGAGACGGCACATACGAACTGCTGGCGTATCAGCGGATCGCGGGGAGGTATAACGCTGACTCGCTGGGATATGTCCAAACCGTATTGAAATGGAACGGGCAAAGATTTATGTTTGACCGCCAGACTGTTTCGATTTTTGGGAGTGACCTATCGTAAGTATTCTTTCGATGCAGAAAAAGAGTGCTTTCAGCAAGCACTCTTTATTCCAGCTTAATTCGTTTCACATCCCCTAATACAAACACATAAAAAACCAATCCCAGCAACAGCACAAAACCGGCTACCAGAAAGCTGAGCGTAAAGGAGCCTGTCACATCAAATAAATATCCCGTCAGTGAAGCAGCAATAATGCCTCCGAACAGGTTGTTTGCCAGGTTCACCATGGAGCTCAGCATGGATACGGAACCGATCGGCGCCAGTTCCGCGGAAATGGACCAGCCGACTGGAGCGGTTGCAGAAATACCGGCAAGGCCGATTGAAATACAGACAATTGCGATGGTGATATTGTTCGTCAGAATCGAGCCTAAAAAGAAAAAGCCGAAGCTCATTCCGACAATGATCACGGTTCGGTACACCTTGGTGTTAGAATAGCCTTTCTTAATAAAGTAATCGACGAGCCATCCGCCGACCACGATTCCTGAGATGGTTGAGATCAGCCACGGCACGGCTGTAAATAAACCAGACGACATGAGATCCATTCCGTATGTATGCTTAAAGAAAGTCGGAAGCCAAGTGAGCAGCAGGTTAAATGTATAGCCGTACCCTGTAAATCCGATCATTAAGCCCCATACTTTGCGGTTGGCGAATAGCTTTTTTAAAAGCGGACCCGTTTTGTAAGGAATTTGCTCTGTTGTGATCGTATTGTGTTTTTGAATATAGTTTAATTCGCTTTTGGAAATGCGTTTGTGCCGTTCAGGCTGCTCATAATACTGCCAGAAAAAGATCGTAAACAGCACATTGATGCATCCAATCGTCAAAAAGGCGACACGCCAGTCAAATGTGGTGACAAGAAAGGCGACCAATGGCGCGCCAATCACGTTTGAAAATTTGGCGGCCGAGTCGAACAGAGAGTTTGCCAATCCCCGCTCACTTGGAGGAAACCATAGAGCGGTTGCCTTAGAGGCGGCAGGGAATGCAGAGGCGCTTGTCAGCCCTATGAGAAACCGGAACAGA
The DNA here is from genome assembly GCF_002796895.1 of Bacillus sp. SN1. Classification (NCBI taxonomy): domain Bacteria; kingdom Bacillati; phylum Bacillota; class Bacilli; order Caryophanales; family Bacillaceae; genus Bacillus; species Bacillus sp. SN1. Next base: position 52,348 of record NZ_PHIE01000002.1, read on the forward strand.
TACAACAGCAATTTTCCTTGCAAAAAAGCAAGAAAAATCGTTAAAAAGCTCCATATTGTCATCCCAATCCTCGTGACCCACGCCACGCCAAACCGGTCCAGCAAGCTTCCGACAGGCAGCTGCATCAGTGTATAAGAATAGGTGTATATGGAAAACACGATGCCGAGTTCAGTTGCTGTAAGATGAAACGAATCTTGTATCGCAGGGGCCGCTACAGAGATGGCCACTCGGTCAAAATAATTTAGAATAATAATGCCGCTGAGTAACGAAGATATGTACCATCTGGTATGTCCAGGCCGTTTCACGCGCTCTTGACTCATGATGAAAACCTCCTCTGTCATAGCATGATCTCCTGACGGAAATACCATTCAAATTTTAAATACCACAGCGTGCTTTTGCGTAAACGGACAGCAGGAATTTGACTGGAAAAGCCCTGTGCTTTAGAATGAAAGTAATAAAAATGAACACTCCAAAGGGGAGTAGCTTTCACAGTAAAGTCGTCATTACGGGACAAGACGTCCTCGGCTTTGCTGGCAATCTAATTGTTAGCGAGACCTTTGCCAAATCTGATTTGGTGAAGGTCTTTTTGTTTCGGAACTTCACCAAATCGGTGGAGTTTTTTCATTTTTATCAAAAAGGGAGAGGAGCGTCAGGATGTCTAAGCTGAAAAAGTGGCTGAAGCGTGAATTGGTGAAGAAAGGGCTGCCGTTAGCGAAAGAGAAATTGATCCCGATCTTAAAAGAAAAAATGAAGAAGAAACGATGAGGAGGCTGACGATGAAGATCATTTTGACAGTACTTGCCGGAGTGGGGCTTTTGAGTGCAGGCGGATGCGGCATGCTTGATCAGGTGAATGACGGTTTGAACTATACGAGTGAAGCAACGGGCTATGTGGAGAAGGTCAAGACATTTGCAGAGGAGGCGCCTGAATTGGCTGAACAGGCTGTAAATGACACCGAGGCGAAAGAAAAACTAGAGGCACAGCTTGAATCGATTCAGAAGGCCGCCGCTGATTTTAATGAATTAACGCCGCCTGATGCCGCGGCGGAGATTCATCAAACCATTCAAGAGCATAACGAAACATTGCAGAAAAGTGCTGACGATGTGTTGAAACAAGTGGAGGAAGGCAAGGTATCGCTTGAAGAATGGGAGCAGTCAGACCTTGTCCAGAACGCAAAGCAAATCACTGATGTGATGGGACAAATTGAAAAGCTGGGTGAATAAGAAAAAGCATCCCTACACGGGATGCTTTTTTATTAATCAGCCATTGCGTCTGTTAAGACAGGAACGACTTGTTTTTTACGGGAAACAACGCCTTTAAGAAGGGCTGTGTTGTTTTCTAATGTAACGTTGAACGCTTTTTCTACTTTCGCTGCTTCGTTACCGATCGCAAGGGCAAGTGAATCATTTTCTAAGATGTCTGTGATGACAAGAAGGAACAGGTCAAGGTTCTTCTCAGCCACAACTTTTGAAATGACAGCTTCTAATTCAGCTTGGCGTTTTTTCACATCTTCAATGTCTACTGTGTTCACTTGTGCGATTTCGACTTTTTTGCTGCCGAGTGTGAATTCTTTCGCATCAAGAGAAATCAGTTCTTCCACTGTTTTTTTGCTTAAATCAGCGCCCGCTTTCAGCATGTTCAAGCCGTATTCTTCAGCATCTACGCCGGCGATTTCCGCAAGCTCTTTTGCTGCCGCTACGTCTTGGTCTGTGCAAGTTGGAGATTTGAATAACAGTGAGTCAGAAATGATCGCAGACAGCATAAGGCCGGCAATTTCTTTCTCGATTTTCACGTTATTTTCTTTGTACATTTTATTTAAGATTGTAGCCGTACAGCCTACAGGCTCAGCACGATAGTAAAGCGGCTCAGCTGTTTCAAAGTTTGCGATGCGGTGGTGGTCGATCACTTCCAGAACTTGAACATCCTCAATATCCTTGATGCTTTGCTGGCGTTCGTTATGGTCAACAAGGATAACGCCGTTTACTTCGTTTGCAGCTGTTTCAACAAGACGCGGGCTTTCTTGTTTGAAATAGTCAAGCGCGTATTGTGTTTCGCCATTGACTTGTCCAAGACGGACTGGCTCAGCATTGTAGCCGAGTTTGTTTTTCAAATCAGCATAAGCAATCGCAGAACAAATCGTATCTGTGTCTGGGTTTTGGTGTCCGAAAATAAGTATCTTTTCCATGATAGCTCCTTATCTTTTTTTAAGTAGTGTAATCTTTATATAGTTTAACACGTCTTGCTGCAGGTGTAATCATACAAACCCTTAAAAATTGATGTGAATAAGAAGCATTTTCTTTGAGCTGAGGGGGAAAGGTGTGTAAAATACTGGGTAGCTTAGTTGCGAAATGTAATGTAGTATCAAAAAAGGTACTATTGGAGGGGCTAGAATGAGTGAAAAAAAGAATATATACCCGAACAAAGAAGGCTGTCCTGTTGAATTTACGCTAGATGTCATTGGCGGAAAGTGGAAAGGAATTCTTTTTTATCACATGATAGATGGCAAGAAACGGTTTAATGAGTTTCGCCGAATCTGCCCGAGTATCACTCAAAGAATGCTCACCCTTCAGCTGCGCGAGCTGGAAGCGGACGGCATCGTGCATCGTGAGGTGTATCACCAGGTACCGCCCAAGGTTGAATACTCTTTGACGGAATTTGGGCGAACGCTTGAACCGATTGTTTTGCAAATGAAAGAATGGGGAGAATCCAATAGAGATGTCTTGGAATCATATCGTTCGAACGGTTTGCTAAAGGATCAGCAGAAATAGCAGCAAAGGGAATTCCTTTGCTGCTTGTTTTATTTCATCGAAAGGGCTCTGTTGGCGTTTCTGACATCATTTTTTAACAACTCAGAAAGGTTATAAGATGGATAGTATCCATGCTGATACATGTATTGAAAAACTTGCGCATGCAACTGTATGGCAGCATTCAGCTGTTTGACCAGTACGTTTCTTAATTGAGGTGTGGCTGTTTCTGTAATCGCGATGGCATAGCTGCGGACAGATGTTTTGGCAAAACCGAGCAGGTCGCCACTGTAAAAGGGGTCATCCGCACGTTCTTCTTCTTCATCCTCTCGCGGCGCCTGAGGGAAGAATGGGAGAAGCTCTCTTAAATTTTGCTCAACGGCCTGAATGGAGACACTGTAAAGCTGTCTGAGCTGAGGGTCTCTTACTTCTCTTATCATTTTCTTTAGTCTAATGAGTCCATTTGATTGAAAAGCAACCAGCTCATGCATTTCCAATGTTTCATGCCAAGCCAATGTTCTGCGTTCATCCATGTAACAGTTCTCCTTTATCAATCAGATTCCATATCAGCATATGCCCAACGATTAATGTTGTTCATGATGTTTTGAAGTTTTTAAAACGGGAAATTCACCTTATATAGGACACGGGTTGAGAACATGCAAAAAGAGGTGAAACACGATGTGGGACATGATAAAGGACTTTTTCTTGTTTAGCAGCGGCGTTCTGCAAGCAACAACCCTTTTACTGGTCATCTTAATCTTTATGTATGTCAGAAAAACGAAAAAGAAAAACAAGGAATCTTCTGGCTTTATGGATGATAAACATTAATCGTGATGGGCATTCTTTTTAAAGAATGTCTTTTCATTTGCAATGTTCCACATGAAACATTGGCGTCATTTTACTTGCGATTTGGACTTATGTTAAAATATAAAAGTAAAATTTAAAGATGATATAAAAAACATTCGGTGCAAAACATGTTGCAGCGATAAAAAAGAGCAGTCGTTTATGCTGCTCTTTTCTATTCGTATGTTCAGGATGATACGAGGTGACTAAGTGAAACAAACGAGAGCATTATTGGAAGGTGCTATTTTAATCAGTCTGTTTGCGATCATCACGCTTTTGGTCGTTTATGTTCCTGTAATTGGAACAATTCTGTTATTTGCACTGCCGCTGCCCATGATCCTGTATACGATCAGACATGGATTGAAGTTAGGGATATGGATGGGTGCTGTCAGTCTTCCGGTTGTTTTTATAGTCGGGTCTTTTAACGGACTTATTGTAGCTTTTATGTCAGCTTGCGCCGGCATTACCATGGGACATTTTTTCAAAAGGAAAGAGCCCGGGCACGCCATTATTTCGGGCGCTCTTATTTATATGCTTTGTATTGTCTTCTATTTTGTGATAAGCATTCAGTTTTTGGGTATCAATATCATTGATGAAGCGATGACACAATACCGGCAATCCCTTGATATTGTAGAAACTGTAGTGAAGCAGTCGGGCAATGCTGAACAGCTTGAGAAGCAATTGAAACTGATGGAAGAACAATTGGGTATGGTTCAATATCTTTTTCCAACAGCTATTGTGATGGTAGGAGCTATTTTTTCTTTCCTCAGTTACTTTATCGCTAAGCCGCTCTTAAGGCGATTCTCCCCCGATATTCCTAATCTAAAGCCTTTTAGAGAGTTGAAGTTTCCGCAAAGTGTTGTAGTGCTGTATTTAATAATTGTCATGCTTTCATTTTTGCCTTTAGAAAAAGGCCAAATGCTGTACTCTATCGCTTTAAATGGGGAGTTTATACTCGGGTTTCTGATTTTCATCCAAGGTTTATCATTTATCTTTTTCTATTGCCATAAGAAAAAATATCCGAAGGCTGCGGCTGTGATTGCGGTGGTTCTTGGACTGATGCTTCCGATCTTTATGGCAGCCATTCGCGTTTTAGGCGTTATAGATATGGGCTTTAATATAAGGAATAAGGTGAAGTAAACATGAGTTTTACTCACATGGTGGGGAGTGATAGAAATGCCAAGCTTTTATGAAAAACCGCTGTTTCGGTATCCCATCTATGCATTGATTGCTCTGTCAATCATTACAATCCTCATCAGCTTTTATTTTAACTGGATATTAGGAACCGTCGAAGTGCTGCTGCTTGCAGTTATTTTGTTTTTTATTAAACGCGCTGATTCTCTTATTCGACAAGAGATTGATGCTTATATTTCTACGTTGTCCTACAGGTTGAAAAAAGTCGGTGAAGAGGCATTAATGGAAATGCCGATCGGCATCATGCTTTTTAATGACCAATATTATATAGAATGGGCAAATCCGTTTCTTTCTTCTTGCTTTAATGAAAGCACATTAGTGGGAAGATCACTTTACGATACTTGTGAGTCAGTTGTGCCGCTCATCAAACAAGAGGTGGAATCGGAAACGGTTTCATTGAATGACCGCAAGTTTAAGGTTGTCATCAAGCGGGATGAGCGTCTGCTGTATTTCTTTGATGTAACGGAGCAAACTCAGATTGAAAAGCTATATGAAAACGAAAGAACCGTACTGGCGTATATTTTCCTTGATAACTATGATGATGTGACACAAGGATTGGATGACCAGACGAGAAGCACGATGAACAGCCAGGTGACATCTTTGCTGAACGCCTGGGCGCAGGAGTACGGGATCTTCCTGAAAAGGACGTCCTCAGAACGCTTTATCGCTGTACTTAATGAACATATCTTAACTGAACTCGAAAATGCGAAGTTCTCGATCCTTGATGAGGTGCGGGAAAAAACCTCATTTGACGGTGTCGCACTGACGTTAAGCGTCGGTGTCGGGGCTTCCGTCTCCTCGCTGAAAGAACTTGGCGATTTGGCGCAATCCAGCTTGGACTTAGCGCTGGGGCGCGGCGGGGACCAAGTAGCCATTAAGCTGCCGAACGGCAAGGTGAAGTTTTACGGGGGTAAAACAAACCCAATGGAGAAACGAACAAGGGTGCGGGCCCGCGTCATTTCTCATGCCTTAAAGGAAATCGTCTCTGAAAGCAGCAATGTGATTATTATGGGGCATAAATTCCCCGACATGGATTCTATCGGCGCAGCGATCGGAATTTTAAAGGTGGCTCAGGCGAATAACAAAGATGGTTTTATCGTCATTGACCCAAATCAAATCGGATCAAGTGTGCAGCGTTTGATTGAGGAAATCAAAAAATATGAAGAGCTGTGGTCAAGGTTTATTACGCCTGAAGAAGCGATGGAAATTTCCAATGATGATACGCTGCTTGTGATCGTTGATACACATAAGCCGTCACTTGTCATGGAGGAACGGCTGGTCAATAAAATTGAACATATTGTGGTTATCGACCATCACCGCAGGGGTGAAGAGTTTATCAGAGATCCGCTGCTTGTTTATATGGAGCCGTACGCTTCTTCGACAGCGGAATTGGTGACAGAGCTGCTTGAATATCAGCCAAAGCGCTTAAAAATCAATATGATTGAAGCAACAGCCCTATTAGCTGGTATAATAGTGGATACAAAGAGCTTTTCTCTCCGCACAGGCTCGCGGACTTTTGATGCGGCTTCTTATTTAAGGGCAAAAGGCGCCGATACTGTGCTTGTGCAGAAGTTCCTGAAAGAAACCGTTGATTCCTATATTAAACGGGCGAAGCTGATCCAGCATACGGCCCTCTATAAAGAGAACATTGCGATCGCTTCTCTTCCTGAAAATGAAGAGGAATACTTCGATCAAGTGCTGATTGCGCAGGCGGCTGATTCGCTGTTGTCGATGAGTGAGGTTGAGGCTTCATTTGCGGTGGCGAGACGGGATGAACAAACCGTTTGTATCAGTGCGCGGTCACTTGGCGAGGTAAATGTTCAGATCATCATGGAGGCGCTGGAAGGCGGAGGGCATTTAACAAATGCGGCGACTCAGTTGTCCGGCATTTCAGTTTCTGAAGCGCTGGAACGGCTGAAGCACGCCATAGATGAGTATTTTGAGGGAGGCGTACAGAGATGAAGGTTATTTTCTTACAAGATGTAAAAGGAAAAGGAAAAAAAGGCGAAGTTAAAAACGTAGCAGACGGTTATGCGCATAACTTTCTGATTAAAAAAGGCCTCGCAGTTGAAGCGAACGCGACAAACATCAGCGCGCTAAACGGACAAAAGCAGAAAGAGAAAAAAGAAGCCATCGCCGAGCTTGAACAGGCAAAGAGCTTAAAAGAGACATTAGAAAAACTGACTGTTGAGCTCAGCGCGAAATCAGGTGAAGGCGGCCGTTTATTTGGTTCTGTAACAAGCAAGCAAATTACTGAACAGCTCCAAAAAGACCATAAGATTAAAGTAGATAAGCGGAAGCTTGAACTACCGGACGGCATTCGTGCGTTAGGATATACAAACGTGCCTGTGAAGCTGCATCCTGAGGTGCAGGCTGTGTTAAAGGTACATGTGAAAGAGGAAGCTTAATAGAAAAGAGGCTTGGAATGCTCCAAGCCTCTTTTTTTATTCCACGAGATAAAGAGTTTGCTGGCTTTCTCCGCCAGGTCCTCTTCTCATGCCTTGCTGGCTGCTGTTTGTGCTGCTGAAGGAACTGCTGTACTCGTCAGAGGATATTTCTTTTCCGTTTTTCTTAATCCAGGAAACGAGTTCGCTGTTACCTGAGTTATTTCCTGACAGAAGGAAGTATTTCACTTTGCCTTCTTTGACCAGCTTTTTCAGTTCAGACACAGTCAGAATAGGATCTGTGCCGTTAAATCCGCCCATTGCCATAACGGATTCATTTTCATGAATGATGTAAGGCGCAGCCGTTACAGTTGTTAAAGTAGCAAATAGATACTCTTCGCCGGTATTGTGCTTTCTCAGATAGGACAGGAGGCCGGTGTCAACCTCTGAGGAGAACATGTTCCCGCCGTTTGCTGAGCTTTTGAGCTGCGGGCCCGATTCAGGAAGGACGCTGTTGCCTCCGTATAGAAGCGGCGTAGCTGACCAATAGACCGGTGCGAGCAGCAGAACGCATAAGCTGATGATGGTCAGCTGCTTGCTGAACGGATGGCTGCGTTTAAGCATCAGAAGCGCAAGGGTGGTGCCGAGTCCTGAGAGTCCCAGGACATACATCCATACACTGCCGATTTGGCTTGTATAAGCGCTCAGAATATACACCTGGAACGCGGCTGTGATCAGAACAGCTGCCGGCAGCAGGCAGCTGGCCCAGTCTTTATTGTTTTTGTATAAGCGGTACATCGTATACCATCCGATACCGGAAAGTGCGGCAATCGGAGGTGCCAGCATTATTAAATAATACTGGTGAAAGAATCCTGCGATGCTGAAGAAACCAGCCACTGGAACGAGCCAAGCCGCCCAGAATATCGTTTCTTTCATTTCAGCTGCCTGTACGCGGCGATCACGGTACCAGCTGACGATTCCGCCCAGCAATCCGATCAATGCGAATGGAAGCATCCAGCTGATTTGGCCGGAGAGTGCCGATTGGAAGAGACGAAGCGGTCCTGCATCGCCTGTGCCGAACATATTCATGCTTTTTCCGCCACCACCGCCAGGCCCTCCCTTTCCAGGTCCGCCACCGCTTATTGGTGGTGTGCCTCCGCCTCCATTGGAGGTGCCGTTTTGTCCGCTAGGCGGCTGAGGCGCCTGTGAATGATTCCCGAATGATTGATTGCCGTTTTGATTAGCGGCACTTCCGTCAAGCTTGCTGTTTCCGTTCTGAGAGGAAGATGATCCGCTTCCGTTTGGCGCCTGCGTGGTATTTTGACTCTGCATCTTCCCGCCGCCAGCTGCATTCACTTCACCCCTTGCAAGGCCAGTGGTTTGTCCAAGCAGCCGCTCGGTGCCGTTGTAGCCGAAGGCCAGTTCTAGTACTGAGTTTGTCTGGCTGCTTCCTACATATGGCCGGCTGGAGGATGAGGTTGAATCCACCACAACCGCCCATGAGATCGAAAGGCCTGTCAGAAGGACAAGAGACAGAATCAGAGACCCGATTTTTTTCTTCAGAGAAACCCGAGATGCAATCAGGTAGAATAACACAAATGCAGGCAATACCATAAACGCTTGCATCATCTTCATGTTAAAGGCGAGCCCAATCAGGGCAAATGCCGTCAGCAGCCAAATCAGCTTACCTTGTTTCACTGCTCGAAGCAGGCAAGCTGAACCGAGCAATAAGGTAAAGACAAGCATACTGTCGATATTGTTTGTCCGGCTGACGGCAACTGCGATAGGCGTCAGTGCCATAACAAGTGCGGCAATGCGAGCCGCTCCAATTCCAAAGGCCGGTTTGATCATTCTGTAGAGTAGGAATACAGATCCAACTCCGGAGAGAGCCTGAGGAAGGATTACACTCCATGTGTGAACGCCGAAAATCAGTGCGAAAATCGTTTGAATCCATAACACAACAGGCGGCTTATCCACTGTTACAAATCCGGAAGGGTCAAATGACGCATAGAAGAAATTGTGGAAGCTTTGCGTCATGCTTTTCACAGCCGCCAAATAGTATTGGTTCGCTGTGTCATCCTGCCAAATGTGATACGTATTCAGAAAAGCCGCTGTAAGCAAAATAAGAATAAGGACTAAGTCGAATCGATTGGTTTTCATCGTTTTTCACCTCTTTATGGTGTCTTATTGTAAAAAAAAAATATGAAAAACTTATGAATAAACCATAAATATTCGAAGAATTTCATAGAAAAAAGCGGAGAGATCTTCCCCGCTTTTTTATGCTGAATTTCTTTGTTTCTCTGTCTGAAGAATGTATCGATCCCGTCCGGCTCCCAGCCCGGCTGCACCCATTACGATCAGGGCAGCAATCAGAAGCACAATCGGCATTGTCCATGAATGCGTCTGGTCAAAAAGATAGCCGACAAAAATTGGACCGACGGCTGCAAGCAGGTAACCGAATGACTGAGACATGCCTGACAGTGCCGCGGCTTGCTGGGCATTTTCACTGCGGAGACCAATCAAGGTGAGCGCCAGACTAATGCTGGAGCCTTGTCCGATACCGATAATCACCATCCAGATGGCAAGCAGTGTATGGCTGCCACCCGCTAATAATCCGCATAGGCCGATCAGATAGACTGCGGTCAGTCCCGCAACAATGCCGCGCTGATGTTTCAAGCGATCTGCTAAAACAGGTGTCAGAAAAGTGGAAGGCAGACTAGCAAATTGCATGAGTGACACCATCCATCCGGCTGTTGACGTATCAATCCCGTGTGAACGGAGAATTTCAGGAAACCAAGCGATGCTGCTGTAGAATAAAAATGATTGGAGCCCCATAAAGATGGTGACATGCCATGCCACTTTCGAAGACCATATGGAACTTGATTGAAGCTTCATCGCCTGGTTTGCCGTATCCCGATGGCGCAGCTGAGGTATCCAAATCAGCAATGCAAAGAAAGCCAGCCCGCCCCATAAAAGAAAGGCCTGCTTCCATCCGCCATCCATCTGGGTTGCTAAAGGAACGCTGATACCCGATGCTAAAGCCGCGAATATATTCATTGATGTCGTATACAGGCTGATCATGATCCCTGATTTTTCAGGGTATTTATGTTTGATTAAGCTTGGCAAAAGTACGTTGCCAATCGCAATTCCGACTCCAATGAGTGCCGTTCCGAAAAACAAAGCGGCAGTATAGCCGGTAGAACGAATCAAAACGCCGATAAACAGTATCATGAGACCGAGCCATAAGGTTCGCTCATTTCCGAGGCGCTGTCCAACCTTAGGCGCAAGCGGAGAAAGAATGGCAAACGAAAGCAGTGGGAGTGCGGTCAAAAACCCGGCTGCCCCATTGGACATGTGCAGCTCTGCCCGGATAGCGCTGATGACTGGACCGACTGAAGTGATCGCAGGTCGTAAGTTAAACGCGATAAAGATAATGCCGGCGATCAGCCAAAACGATTGGATTTTTTTATTTTGTGGATGTGGCAAAGCAGTTACTCCTTCTTTCTAACATATACTAAATATAATTCCGTAAGATGAAAGCAAGTATGCGAACGAATGCTACGATTGTTTTTCTTCTTTCTGCAATTCAGCCATTTTGGCAAGCAGAATATGCTGAGGCATATGCATGATCTGTTCAAGCGGCAGATTTAAGGACTCTGCAAGCTTTTGTGCAGTTTCAGCGGAAATTTGCAAAGGTCTCACAAAAGATCCCTCCTCTCTTCTGTCCATTGTACAAGAATCAGGTGTGAAATGTAAGAAGATGTAACAAAGGAATGGAGCAATCCGAAAATGCCCGTTATAAAAGAGGGAAGGAGGGTTCTTATGCACGCACCGTTGTCGTTATTAAAACAAATGCTGAATGAACACCAAAAAGACACTGAGAAAGCTGTCACTTTTGAAGAATATATAGCAGTAAGGCTAAAGCTTCAGGAGCTGATGGGGAAATGTGCTTCGTTCGAAGAGTGGGATTTGTATCAAAAGGCGGCCGATCTGATGATGCACACAGGCTTCAAATGGATGAAATAAGCCGATAACCGCTAAAAAACCCCCGCTGCAGCGAAGGGTTTCATTCATTAAAATGAGTGTTCTTCTTCCACATTTTTAAACTGGTCATAAATCACAAGCTTTGCAGGGCTGTTTTCCTTTGCCACCTGTTTGGCTTTTTCAATTGCGGCGTCTTTAGATGTATACAAAGCTGTCGGCGCCACATTCTCCACCTTAATAAACCAGCCGTCCGCATCGACATTGGGTGTAACCGCATATTTTTTTATCATCTTTCATTCCTCCCTCACGTTTTATTGCGTTTTTCCCGCCCTGTTACTGTCCGAAACGATCCAATCGGCTAGCTGAAAAAAACAGGAAACAGACAATTTTTCTATTTTTTTTCTGCAGAAATGGTAGAATGGAGTTTGGAGATTTTTTAATGAGAGGACGGTGCTTAGCATGACAGACCTTCTGAATGATCGGCTTCCTCCGCAAAATATAGAAGCCGAACAAGCCGTGTTAGGCGCTATTTTTTTACAGCCGTCTGCTTTAACACTGGCTTCAGAAGTATTGATTCCAGATGATTTTTATAGAATGTCCCACCAAAAAATCTATAATGCGATGCTGGTGCTCGGTGACCGAGGTGAACCGGTTGATCTAGTGACGGTAACGTCAGAGCTTGCGAACACAGACCTGCTGGAAGAAGTGGGCGGCATTTCGTATCTGACAGATATCGCAAACTCGGTGCCGACAGCGGCTAACATAGAATATTACGCGAAAATCGTTGAGGAAAAATCGATTCTTCGCCGATTGATCAGAACAGCGACAACCATTGCTCAAGACGGGTATACCCGTGAGGATGAGGTTGAGGATTTACTCAGTGAAGCGGAAAAAACGATTATGGAAGTGGCGCAGCGCAAAAATACGAGTGCCTTCCAAAATATTAAGGACGTCCTTGTCCAAACATATGACAATATCGAACAGCTTCACAATCGAAAAGGCGATATCACGGGGATTCCGACAGGGTTTACAGAGCTTGACCGGATGACTGCCGGGTTCCAGCGCAACGACTTGATCATTGTGGCTGCCCGTCCGTCAGTAGGGAAAACAGCCTTTGCCCTGAACATCGCACAAAACGTGGCAACCAAGACCGACGAGAGCGTAGCGATTTTCAGTCTTGAGATGGGTGCAGAGCAGCTCGTTATGCGTATGCTCTGTGCCGAGGGAAATATCAATGCCCAGAATCTCCGTACCGGTAACCTGACGGAAGAGGATTGGGGCAAGCTGACGATGGCGATGGGAAGCCTGTCGAACAGCGGGATTTACATCGATGATACGCCGGGGATTCGCGTGAGTGAAATCCGCGCCAAGTGCCGCCGCTTGAAGCAGGAAAGCGGACTTGGCATGATTTTGATCGACTATCTGCAATTGATTCAGGGAAGCGGACGTTCAAAGGATAACCGTCAGCAGGAAGTATCAGAAATTTCCCGTGAACTGAAGTCGATCGCCAGGGAGCTGCAAGTCCCTGTTATCGCGCTTTCTCAGCTTTCTCGGGGCGTTGAGCAGCGTCAGGATAAACGTCCGATGATGTCTGATATCCGGGAATCAGGAAGTATCGAGCAGGACGCGGATATTGTTGCGTTCCTTTATCGTGATGACTACTATGACAAAGAAACCGAGAATAAAAATATTATCGAAATCATTATAGCCAAACAGCGTAACGGCCCGGTAGGAACCGTGTCTCTTGCGTTCGTAAAAGAATACAATAAATTCGTCAACCTGGAACGGCGTTTTGATGACGCAGGTGTTCCGCCTGGCGCATAACCCCCAAGAGCTGATCTTGGGGTTTTTTTCATTCGAAAGACGGAAGAAATACTGTCCGCTCAGCCGATGTAAATTTGAAAGCGTTTTAATAAAATGGTGCAAAAAGGAGATGGTAATATGGGAAATCGTTTTTCATATTTTCATGCAGCGCAAATACGGATTGCGCGGCCTACGGGCCAGCTTAATGAAATCATTCGTTTTTATGAAGAAGGGCTGGGCTTGAAACGAATAGGAGAGTTTTCGGAGCATAATGGGTATGACGGTGTCATGTTTGGCCTCCCTCATGCCGATTATCATCTCGAATTCACCCAGCATGAGGAGGAAAGCAGTGCCCCTGTTCCTCACCCCGACAGCCTCCTCGTTTTTTATGTGCCGAATGCGGATGAACTGACAGCGATCACTTCAAGGCTGAGACACATGGGCTATCAAGAGGTCGAATCAGAGAATCCGTACTGGAGCCATGGCGGCGTGACGATAGAGGATCCGGATGGATGGCGAGTCGTTTTTATGAATACAAAAGGAATATCAGGCAAGTGATTCTTTTTTGTGCTAAAGGATGAAAGTTTCATGAGCTTTTTATGACAAAACGGTGAGAAAACGCTTATAAAACGAATGAAAGCGAACGAATATAGATTTACAATAATTTAATGTTCGGATTTACAATTGACTTTCTGTTTCTTCACTGATAAACTTGATTTGTTTGAATAGAATCGTTTTGAAAGGTTAACGGAGGTGCACGGACATGTCTTCAGTAGTTGTAGTAGGTACGCAATGGGGCGATGAAGGAAAAGGTAAAATCACAGATTTCCTGTCAGAAAATGCAGAAGTGATCGCCCGTTATCAAGGCGGAAATAACGCAGGGCATACAATCAAGTTTGACGGAGTCACATACAAGCTTCACTTAATCCCGTCAGGAATTTTCTATAAGGATAAAACGTGTGTGATCGGAAACGGAATGGTTGTAGATCCGAAAGCATTAGTCACAGAGCTTGCGTATCTTCATGAGCGCAAAGTCAGTACAGATAACCTGAGAATCAGCAACAGAGCTCATGTCATTCTGCCGTATCATTTGAAATTGGATGAGGTGGAAGAAGAGCGAAAAGGGGCCAACAAGATCGGCACAACGAAAAAAGGGATCGGCCCTGCTTACATGGATAAAGCAGCCCGCATCGGAATTCGCATCGCGGATTTGTTAGACCGTGACGCGTTTGCGGAGAAGCTTGAACGCAATCTTGAAGAAAAAAACCGTCTGCTTGAGAAAATGTATGAGACAGATGGATTTAAAATTGAGGATATCTTAGACGAATATTATGAGTACGGCCAGCAGATTAAAAAGTATGTTTGCGATACATCTGTTGTCTTAAATGATGCTCTTGATGAAGGGCGCCGTGTATTGTTTGAAGGCGCGCAAGGGGTTATGCTCGATATTGACCAAGGAACATACCCGTTTGTTACGTCATCTAACCCGGTTGCCGGCGGTGTCACGATCGGTTCTGGTGTCGGCCCGACCAAAATCCAGCATGTTGTCGGTGTATCAAAAGCATATACGACTCGTGTCGGCGACGGTCCTTTCCCGACTGAACTGAAAGATGAAATCGGCGATCAAATCCGTGAAGTCGGACGCGAATATGGAACAACAACAGGCCGTCCGCGCCGTGTCGGCTGGTTTGACAGCGTTGTTGTCCGCCACGCCCGCCGTGTGAGCGGAATTACAGATCTTTCTTTGAACTCAATCGACGTTTTAACAGGAATTGAAACGCTGAAAATCTGTGTGGCGTACCGCTACAAAGGCGAAATCATTGAAGAATTCCCAGCAAGCCTTAAAGCACTTGCTGAATGTGAGCCGGTATATGAAGAAATGCCGGGCTGGACTGAGGATATTACAGGTGCGAAGAGCTTGAGCGAGCTTCCGGAAAACGCGCGCCACTATCTTGAGCGTGTGTCTCAGCTGACAGGCATTCCGCTTTCTATTTTCTCTGTCGGTCCAGACCGTTCACAAACAAATGTCCTTCGCAGCGTGTACCGCGCGAACTAAATAGAATATGCTTGCAAGCCCCTGATATAGGGGCTTGTTTTTTTGTTTGAAAGCCGCAGATAAGTTGGTCTGAGAAAAAAATATGAAAAAAAACCAAAAAAGTTATTGCCACTTCTATTTGTTCGTGATATTATAAATCTCGTTGTTACGGAAACTGCTTCAATAGAGTACAAGATGAGAACATAATCCAAGTCGTTTGCTCTATGGAAATTCCGACATCTTAAGAGCCATTAGCTCAGTTGGTAGAGCATCTGACTTTTAATCAGAGGGTCGAAGGTTCGAGTCCTTCATGGCTCACCATTTCGTGAAGGCCCGTTGGTCAAGCGGTTAAGACACCGCCCTTTCACGGCGGTAACACGGGTTCGAATCCCGTACGGGTCATTGATTTACTTTAGCGTTATTGCTAAATTCCTTATTTGTCTGTGAGAGCTGACACGACAGCTCTCCGGGCAATTACTGTAAGGTCCGGTAGTTCAGTTGGTTAGAATGCCTGCCTGTCACGCAGGAGGTCGCGGGTTCGAGTCCCGTCCGGACCGCCATTTTACTTTACTTAGTAGAGAAAAATAAAACATTTGGCTCGGTAGCTCAGTTGGTAGAGCAACGGACTGAAAATCCGTGTGTCGGCGGTTCGATTCCGTCCCGAGCCACTTACCAAACGCATCTGCAATCGTAGGTGCGTTTTTTCTTTTAGGAAAAAGGCAAACATGAGGAGTGTTATAATAGAAGAAAAAGGGAGAACCGGCCCTGTGGCCGGCTCAAAGAAGAAGACGTCATTGATAAAGACGCACTCCGGTGAGGGGAGGTTTCAGTAAAGTTATCTTTTTTAAAAAAAGTTGACCAGCATGACAAAAGATAAACAATTGGAGGATAAAGGTGAAACATGTGTTTTTTTCTAAACCTTTATTTTTTTTATCTTTTGACCTTAAACCGTTATAATAGACAAGGACCCATTGTTTACATGGGCCATAAGTGATGAAACGAATGTTATATAGATGAAATGAAGTTATTCGGCAGGAGGAAAATCAAAATGATGGATAAAAAGATCCTTGTAGTAGATGATGAAAAACCGATTGCAGATATATTGGAATTTAACTTAAGAAAAGAAGGCTATGAAGTGCACTGTGCCCACGACGGAAATGAAGCCGTTGAAATGGTAGAAGAGCTTCAGCCTGATTTAATTCTTTTAGATATTATGCTTCCTAATAAAGACGGCGTTGAAGTGTGCCGTGAAGTCAGAAAGAAATATGATATGCCGATCATTATGCTGACGGCAAAGGATTCAGAAATTGACAAGGTCATCGGGCTTGAAATCGGCGCTGATGACTATGTCACAAAACCATTCAGCACACGCGAGCTTCTGGCACGTGTAAAAGCGAACCTGCGCCGTCAGCTGACAACAGCGCCTGCGGAGGAAGAGTCGTCCTCTAACGAGATTCATATCGGCTCTCTCGTCATCTTCCCTGACGCATATGTCGTATCAAAACGAGATGAAACAATCGAATTGACTCATCGTGAGTTCGAATTGCTTCATTATTTAGCAAAACATATCGGACAAGTGATGACACGTGAACATTTGCTTCAAACCGTTTGGGGATATGATTACTTCGGCGATGTCAGAACGGTTGACGTAACAGTCCGCCGGCTTCGTGAAAAAATCGAGGACAACCCGAGCCATCCAAATTGGATCGTCACACGCCGCGGCGTAGGTTATTACTTGAGAAACCCAGAACAGGACTAATGCCCATATGAATAAGGTTGGTTTTTTTCGGTCGATCCAATTTAAGATTACCTTGATTTATGTGCTTTTGATTATCATTGCAATGCAAATCATTGGTGTGTATTTTGTCAATCAGGTAGAGAAGTCGCTGATCAGCTCTTATGAACAATCGCTGAATCAGCGAATCGACAACCTTTCTTACTATATCGAACAAGAATATAAAAGCGATAATGACAGCACCGTCATCAAGGATGACGTCAGCCGTATTTTGAATGACTTCACGAAAAGTGATGAGGTTCGGGAAATAAGTTTTGTAGATAAAAGCTATGAAGTGGTCGGTTCTTCAAAACCGTATGGTGAGGAAGTTGCAGGGAAACAAACGACCGATCTGATCTTTAAAAGAATTTTTTCTACTAAACAATCGTATTTAAGAAAGTACTATGACCCGAAAAGCAAAATCAGAGTCCTCATTTCCGCGAAGCCTGTCATGACTGAAAACCAAGAGGTTGTCGGCGCGATCTATGTTGTCGCGAGTATGGAAGAGGTCTTTAACCAAATGAAGACCATCAACACGATACTGGCTTCCGGCACTGGTTTGGCACTCGTTTTGACGGCCCTTCTCGGTATTTTTCTGGCAAGAACCATTACCCATCCGCTTTCAGATATGAGAAAGCAGGCGATGGAGCTTGCGAAAGGGAACTTCTCGAGGAAGGTTAAAAAGTATGGGCATGATGAAATTGGGCAGCTCGCCACCACGTTTAATCACTTAACGAGAGAGCTTGAAGATGCCCAGGCGATGACGGAAGGAGAGCGCAGAAAGCTTGCCTCTGTTATTGCCTATATGACAGACGGCGTTATCGCCACAAATCGAAACGGAGCGATTATTCTCTTAAACAGCCCGGCGCTCGAGCTGCTGAACGTTTCACGTGAAACAGCCTTAGAAATGCCGATTACGAGCTTGCTGGGGATTCAAGAGAATTATACATTTGAAGATTTAGTAGAGCAGCAGGATTCTATGCTGCTTGAAATTGAGCGCGATGATCAATTAACGGTGCTTCGCGTAAACTTCTCTGTGATTCAGAGGGAACATGGCAAAATCGATGGTTTAATTGCTGTCATTTACGATGTAACCGAGCAAGAGAAAATGGATCAGGAACGCAGAGAATTCGTTGCGAATGTATCACACGAGCTGCGGACGCCGCTCACGACAATGCGAAGTTATTTAGAGGCGTTAGCTGAGGGTGCGTGGGAAAATAAAGACATTGCCCCGCGTTTCTTAATGGTGACGCAAAATGAAACAGAGCGTATGATCCGGCTTGTCAATGACCTGCTTCAGCTTTCGAAATTTGACAGCAAGGATTATCAATTCAACCGGGAATGGATTCAGATTGTCCGGTTTATGTCGCTTATTATTGACCGTTTTGAAATGACAAAAGAACAGCATGTGGAATTTATCCGTAATCTGCCGGACAGAAATCTGTACGTCGAGATTGACCAGGATAAAATTACGCAGGTGCTCGATAATATTATTTCCAACGCTTTAAAATACTCACCGGAAGGCGGACATGTCACGTTCTCCATTGATGTAAATGAAGAGGAAGAACTCCTCTATATCAGCGTCAAGGATGAAGGGATCGGAATTCCGAAAAAAGATGTCGAAAAAGTCTTTGACCGCTTCTACAGGGTTGATAAAGCGAGAACGAGAAAGCTTGGCGGGACCGGTTTGGGGCTGGCGATTGCCAGAGAAATGGTTCAGGCGCACGGCGGAGATATTTGGGCGGACAGCATAGAAGGAAAAGGCACGACGATTACATTTACTCTTCCATATAAAGAGGAACAAGAGGATGATTGGGATGAAGCGTGAAAATATAAAAACGATATTACTTACGGTACTCGTCGTCATCAGTCTTGTTTTTACGTGGGGGATATGGACGTTCCAGCCAAACTTTTCTGAAGGCTCATCATCAACAGAGTCTACTGTGCGTGAGAAGCATAAAATCGAAAAAAACACCCAAAAGCTGTCTGAAACGGTAAGGCCAAGGGAAATGTTTATCCATGATGACGGCGCTCATTATAAAGTGGAAGATGAAGCTCTCTATGAAGAAGTCTGGTCTGACTTGCCGCATTGGGATGTAAAAGGAATTAAAGATATCTCTGATCAGTATGACAAGGTTGGATTCAAGAGCTGGTTTTATGGAATAGGCGGTTATGAAGCGAAGCTTGACTTGCAATTCAGTGACACGATTCCTATTGATATATTCCAAACGCTGTTTAAATGGTCTAATCAGTCGTTTGAATACAGTTCGTTTGATCATATTCTGATTCCGTTCAATGAAACAAAAGCGAACAAGAAAATTTATTTGGTGTCTTACAGCAAACAGCTCATTCTGGAAGTGACCGTTGAATCGGCAAACTACCGGAACATTATGAACGACTTGGAAAACAGGCAATCAAACATGCCGGCGTACAGTTTGTTCTCAATTGGCTCTAAAAAAGAATTCCTGCTGCCGAACAAACCGCTTACGATGGACAAAAAAGAATTTGTCACAGAATCGATTAAAACAAACACCTTTAAGCAGGCTTTGTTCAGCGATCCGAGCATTGTAAGGGAAGATTCGAATTACAACAACAGAAATGTCCTGACAGATGGGATCAGCCGGTTAGATGTGAATCTAAGCCAGCGCCAGGTGCAATTCCAGCAGCGCAATTTAGTGCAGAGCACATCCTATCAAACAGGTGAATTAATCAAAAAGAGCCAAAAATACCTTGAGGATACGGGAAGCTGGACGGATCACTATCAATTTTTCAATATCAATGACAGCCAGCAGCTGAGCTTCTATATCTTTATGGATCAGATGCCGGTCATTAACAGCACTGCCAAACCGTTCGGAGCGACATCAGCGATTACGGTGCAGTGGGCGAACGATGATATTCTCAGCTATAAGCGGCCGAATTACAGTCTCGGAACGAACCCGATTAAAACAAGTGAGACAGAGCTGATGAGCGGCAGCGAGGTGAAGATGCTGCTCTCTAAACAAACCGCTTATGATACGGACAAAATTGATCAGATCTTCCTTGCTTATCAATTGGTATCAACATCAACCAACGATGATCCTCTTGTTGAACTGGAACCGGTCTGGGCGATGAAAGTAAATGGAAAAATTGTGCCGATCACAAAGGATTTATTAATGAAGGAGGGGGCAAACAGTGGAGTGGAATAAGACAAAATCAATCTTCATCGTTGCCTTCCTCATTTTAGATATTTTCTTAGGCTATCAGTTTTTTCAAAAATGGCAGGCGACCAGCAAGGAATATGAGGTCATTAAAAATGATGTCGAGCATGATATGAAGGCCGACCATATCACGTATGAAGGCCTGAATAAGGAAGCGACAGAAGGCTACCGGATCACAGCAAATCAAAAGACCTTCACCAAGGAGGAAATTGAGGCGCTGAAGGATCAAAAGCCTTTGATGGACATGCCTAGTGATGATCATAAAGTAACGAGCCTGAAAATGAAGTTCACGAATCCGATCGCCCTATCAAAGAAGAATATCGAGGACGATGCTCAGACGCTTGTTTCTTCGAACATCCAAGATGGCGAAAAATATAAGCTTTGGAAGGTTGATAAATCGAAGAAAGAAATTGTTTTCTTCCAAACGTATGAAGGCCATTATATTTACCAGAAGACCGACAATTCCTCTAATATGATCGGGCAAGTGGTGCTGCACTTAAACGCTAAAAACGAGGTTGTGTCGTACGACCAGACAACGCTTGAGACCTTTAAGCAAATTCAGAAAGAAAGCTTAATCACGGAAATGGATGCGGTTGAGCTATTGTACTATCAAAATCAGCTAAAAGAATACTGCACGATAAAAAGCGTCAAATTCGGCTACGTAGCACAATATCCGCTGACAAGTACGCAGGTGCTGGCACCGGTATGGAGAATTACGGTCGAGTACGATAAAAAAGTGAACGGTGAGAAAAAGACAGTACAAGAGTATTTTACTGTGAATGCTTTGGAGAGTACGATTTTAGATACAGATCAATGAAAATAATGGAGTGAACAGACATGAGCTTGCAATTTAGCGTACTTGCGAGCGGGAGTACGGGAAATGCGTTTTACCTCGAAACAGAGGATCACGCATTTTTAGTGGACGCCGGTTTGAGCGGGAAAGCCATGGATGGGCTGATGGCGCAGATCGGGCGTAAGCTGGATGATGTAGACGGCATTTTTGTGACGCATGAGCATAGTGACCATATTAAGGGACTCGGTGTGGTCGCCAGAAAGTACAAGCTTCCGATCTATGCGAATGAGAAGACATGGAAAGCGATGGAGAACCAGATCGGCAAAATAGACACCGATCAAAAATTTGTGTTTCCGATGGAGACGGTGAAGTCGTTCGGCGGACTTGACGTGGAATCGTTTGGCGTCTCTCACGACGCGGCGGAACCCATGTTTTATGTATTCCATTATAACGGCCGAAAGCTCGCATTAATGACAGATACGGGATACGTCAGCGACCGGATGAAAGGGATCATCCGCTCAGCGAATGTGTTTGTGTTTGAAAGCAATCACGATGTCGGTATGCTGCAAATGGGAAGATACCCGTGGAGCATTAAGCGGCGGATTTTAAGTGACGTGGGGCACGTTTCAAATGAAGATGCGGCCTTGGCGATGACCGATGTCATTGGCGATGAGACGTCACGAATTTACCTGGCACATTTGAGCCAGGACAACAATATGAAGGAGCTGGCGAGAATGTCTGTGCAGCAGACATTAGCTTCTAAAGGGTTTGTGGCGGGTGAGACATTTGATTTGTATGACACCGATCCGAAGAAGGCCACGCCGCTTTGCGCTGTATAATTTTTCTATGTAAATCATGACTATTATAGGAGTTTCTAACCCACAATATAACCATATTAACGTTCTTGGAAAGGATGGAATATGGTGGATTACGATCGTGAGGAAGAACAGACTACTCCTGAACAGCCAAAGAGAAGCAAAAAAGGATATTTCCTTTCTAGTCTGATTGGCGTGATTGTCGGTGCCGTATTAATGGCGTTTATCATGCCTTACCTGTCAAATGAAGGGTTAGATACGGGTGCCTTAGATCAGCAGCAGAACAACAATGGCCAAGAATCAATCAGGACGGTGAATGTCAGTGTCAACAACGCCGTCACCAAGATTGTCAGCAATGTGTCGTCCGCCGTTGTCGGTGTTGTGAACATCCAAAAATCAGATATTTGGGGAGAGAGCGGCGAGGCTGGGAGCGGCTCAGGCGTCATCTATAAGAAAAATGACAACTCCGCTTATGTCGTGACCAACCATCATGTCATCGAGGGCGCTTCCCAAATTGAAATCAGCCTGAAAGACGGCTCGCGTGTATCAGCTGACCTTGTCGGCAGCGACCAGCTGATGGACCTGGCTGTTTTACGGGTGAAAAGCGATAAAATAAAAGCAGTCGCCGACTTCGGAAATTCAGATAAAGTGAAATCAGGGGAGCCGGTTATTGCGATTGGCAACCCGTTAGGCCTTGAGTTTGCAGGCTCTGTCACACAGGGGGTCATCTCAGGTACGGAGAGGGCAATTCCAGTGGATTCAAACGATGACGGACAGCCTGACTGGAACGCAGAAGTCCTGCAAACAGATGCGGCCATTAACCCTGGGAACAGCGGCGGCGCTTTGTTAAATATGGACGGGAAAGTCATTGGCATCAATTCAATGAAAATTGCCGAGTCGGCGGTTGAAGGGATTGGCCTGTCGATTCCGTCTAAGCTTGTGATTCCGGTGATAGAGGATCTGGAGAAATACGGCGAAGTCAAACGACCGTTCCTTGGCATTGAAATGAAATCGCTAAGCGACATCGCAAGCTATCATTGGGATGAAACACTGAAGCTTCCTAAGGATGTCACCAATGGCGCGGTTGTGATGGGTGTAGACGCCTTTTCACCTGCCGGAAAAGCAGGGCTTAAGGAACTGGATGTCATCACGGAATTTGACGGACACAAAGTAAATGATATTGTTGATCTGCGGAAACGGCTTTATCAGAAAAAAGTCGGTGACCGGGTGAAGGTGAGGTTTTACCGCGGCGGAAAAGAAAAATCCGTTGATATTAAGCTCTCCTCCGCAGACCAATTAGGAAGTTAACAAAAGCAGTCTGGCACCGTTGCCAGACTGCTTTTTTATGCAAAAAAACTGAACGAGGGTCACGCCCGTTCAGTTGAAAAAGGATATATCGAATATGAAGAAAAATACAAGATGGGTGTTACACGTGAAACAGCAGGCAATGCCTGTCAGCACTTCCTGTTTATCGAAAACAAATGGAAATCGATACGCTTGCCATTTCGTTTAATCGCATGCTGGAGCGGATTGAAACGTCATTCAAAGCAGAAAAAGAAGCGAAGGAGCGCATCCGGCAATTTGTATCAGACGCTTCGCATGAACTGAGAACGCCTTTAACATCCATACACGGCTTTATAGAAGTGCTGCTGCGGGGCGCAGCGCTTCAGCCGGAGCAGAGAGAAAGAGCGCTGAATAGTATGTATGAAGAATCGAAGAGAGCCACTCGGCTGATAGAGGATCTGCTGTTTTTGGCAAAAATCGATCGGGTGCCGAGCTTTGAAATGAAGAGAGGCGATCTCGATTCGCTTATAAGGGAAATGGAGCCGCAGCTCAGTCTGCTTGCGAAAGAAAGAAAACTGCAACTGCTGCTTGAGGATCATGCTGAAGCGGTGTTTGACGGGGATAAAATGAAACAGGTCATTTTGAATTTGGTTTACAACGCGGTGCAGTATACGGATGAGAAAACCGGTGCCATCACCATCTCGCTGCAAAAAAACGATGACGGCGCCATGCTGATGATAGCGGACAACGGCACAGGCATCGCACCGGAGCACTTGCCGCATTTATTTGACCGGTTTTACAGGGCAGACCCATCCCGTTCCCGAAAATATGGAGGTTCGGGATTGGGGCTTGCCATTACAAAGTCGATTATCGACAGCCATAATGGGACGATTGACGTCAAAAGTGAAATCGGCAGAGGCACTGTTTTTCTGATCAGGCTTCCTGCCGCAGAATAGGGCTGTTACTCGGCAGGCGAGTGGGAAAATTTCTTCAGCCGATATTGAAGGCTTTGTCTGCTGATGCCAAGCTCCTGAGCAGCTTTCGAGATGTTATGGCCGTGTTTTCTTAACACGTTCTCAATCACATATTTTTCGAAGCTCTCCATTTTTTCTTTTAAGTCCGCGGCCGGTTGGTGTCTTGGTGCTTCAGGCTCTGGGGTATCAGCCGGTTTGATTTTCATGCGGTATTGATAGGGCAGATGGGAAGCCGTAATCGTTTGCTCATCCGTCATGAAATTCATTGCGCCTTCGATCATATGCTCAAGCTCCCGAATATTTCCCGGCCAGTCATAAGACATGAAAAATTGCTTCACGTCTTCGCTGATGTGTTCGACATTCATTTGGAACAGATGGTTGTTTTTTTGGATAAACTCTGACGCGAGAAGCAAAATGTCTTCTTTCCGTTCCCGAAGCGGCGGGATGATCAGTGTTACGACGCTCAGCCTGTAATACAAGTCCTTCCGCATCCGTTCACCCGCAATCGCATCAATCGGGTCTTCGTTCATCGTGGCAATAATACGCACGTCAATCGGCGTATCCTTTGTCGAACCGATGCGCCTGATTTTCCGTTCTTGAAGGGCGCGCAGCAGTTTTGCCTGAAGACTCAGGTTCAGCGAGTTGATTTCATCTAACAGCAGCGTGCCGCCATGGGCTTGTTCAAACAGGCCGGGCTGATCTACAGCGCCGGTAAATGCGCCTTTTTTCGTTCCAAACAAAATGCTTTCCACAAGGCTGTCTGGCAGCGCCGCGCAGTTTTGTGAAATAAACGGGCCCCCTGAGCGGTCGCTGCCATTATGGATGCTTTGCGCGAACAGCTCTTTTCCCGTGCCGGTTTCGCCTGCGAGAAGGACAGATGATGATGTGCGTGTTGCCCGCTTGGCGTTTTCGATGACGTCTTGAATGGCCGGGCTGGTGCCGAGAATGCTGTCAAATGTATAGGTTGTGCTGCCTTTTTTGTTCATATTTTCCCTGATCAGCCGTTCAAGCTTTGTCACATCCTTGGCAATTTCGACTGCGCCCCTGATTTTGCCGTCTTGGACGATGGGATATGTATGATTGATCGTCGTGATTTCCTGACCTTTATTATTGAAGTAGCTCTGCTTCACATTTTTAATTGTTTTGCCTTCCTGAAGAGCCTGTACCAGGGTGCTGTCCTGTTGTTTCGAAAACATAAACACATCCATCAGGTTTTTATTCAGGACGTCATGCTTCTCCATATCTTCAATCTGCATCATTTTGTTGTTATAAACGATCGTGTTTCCATGCTCGTCTACCACGTGCAGGCCAACATCGATTTCATCCAAAATGCTCTGAAAAACCAATGTGAGGAATTCGCTGTCTTTGACCACTGTATAAACCTCCCTCAATTATTTTTAATATTGCTTCTATTTTATAAAAGAATGGAGGGGATATGCAAAAGAATTTTGCACTTGCTGAAATTTTTGCTTGAAATATCAGAATGTTTTTGCACCTTGTCCTCGAAAATTGTAGAAAACACACGAAATCTTGATTTGGCACAGAACTTGCATTTATAAAAAGGGAAAGCAGGATAACATGTGGAAACAGAAAACAAGGGGGAATTCAAATATGCCAGCTTTATCTAAATCCAAGGAAATTATTGATCAGACGTCTCATTACGGAGCTAACAATTATCATCCGCTCCCGATTGTTATTTCTGAAGCGCTGGGTGCTTGGGTAAAGGACCCGGAAGGCAATGAATATATGGATATGCTGAGTGCTTATTCTGCAGTAAACCAGGGTCACAGACATCCAAAAATCATTCAGGCATTGAAGGATCAGGCTGATAAAATCACCCTCACGTCGCGCGCGTTTCACAACGATCAGCTTGGACCGTTTTACGAAAAAACAGCTAAGCTGACAGGCAAAGAGATGATTCTGCCGATGAATACAGGAGCTGAAGCGGTTGAATCTGCGGTGAAAGCGGCGAGACGCTGGGCTTATGAAGTAAAAGGCGTTGCAGACAACCAAGCGGAAATTATCGCATGTGTCGGGAACTTCCACGGCCGCACAATGCTGGCGGTATCTCTTTCTTCTGAAGAAGAATATAAACGAGGATTCGGCCCGATGCTTCCGGGAATCAAACTCATCCCTTACGGCGATGTGGAAGCGCTTCGTCAGGCCATTACGCCGAATACAGCGGCATTCTTATTTGAACCGATTCAAGGCGAAGCGGGCATTGTCATTCCGCCTGAAGGGTTTTTGCAGGAAGCAGCGGCGATTTGTAAGGAAGAGAATGTCCTGTTTATTGCGGACGAAATTCAGACGGGTCTTGGACGTACAGGCAAGACGTTTGCCTGTGACTGGGACGGCATTGTTCCGGATATGTATATCTTGGGTAAAGCGCTTGGCGGCGGTGTGTTCCCAATCTCATGCATTGCGGCGGACCGCGAGATATTAGGCGTGTTTAACCCGGGCTCACACGGCTCTACATTTGGCGGGAACCCGCTGGCATGTGCAGTGTCTATCGCCTCATTGGAAGTGCTGGAGGATGAAAAGCTGGCGGATCGTTCTCTTGAGCTTGGTGAATACTTTAAAAGCGAGCTTGAGAGCATTGATAACCCTGTCATTAAAGAAGTCCGCGGCAGAGGGCTGTTTATCGGTGTGGAATTGACGGAAGCCGCACGTCCGTATTGTGAGCGTTTGAAGGAAGAAGGGCTTTTATGCAAGGAAACGCATGATACAGTCATTCGTTTTGCACCGCCGCTAATCATTTCCAAAGAGGATTTGGATTGGGCGATAGAGAAAATTAAGCACGTGCTGCAAAACGCATAAATCCGCACCATGGCGGGATATTCACTTCGTTTGTATAAATTTACAACAGAAAAATCAGCACTCCCTATTTGCTCAGCTACAGTATTTTAGTATAATGTATCTTTATGAGAAGAAGTGAATTTTATATTAAATAGATAGAGACTCTTTGGACAGCAAACTGGGATACGCACCATGTAGATGTTCCAGCTTAGATCCAATACAAGTTGCTGAAGGGGTGCAGAATGTGAATACTAACCAGGATAACGGAAATCAGCTCCAGCGGACGATGAAATCACGCCACTTGTTTATGATTTCATTGGGCGGAGTGATCGGAACCGGTTTCTTCCTTGGAACCGGGTTTACCATAAACCAGGCGGGACCGCTCGGCGCGGTTCTGTCCTATTTAGTGGGAGGCTTTATCATGTTTTTGACCATGCTCTGCTTAGGAGAGCTGGCAGTCGCCTACCCTGTGTCGGGATCCTTCCAGACCTATGCGACAAAATTTATCAGCCCGGCTTTCGGGTTTTCGTTCGGCTGGCTGTACTGGCTCGGCTGGGCGGTTACATGCGCCATTGAATTCTTATCAGCGGGGCAGCTGATGCAACGTTGGTTTCCGCACATAGACGTGTGGATCTGGTGTCTGGTATTTGCGGCACTGATGTTTGTATTAAATGCGATCACCACAAAAGCCTTTGCAGAATCTGAATTCTGGTTTTCAGGCATTAAAATTTTGATTATCCTTTTATTTATTATTCTTGGCGGAGCCGCCATGTTTGGCCTGATTGATCTGAAGGGCGGAGAGCAGGCGCCGTTTTTGACGCATTTTTATGAAGACGGGTTATTTCCGAACGGCATAAAGGCAATGCTGATTACGATGATTACCGTGAACTTCGCGTTCCAGGGAACTGAGCTGATCGGAGTTGCAGCCGGAGAAAGTGAAGACCCTGAAAAAACGATTCCGCGGTCCATCAAACAGACAGTATGGAGAACGCTTGTCTTCTTTGTGCTTTCAATCATTGTCATTGCCGGCATGATTCCGTGGAAACAGGCGGGAGTCGTGGAAAGTCCATTTGTTGCCGTATTTGAGCAAATCGGAATTCCATATGCCGCTGATATTATGAACTTTGTTATATTGATTGCGCTGTTATCTGTTGCGAACTCAGGTTTATACGCATCGACACGTATCCTGTACGCGATGGCGAATGAAGGACAGGCCTTCAAAGCGCTGGGCAAAACAAATCAGCGCGGTGTGCCGATGTACTCGTTAATCGTAACGATGGCTGTGGCCTGCCTGTCACTTCTGACAAAATTTGCGCAGGCTGAAACCGTATATATGGTGCTATTATCATTGGCGGGCATGAGCGCACAGGTAGGCTGGATTACGATTTCGCTTTCTCAAATCATGTTTAGACGCAAATATATCCGTGAAGGCGGCAAGGTAGAAGATTTGAAATTCAAAACACCGCTGTATCCGGCGCTTCCGCTGATCGGATTGACGTTAAATACGGTCGTTCTCATCAGTCTTGCATTTGATCCGGAGCAGCGTATCGCGCTGTATTGCGGCGTACCGTTTATGGTCATTTGCTACATCATTTATCATGTCGTCATTAAAAAACGCCAGCAGGCAAATCGTCAGCTAGAGCTTTAAAAACGTTGTCCGTAAGTCATCTTTGTTATAACCCGCATAGGACATTATCTTATATGTTGAGGTGGAATCACAGATGGATAAAACGATTTCGGTTATTGGAATGCCAATGGATTTAGGACAAGCACGACGCGGAGTGGACATGGGCCCGAGTGCCATCCGGTACGCCCATTTGATCGAGAGGCTGTCAGACATGGGGTATACGGTTGAAGATCTCGGTGACATTCCGATCAACCGCGAAAAGATTAAAAATGACGAGGAACTGAAAAACCTGAATTCTGTTTTGGCGGGAAATGAAAAACTGGCTCAGAAGGTCAACCAAGTCATCGAAGAGAAAAAATTCCCGCTTGTCCTGGGCGGCGACCACAGTATTGCGATCGGCACGCTGGCAGGCACAGCGAAGCATTACGATAATCTCGGCGTCATCTGGTATGACGCGCACGGCGACCTGAATACACTTGAAACATCACCATCAGGAAATATTCACGGCATGCCGCTTGCCGTCAGCCTTGGCATCGGCCACGAGTCATTGGTTAACCTTGAAGGCTACGGGCCTAAAATCAAACCGGAAAACGTCGTCATCATCGGCGCCCGGTCACTTGATGAAGGAGAGCGCAAGTATATTAAGGAAAGCGGCATGAAGGTGTACACGATGCACGAAATCGACCGTCTCGGTATGACAAAGGTGATTGAAGAAACCCTTGATTATTTATCAGCATGTGACGGCGTCCATCTCAGTCTTGATCTGGACGGACTTGATCCGAACGACGCACCGGGTGTCGGAACCCCTGTCGTCGGCGGCATCAGCTACCGGGAAAGCCATCTGGCTATGGAAATGCTGTATGACGCAGGCATCATCACCTCAGCTGAATTCGTTGAGGTCAACCCGATTCTTGATCACGAAAACAAGACTGGACAAACAGCAGTAGAGCTCGTAGAATCCCTGCTAGGGAAGAAATTGTTGTAATAAGAAAACCCCCGCATCCCGCGGGGGTTTTTCATTTAGCCAATCATTTTCTCAGCGACTTTCATCTCCTGTGAATGGGTTTGATGGTCCGCAATAAACCATCCTGATAAAATTACCGCTGCGACGCCTGCACCAATCAGAAATTTTTTCATTTATATAACCTCCGTTCGTTTGATCAGTTCTTCAATTTGTAAGGCTTCATAAAAAAAGTGGGCAGCTTCTTTGTAAAGCTCATGCTCCCTATACCGTTCGCCAGCCAAAATGGAAAGTTCTCTTACACTGTCATACTCTTTCTCGGACACCAAATCATCCATATGTTGTTTGCATAAGTGAAACGTTTCCGCATGACCTCCTTTTGCATAAATGGCATATAAAATATCTATTTTTGCCTCACATATTCTATTCGGCTCGACAGTCAATTTTTCCTTCGCTTCTTGGTAATAAGATACAGCCTGTTCGTACTTTTTGATTTTAAACAGCTCTCGTATCAGCAAGTAGACAGAATGATAGTAATAGGCAGAGCGGGCGTATTCTTCGTTCTGTAAGGCCTTTTCTAATTTCGAGACCGCTTCTTCTGATTTGCCGCTTTGCGCATGGAGAAGTCCGAAGTTATGCAAAAGCTGGGCTTCAAAAAAATGATCCTCTAATTCTCTCGTGATCCTAATCGCTTCGTCCAAATACGTTTCAGCTTCTTCAAACTGGCCCACCTCGGTAAAATTGCCTGACATGGTGATCAGTGCTGAGGCCAGTTTCTTTTTATAATCGGCCTCTTCCCTGAATGTTTTGACCGCTTGCCGTGTATGATTGAGAGATACAATATTTTGCCCCAGCTTATAATAGAGCTTTCCGACCTTCAGGTGAAATTCGGCTTTTTCAATCGGATCGGGGATGTTGCCGAGATACTGCTCAGCCTCTTTATACAGCCCAATGGCAATGTCATAATTATTTTTATAGGCTTCATACATGCCTTCAAACAGAAAAAAGTAATATTTCAGCATGTCTGACGTAGCATTCATATGGGAAGGCTCTTCATGCTGAAAGCCCTGTCCTCTCGCTTCGTGAAGCAAAACCTTGTGGCGCAGTTCCAATAAGGAGAAGTAGGCAAGCACCTCCTGATCCTCTTCCATGTCATCCAATAAAGGCTTCACTTCTTCAAAACAACGGGCGGACTCTTCAACTTCATGTTTCTTGATCGCAAGGTACCAATCGTTGAGCATGTTAGCGATTTCTGCGGGTGCAATTTTATTCATGTGAAACTCCTTTCTCTAGTGACTTATCAATCTCAGTTGCTTATTCTGATAGTAACACCTCTTTCTATTTTATGTAAAATCCTCTAGTCAATATATGAAGGAGAGATGATATGACAATCATACTGACCCCTATGCAGACAGAAGAATTTCGGTCTTATCTCACGTACACAACAAAGCATTACGCCGAAGAAAAGGTAAAAGCGGGAACATGGCAGCCTGAAGACGCTCTGCATCTGTCTAAGCAGACCTTTTCTAATCTTCTTCCGAAAGGTCTGGAAACACTTCATCACCATGTATGGAGCCTTACGCTGAATGAAAAGGAAAGCGTTGGCTGGCTTTGGATCCATGCTGAGCCGGAGCATCCGCAGAAGGAGGCGTATATTTACGATTTCGGATTATATGAACCATATCGGGGCAAGGGATATGCAAAGCAAGCATTAACGGCTTTAGAACAGACGGCTCGCAGCATGGGAATTCGGAAGCTATCCCTCCACGTCTTTGCCCATAATCAGACGGCGCGGAAGCTATACGAGCGAACCGGATTTCAAGAAACGGACGTGGTGATGAGCAAGAAGCTTTAACGAAAAGGGCCCTGATAAAGGCCTTTTTCTGCGGACAGCCTTCTGTAAATGATTTCTAAAAATTCTGTAAATAACCTAGTTACTTTCCTTATTTTCCTAATATAATGTGGGTGAGGAAAACACCTTTCCTACATTCACAAGAAAAGAGGAGATGTAATGAAGTTGAAGAAACGGGTGTCAATGTTTTTGGTAGCGCTTACAATGTGCGTCGGCCTGTTTGTTTCTCCCGCGAAAGCCGTAAAGACCACAAACTATGCTGAAGAAATCGCCGCGCTGCAGCCAGGCACGACACCAGAAGAAATCATGAAGTCCGCCAGCCAGATTGCCAAACAGCAACACGTAAAGCAAGACGTCATTCTGAAACAGTTCTATAAGGAAATCACAGCTGATAAAGCTGAGGGAGACCGGCTTGCCAAGGAAAGCGGCATGTCCATCATGGGCGGGTCGTCCGGCACGAAAAAACTCCCGACAAGTGCGAAAGGCAATATCTATTACACCAACTCCTACACAGCCTACTACAATCATGGCCACGTCGGCATGTACTCCGCCGCTGACAAAATTGTGGAATCTGTCCCGAGCGACGGCGTCAGGCAGATCGCTTACAATGCCAGAGACGTGGAAGACAACTCCATCGTACAAACAGTCAGCGTCACCTCATCTCAAAAAACATCTGCTGCCGACTGGGCGGTATCAAAAGTCGGCGACCCATACTCATTTAACTTCGTCAATAATAGAAATACCGGCCATGACGGCGCCAAAAACTGTTCAAAGCTCCTATGGTCCGCCTTTTTGCTGAAAGCAGGCATTGATATAGACAGCAACGGAGGCTTAGGCGTGTATCCGCGCGACATCACCAGCTCTTCCTATACGACAACCATCATGACCATTTACTAAGGAGAAGGATATGAAGAAGTGGATGATCGCCATCGCCATGCTGATTCTCGCAGGAATCGCGCTATTTGTCTTCATTTCTCCTCTCACAAGCCATAAAGCGGTGAGTCAGCAGGATCTTAGAGACCCTGATTTTCTGGATGACAAGGACATTTTGCTGTATCTCTCAACCTCTGCGGATCAAGATACATTTGGCGGCGGGAAAAGCTACGCCCTGTTTATCGGCCGGGACGGGTCACTGTCTTCCTTTAAGATGAAGGGCCTTGAGCTGGGATCAGCCAAGGTTCACGGCGACAGTGTGATGCTAGAGGATAAAAACACGATTTACACGATCAAAGACGGCTTGATCTCCCATAAAAGAACCTATCAGCACACAGGCGACAGCGCAGGCTTTCTGCAAAACACGGACGGCTTTTACACCTTATACAACTCCGGCTACGACAAAAAGGGAGACGGGTACCGTTCAGAGTTGTACCGCCAGATGGACGGAGAGTGGAAAAAAGACATCATCCCCTACTACATCCGAGCCTCCGGTTTTCATAACGGCGCCATTTACGCACTCATCCCGACAGCTGACGAAAAAGGCTATCAGCTCCTCCAGATTCAAGCAGATCAAAAGAAGCTCACTTATCACAAGATAACGGAATGGCAGTACCGGGAAGGAGCCTCAGTCGAATCCCAGCTTGCTGTGGACGATCAAGATGTTTATTTTATGGTTCGCGGCCAAAAAGCCCGCAATCTCTATCAAATGGTCAAGATCAACAAGAAAAGCGGCGAAGTTGAGCTACACGACATCGCCGAATACAAAAACGACGAACAAACGATATACAGCTCCATGCCCTTCAGCTTCAAAAAAAGCTTTTTCTCTTATGATGAGTACCTGTACTTCATTGACGGCTTCGGAAAGGTATACAAAATCGATGCAAAGACAGGAAAAACAAGCATCGCCTTCGCCCTATCGCCAGAAAAAATGAAAGCCGATTTTAAAGAAATCACCCAAAAAGGCAGCAGCCTCTATTTCTTCACATACACGTACAACCAGCCTGCATACATTGAACAATACAGTCTGAAAACCGGAAAGAAAGTGAAGGAAAAAGAGATTGGGAAGGTAAAGGAGATCGTGACGCCGAAGAGTCATTTGAAGCTGTATGATTTTGAGGTGATGAAGGGGTTTTAAGGTGAAGGAGGTTAGTATGGGAGCCATCGCCGTGTTATTTATCGTTTTTGGTTTTCCGATCATCGCAGGTGTATTTGGTATAGCGGGTCATTTTTTATTTAAGAGATTTTGGGTGGCGCCGCTCATTGTCCTAATGGCGAGCATCATTTTGTTGTTTACATTAGCATCTGGTAACAGTTCATTCATGTTTTGGGTTGTGCTCTATACTGCAATTGCGTTAGTAACCAGTGTTGTCACATTATTTCTCAGGAAATTATTATTCGACTGATCGCTGTTTATGAAGAGACTTGTGAAGTCTCTTTTTTCTGTTACGCAATTTGATACATATCAATGATAGAACGTTGTCCAGCCTCCATCTAAACGTGGTTCAAAACGATAAATCTCGAATGGCCTTTTAAAACAAAGTGTTAATTGTTGTAAAATAAATATATAAAGTGATGCAGATAAAGGAGGAATCATATGCACACCAAACGTGTCATTCTTCTGGCCGTTATCATCAGTCTGATTTCGGCGGCTACGATGTTCCTGTTAAACGGAGGTAAAGCAGATTGGTTGGACATCCTCGGAATCATTATCGGCTGTTTTCTTGGCATCTTTGTTGTTGTAAGAATACAGAAAAAACAGTCGTGAAAAAGGGAAAGGGTCATGCCGAACCGAAGTCATGTTCAAGGACGCAGAGTCCAAACACATGAATGGGAGGAATGGCGTTGACAGGAAACAAAGCGGTTGTGTATAAAGGCAAAGGGACAGTAGCGGTGGAGGATATCGGGTATCCGGAGTTAATCTTGAAGGACGGGCCCGGCGTCCCGAAGGCGAATGTGAATCGAAAATGTGAGCATGGGGTTATTCTCAAAGTCATTACAACCAACATTTGCGGGAGCGACCAGCATATGGTCAGAGGTCGCACAACGGCGCCTGAAGGCTTGGTGCTCGGGCATGAAATCACCGGAGAAGTGATTGAAACGGGGCGGGATGTTGAATTTATCAAAAAAGGCGACATTGTATCCGTTCCTTTCAATATTGCCTGCGGGCGCTGTGTCATGTGCAGAACGCAGAAAACGCATGTGTGCCTGAATGTCAATCCGGATCGGCCGGGATCGGCTTACGGCTACGTCGATATGGGCGGCTGGGTCGGCGGCCAGTCGGAATACGTCATGGTGCCGTACGCTGATTTTCAGCTTTTGGTATTCCCGGATAAAGAACAAGCGTTAGAAAAGATTCTCGATTTGACGATGCTGTCCGATATTTTTCCTACAGGCTTCCACGGGGCGTACACAGCGGGCGTGCAAACAGGTTCAACCGTTTATATCGCTGGAGCGGGGCCTGTCGGTTTAGCAGCTGCACACTCTGCCCAGCTTCTCGGCGCTTCCACAGTCATTGTCGGCGATTTGAACGAAGACAGACTGGCACAGGCGAGAAGCTTCGGCTGTGAAACGGTCAACGTACAAAAACACGACCGCCTCGGCGAGCAAATTGAACAAATACTAGGTGAACCAACCGTTGATGCCGCAGTGGACTGTGTCGGCTTTGAAGCATCCGGGCATGGCAATCAAGGAGAAGCGCCAGCCGCCGTGCTGAACTCGATCATGGACATCACCCAGGTCGGCGGAATCCTCGGCATCCCGGGCTTATACGTGACCGAAGATCCCGGTGCAAAGGATGCAGACGCCAAAACAGGCTCATTAAAGATCCGATTCGGACTCGGCTGGGCCAAAGCCCACACCTTCGTCACCGGACAAACGCCCGCCATGACATACAACCGCAATTTGATGAAAGCGATCCTGAGCGGTAGAGCGCAAATCGCAAAAGCCGTCAACGCCACCGTCATTTCTCTGGACGACGCGCCAAATGGCTATAGCGACTTCGACAAAGGCGCAGCCAAAAAATTCGTCATCGACCCGCATGGAACGCTGAAATAAGAGAAAAAGCCGGACGTTCTCGGAACGCCGGCTTTATTGCTGGTAATCTATTTCTTCAAAGCGATTTCCCTTTTCATCCTGTACGATTAACGCCTCTTCAATTTTGTCCAGTCCAATCAGAATATAAGGGTTTTTCTCATTTGCCTTGGGAGCAGGCTTTCGTTTCACAGTTACAATCGTTTCTTTAGGTGAATATTTGACGCCTGACACCTCAAGCTTCTTTTCTTTCTCGCTGCTTCCGAGAGAAACCACAACCATTTTTTTGCCTTCTGATATGGTGAAGACTTGATATCCTTTCACGTCATCATGCATTTGAAGATCATTTACGTACATTTTTATATCTGTCACTTCATCAAGTCGATCCTTCTCCAACACCCAATAAGACGGCTGACACCCAGCAAGCAACAACATGATCACAAAAAGCCAAACCCATTTGAGCCGCAAATGCAGACCTCCCCACACATCGGTTACATCCAAACTAACAGACGAGCGAAATAGAGTCATCAACAGCTTGTTTGTCGAATTGTGGATAAAACTCAGCCCGAAGCACTACTAACATGTGAATAAATAGGTTATATTGGGAAGAGAATATTTGCAAAAACGCAAGAAACCATCGGAGGATTTGAAGATGAAACAAACGTATTATTCCTGTGAAGAACACATCGAAACCGTGCTGGATATGTACATAGACGACCACGAGCTGCCGCCCGAAATCAGAAAAATCGAACATACTAACAGTTTATCCACAGCCTGTGAATTATGTGGAGACCCCGCAGTATATATAGTGGGGAACGAATGATCTTACACAAAATACAGAAAAGATATCCACAATTGTGGACAATATATATGAATAACTTGTTTCTAAAGTGGGGATGACCTGTGAATATCAATATTGTGACAATCGGAAAACTAAAAGAAAAATACCTCAAGCAAGGCATTGAAGAATACACCAAACGACTTTCGGCCTACGCAAAAATCGACATCATCGAACTCCCGGACGAAAAAGCACCGGAAAACCTAAGCGACCAGGATATGAAAATCATAAAAGACAAAGAGGGCGAACGCACCTTATCAAAAATCAGCCCCGACGCCCACGTCATCGCCCTCGCCATCGAAGGAAAAATGAAAACATCCGAAGAACTAGCCGATACAATAGATAAGCTGGCTACTTATGGAAAAAGCAAAGTCACCTTCGTCATCGGAGGATCACTTGGATTAAGTGATACGGTGATGAAGCGAGCGGATGAAAAGCTGTCATTCTCGAAAATGACGTTTCCTCATCAGTTGATGCGTCTCATACTAGTTGAG
Organism: Bacillus sp. SN1; assembly: GCF_002796895.1. Lineage (NCBI taxonomy): Bacteria > Bacillati > Bacillota > Bacilli > Caryophanales > Bacillaceae > Bacillus > Bacillus sp. SN1. Next base: position 88,706 of record NZ_PHIE01000002.1, read on the forward strand.
CAGATTTATCGGGCTTTTCGGATTAATCGTGGGGAGCCTTATCATAAGTAATAGCAAATCTCAAAAAGTTCCACCTTTCCAAAATCTATAGCTGAGTGTTATTCTTCAAATTTTGTTTTTAACTTATGGCCTGGACTTTTGCATAAATTTATGTTACAGTTATATAACGAGGTGAGAACATATGTATGCAATTGACCTATTTTGTGGGGCTGGCGGATTCAGTGAAGGAATTCTTCAGGCTGGCTTTCATATTGTATTTTCAAGTGATAGAAGTGCACATGTAATGGAAACTTACATGGCGAGACACGAGCAATTAGGTTTAGTACAAGGGCGTAATACTCACTTTGAATTAGCTGATATACGTGAACTTCATGGTTTTCACATTTTTAACTGTATTAATAATTTAGAGGTTTTTCAAGACCACCCTATCAATGAAATAGACGCTATTTTTGGTGGGCCACCCTGTCAAGGTTTTAGCAGAGCAGGAAGAAGGGACAGAAATGACCCTAGAAATATGTTATTTCGTGAGTATCTCAGAATAATTGACGAAATCACTCCCAAGTATGTTGTTATGGAAAATGTAGCAGGCTTTATGGATACTAGATTAGATAATTTTTTAGGTTTAAGAAATACTACCTATTCTGACAATACACTTGTTGCCGACATCCTTCAGCAAGAGTTAAATTTAATAGGTTATAAAGTTCTTCAACCACGGATATTAGACGCATCGGACTATGGAGTGCCGCAAAGAAGGCATAGGGCCATATTTATAGCTTATAGAGAAGATGTTACTTCGCCAGATTATCCAGAACCAACAACACCCAATGAAGAACAAAAAGTGAAGGTTATAGAAGCGATAGGAGATTTAGTGTTAAATTCTGATTTAAGAGAAGTTGTCGAGATAACGAATACTAATTATATAAATGCTAGTAGGAATGGCCGTACTCCACATTTTAGTCACCGACGTCCTATTGCTGCCACGGATATTAAAAATCACGATTTGGCATCTCATTCAAGAAGTGTGCAGGAAAGGTTCTCATTATATAGAGATGGGGAATCCACAAGGACTGTCGAAAACAAAGTTAGGGAGCAGGGATTAGATTTAACTAATTACCCTAGCTTGTTTTGGGAATGTGTATTTTCTGCAAATAAAGAGGCAAATATCCAAAGCTTAATGCAGTTATTACCCCGGTATTATACAGGTTGGAACTTATTACTGGAAGAGGATCGTACCAAACTTGTTAAGAGTACTTTAAGGATCCTGTCTCAACAATATATAAAGAACACCGTTGAACCTAATAATAGAGAAGTTAATAAGACAATGCTTCAAATTATGAAGCAGCTAGATCTTACTGAAGATATATATAAACAATTTTATGGAAAATGGGTTGAATCAATAAACAAACAACATACTCCAGATTCTTTAAGTCGACAGTTTATAAATGGTGATGTTAGTGATATGTTATTTAGGAATTTATTAACAAGAAAGAACAGTCGGATTCGATTGAATAGAAATAGCGTATCACCAACAATGTTAACATTACCTGATGATTTTATAACCCCATTCGAAAATAGGATTCTTACAGTCCGGGAAATGGCTAGATTACAGTCGTTTGATGATAGCTTTGAATTTAAGGGGAAAAGAACCACTGGTGGGCATCTAAGAAGGGAAGAAGTTCCCCAGTATACCCAAGTGGGAAATGCTGTCCCTCCATTGTTAGCAAAAGCAATAGCTTTAGAAATTAAAAGGGCATTGAAAGGTGCAGGACAAGAGCTGATTACTTAATCATCAGCTCTTATTTTTTATGGTCTTTTAGTATAGAAATGGTAATTTTATTCGTATAGATAGGTGAAAGTATAAACTTTATTATTCAAGTGGCAAAAACATAGTAATGTAAGTAATTTAGAAAATTAATAATCCTTCTTTTATTTAAAGATCAATCGTTTGAATTTCACCAAATAATAAATTCCTATATTTGGGGTTTAATCTAAAGCAATGCCCCTTATCCTTATAACCTGTTCCATCCAATTTTACTCTTCCTCTCCAGTCATAAGTCACTCGATTCTGCGATATTAACAGTAAGAATGAACTGAAAATAGGACTTCGGGTATACTCCACTTTATTGAATATGAAATGGATTTCTCCATTAATCACCACTTCTGTTCCCACTACCCAAACTGTCTCAGGGTGTTTGCTATAAAGTCTTGATTTTACGGTATCTAAAGGCCAGATACAAGTAAGTAGATCTTTACCCGAACTATCAGTTGTTACTTGGTTGAGATAACCGTTTTCTTCATCAACCTCCAACCTTAATCCCTGATTATTTGGCTTACTGTGTACAGTAACATATAAATCTTTAAAATTAGGATATTTTTTAGAAGCATATCCAAAAGTTAAAATCATCTCACTAGCAGATTTAATAATGCTTTTTTTCCAATCTGGAACCATACTAAATAGTGTGTCCTTTGTTTTGGAATCTGCCCGTTTTGCTTTGATTTCCACTTGGGATTTAAAGTCTGCTATCTTACTTGAATTAGGGAGTATTCCTAATTCCCGTTCCAAGGTATCGCCTATGTCTTTTGGGTTTCTCTTGAAAGGAGATACACTTTTAACTGGTCCTTTTTTCTTCAATGCGCTTAATAATCGAATTAGCTCATCTTTAACTGGGTTTTCCTCAGTAATATTAAAAAACTTTTTAATTACATCTAAATCAATGAGAGACTGGACTAATGGAATTACAACGAGCTCACGATTAAACACAGTCAAGTAAAACATTTCACCCTCTTTTATGTATTTTCTGAGATTGTAAATACAAAAACGAGGATCTCCTTTTTTCGTTTTAGGGCGGTAAAAACTTACCTTTTCATCTTGAATATTAGTCATTAAGATTTTTGCTGTGGCCATAATCTTGTCGATGCCAGGTGTTAATGAAGCATAATCAACTAAATTATAATTGGATAATACACTTCGAATATGAGCAGACGCATCAATAATAGATTTTTTGAGCATTGTACGGGTTAAACGCACAAGAGCAAACTCGAAATGCACAACTTTGTTTACTTCACCTAAGATTTTTTCTTCATCAGTATTTGGTGTAAATTCCATTATAATAACGCTCCTTTACAAATACGGTATCACTGAAATAGTTATAAAACATTTATGGGCTTTTTGTCGATAAAGAAATCTTAAAATGTTAATTTTTTAATGGATATTTACAAGTTTATCTAAATTTTTTAAAAACATAATATAAGTGTAATCGATATTTTTTCCTTTTCTTCTTTTTTTGTTAAGTTTAATAGTATAATATAAATAAAATTTCTAACCCCAGAGGAGTTATAAATTATGGGAACTTTACACTTTGAATCATCTACAAATTTAAAGGATTTAATTGGGAGAAGACTAGTAACCAATAAAATTTCTGCAATATTTGAACTTGTTAAAAACTCATTTGATGCCGATGCAGAAGAAGTGCTAGTTGAGATAGATGAAGATAAAGACACGCTTATCATTGCTGATAATGGTAATGGAATGTCTTTAAAGGATATTGCGAATAAGTGGATGGTTATTGGTACTGACAATAAGAAGGGAAAAAATGTTTCTCTAAAAGGAAGGCCTTTAAATGGGGAAAAAGGAATTGGAAGATTTTCTGTAGACCGTCTGGGAAGTAAACTTACATTAATTTCTTCAATTGGTGAGCATGATAAAACTGTCAAAGTGAATTTTGAATGGGAATCTTTCGAAGATCAAGACGGAAAAAAAATTGGTGAGATACCTGTTTATTACAATTTTTTAGAGAAAAGACATAAAAAAGGGGTTAAACTAGTCATATCTGGTCTACGAGATGCATGGGGGCCTTCTGAAGTTGAAAGGCTCGAGAAGAAACTGAGGGGACTTCTATCCCCGTTTTCAAACCTTGATAACTTCCCTTTTAAGATAATTCTTCATTCTGAAAAAAATGGATACAAAAAAAAACTACTCGAGCCATATTCACTTAAGGAAATAAGTTCGTTATGGATAGAATTCGAAATTTCCAAAGAAGATACTAGTTTAATAAGGTACTTATTATACAGAAACGGTGCTCTAATTGATGAGAGAGAGTATGAAAATCCATATACATTTGGTCCATTGAAGTTGACCCTGTATTCTTTTGATAGAGGAGATAAAGCTTCATTTAATAATCGATTTAATGAGTCAGTTAGAAATTTTGGAAGTATTCGTATTTATCGTGATTTCTTTCAAATTTATCCATACGGAGAACCTGATAATGACTGGTTAAGCTTGGACATTAGAAAAGCACAAGGTCATTTTCGTTTTTTGGGTGTACGGGATGTAATAGGTTATATTCAAATTTTTAGAGAATATAACCATGGTTTTATTGATGCTACGAATAGGCAGGGTCTAGTTGAAAATGAAGCTCTCCAGCAGTTAAGGCAATTCATTCAACGAGATGTGATGCCTAAATTAGAAGAGTATTTTTTTCTTAAAAAAAATAAAGATAGTAATAACCAACATAGGATTCACAGGGAAGAGATTACTTCAGCAGCTAAATCTCTAAAGGTTATTGCGAAAGAAATTAAAAAATATTCACCATCTAATGCTGAAAAAGTTATTGAATTAACGAAACTAATCCAAAAAACTAATCAAGAACAGGATAAGATTATTAGGAACCAACAAGATATTGTTGATGTTTACAAGCGAATGGCTAGTAAGGAAACGTTACTTCATGGCATTATACACCAGGTTCTAATAAGAATGACAAACCTTCAAACAGCGATTTATAATCAAAAATTTGAAGTTGAAGAGAAAGATTTACCCAGTGATGTGATTAATTCGTTGATGCAATCCTTTGATTTTCTTATAAAAACATCAAAAGAAATTAGCAGCTTTCTGTTGGATGCTAGAGATCACTTACTTAAAAAAAGAGAAAAATCCAAAATAGACATATCGACTTACTTAAAAAAAGTTTTTCAGGATTATGAAAGTTCTTTGATAAGCGATCAAATCGCGTATACTATTAACGGACCAGAAAAAACGTTCTTAAATATAGATATTAATGATTTTAAAGTAATATTTGAAAATTTATTATCCAATTCAAGAAAATCCCTTCGAAAAGTGAGTGATAGACAGAAAAAAATAGAGGTTAATTTTCAGGTAAATAATAGATCTATAAATTTTCTTTTTAAGGATAACGGGATTGGAATACCAAAAGATGAAGTTCCTCATATATTTACCCCGTTTTATACAACCCATGATGATGGGTTCGGAATGGGACTAGCAATAGTTGATGAACTTGTTCAAACACATAACGGAGAAATCAACGTTGTTATACCAAAAGAAAAAGAGTTTGGGGCAACTTTTCAGATTAGTTTTAAGGTATAGAAAGAAGGCAGGAATCAATGAATTTAATTCGAAATATACTTATAGTTGACGATTCTTTAAATTTAGAATTAGACATAAGGCAATATGATGGAATTTTTAAAAGGATTAAAAGGGATTTATTTTTAGACTATGAGATAAATTTTTTGAATGAGAGAAAATATGATAAGGCTATTGAACTACTGAATTCTACTGATCATACATTTGACGTTTTATTAATAGACTATGATCTTTCTTCTGCAGGCAATGAAAAGAGTGGAATTGATTTAGTCAAGGAGATTAGGAACGGTATTAATAGACACTGTAAGATAATTTTCTATACTATGCATGAATTATCTACTGTTTTTCCTAATAGAAAGGATCTGGTCTTATTATTTAATCAGGGGATATTTAAATTTTTGTCAAAAGATATGGAAAGTCAAAGTGAAAAAGAATATGGTCAACGATCACACCAATTAAGAGTTGAATCTATGATTGAAGCTATTAATAATATCGATTTTATACAGGTTGCTTTAGAGAGATATTTTCTTCAGTACAAAGAAATTATTGATGATGAAAGAATTGTAGTTGATGGAAAAGAATTTAAAGTAGAAGATATTATTACTCTTATTAGACAAGATAATATTACGGGTAAACATTATAAAAGCAATCTGGCGGAATCTGTAATTATTCACAATTTATTAGCTGGTGGACAATGATGAAGATAATTCAATATTTCCCTAATTCACGAGGCACGAAATTCCTTAAACAGTTCCAAAAAACACTTGCTACAAAATATTGTGAAATATATGAGATTTACGATAAAAGTCCAGAACTATTCAATTGTCTGGAAAGCCGTTTACATGCAACAGATTTAATATTAATAACTGCTCATGGAACTGCAGATTTTATTGAAGGCGAGTTAGAAAGAGGCGAGCCTATAAGAATCACTGCAGAAGATTTTCATAGATTTAAAAATTCCTTCGTTTTTGCTTTTTCTTGTTCAACAGCAGATTTAGGAGAAAAAATTTGTACAGAAAGCAATGTACTTTCTTATTTAGGCTTTAACGATATAGTTAATTTACAGGTAAAGACCTCTAATGGACAGTTCGTAACAGAGATAAGTAATATTCTTAGAAAAATTTATAATGATACTTTGTATGAGTCTTTAGTTACCTTTATCCAAAAAAACTATAATATTTCTGAGTTTGCACAGTTAATCTCTTTAAATTTGAAAAGGTATTATGTCAGGTTACTGGGTATGACATCAGAAGATATAATTGCAAAGTATGCAATCCCTCGAAGAGTTGCTTCTAATAGAGAGTTTATAAAGTGTTTACATGCCGACTTATTAACTACAATTGATGCTGTAAGGCAAAGGATAACTGTATATGGCGAACAGAATTTCATTCCTTGGTTATTTATTACCACTGATGATACTGCTATTTTAGAAAACCTATTAGGTAAAGTTTTGGATTCTGAATTTTCTCCTAAAAATATATACTATAAAAATTTCCTGTTAGGATATCTTTATAAAAAGTTGAATATAAAAGATTCGTCAGAGTATTATCTAGGAGAGGCAAAAGCACTTTTTCCTGAGTATGAACCACTTGTAATGGCTTTTCAAGAAAATAGTTAATGAAAAAGGGCTCTAATTATTGAGGGAACCTTTTCTTTTTGAATTGATTAGTAAGGGAGAATTTTAAGAGGTGACACTTTTGACAGCGACCACCTTATTATAGTAAGTAACTAATAAAGGAGAGAGGTCTCATTTTTCTTTATGAGAAGCAAGGTTCTTCCGTTTGGTCATCAAATGATTCCTCCCTCTCCCGCTATCTTTAGACACTTTAAGATCAAAGCTCAGCTCATCTGTTCGGAAGGGATTCACTAGAAATTCGCTATTATTTAGTGAGTTCTCTTTGAGAGTAGCGCCCGGATAAGAAGTCCTTCACGGCAGCGCGTTTTCAGTTTCGCAGAGTAGAACTTATGGTGTTTAGAACGGACCAACGGCTCTCAACTCGGATATTTCGTGCAATGTTTTCCATTCACGAATTGTTCGGTGTGAATGCCATTTTTTTTGCAACCTCTTTCAACGAAGCATTTCCCTGATAACCTTCTGAAAGTATGTTTAGTTTTTTTCTTTTAAGTACCATTTTCAAGCCATGATAAAAACCCCTCCAAGGACAAACAGATTTTTTTGTTTTTTACCTCTTTACCCTTAGGGGAGTATATCATCATCTCTGAACCCCATTTCCCCCTCACTTCATATACCGATACTCCCGTAAACTCTCCAAAATCGCCACTTCCTGCAACAATTCCTCACCCACATTCGTTTCCTTCACTTTCTTCCGCTCAAGCTCTTTGTCCACTAATCGCTTCACTGTTAAGACGTCGGTTCCGGTGCTTAGGACTTCTGCCTTGGAGTTGAAGTGTTTATGGGCGACGAGCTGCATGCCGTAGGAGTTGTATAGCAGCGTGTAGCCGGCGATGCCTGTTGTGGATTGGTAGGCTTTGGAGAAGCCGCCGTCGATGACGATCATTTTTCCGTTTGCTTTGATTGGGTCTTCTCCTTCGATTTCTTTTACGGGTGTATGGCCGTTGATGATATGGCCATGATCTGGATTGAGGCCGAATTCTGCCAGGATGTTTCGGCAGGTTGCCTCGTCTTCGCGTAAATAATAATACGGGTTTTTCTTCTCTTTATGCGTTTCCTTCTCTTTAATGAAATACCGCTCAAATGTCGTCATGGCGCGTTTTCCGAAGAGAGAGGAGTATTCGCCTGTCCATAAATACCAGGCCATATCTGTCGCCAGGTCATCGGTTTCTTCCGGGTGGGCAAACGCTTCCCGCAAGAACCGTTCAAATACATCGAGCAGCTCACGGCCCGCATACGGTTTATCCTCAATCATCATCGTTTCCATATTGCCGTTTTCGTCGACAGGAATACAGCCGTGAATCAACAGGTTGCCGTTATATTTTAAATAAAGGCTGCCTTTTTTCATCATAAAATTCATATGGCGGCCCAGCTTTTCGGAATGCTGGACAGAGAATAGCAGCTTGTCTATGACTTCTGCTTCTTCTTCTAATAGCTGATCTGGCTGTTCCGGATTCACTGTCGCAAAGCAGGTGTTTTCCAGCTGATATGTTTTTCCGTGCAGCGTGATTTCATTTTTATCATAATCAATCTTCTCTAGTAACAGCCGTTCCTCCATGTTAAAGTTCGGCCGTCTCTTGATAATCGGGCTCTCAAGCTTGAATTGGATCATGGCAATCGCTTGATGGATTTTTGTGATTTGCTTAATCTCGGCCTCTGGTCTGTTTTCGTCTGCTTTCGGACGGAACGCTGGATTATCATCGTAATATTTTTCGGCCAGATTCAGCAGCGGTCTCAGGTTGATGCCGTATACGTCTTCAATAATATCCAGGTTGTCATAGCGGGCACAGATACGGATAATATTGGCCAGACATACTTTGGAACCGGCATAGGCACCTATCCAAAGGACATCGTGATTTCCCCACTGAATATCGACAGAATGATAATTGATCAGTTCTTCCATAATCCTATCTGGCTGCGGTCCGCGGTCGTAAATATCGCCGACCACATGCAGATGATCGACCACCAAACGCTGAACGCTGTAAGCAAGACCGGTGATCAGTTTATCGGCTTGGCCAAGTTCAATGATCTGATCAATGATTTCGGAGTAATATTGCTCCTTGTTGGCACCTTCTTCTGTTTTGTATAGCAGCTCCTCCGTAATATAAGCAAACTGGGCAGGCAGTGCTTTGCGCAGTTTGGAGCGGGTATACTTGGAGGAGCAATAAGAAACGAGCTTAATCATTCGGTTAATCGTTTCTTTATACCACTCGTTTAATGCTTCTTTCGCATCGAAGTCATGTTTGATTAACTTCAGTTTGTCTTCCGGATAATAGACCAATGCCGCTAATTCATCAATTTCTCTATCGTAAATGACACCACTGAAAATGTCGCGTATTTTCTCTTTTACTCGTCCTGAACCATTACGCAGCACGTGCTGGAATGCCTGATATTCCCCGTGCAAATCACTGACAAAATGCTCAGTGCCCTTTGGCAGGTTCAGTATCGCTTTTAAATTAATGATTTCCGTTACCACTTTTTCTTCACAATCATATTTTTGTGCGAGTAGATCTAAGTACTTGCTTTCCAAAATCGTCCATCCCCTTTTTAGAATAAACCTCTATTTATGAGCATTTGCATGATAAGGTGAATTTAAAAGTATGACATTATTTTTAAACATTGGACCTTTATATGATAGTACCGCATAACTGGTTTTAGAGACAATTAAAACGAGGAAAGAGGTGCTGAGATGAGCGAGGATATAGATAAAGCAGAAAACAGAAGAGAAAGCTAAGGTTGCAAGAATGTCGGGTAAGTCATTCAGAAAAAAGACCAAGAATAAATTGTTCTTGGTCTCTTTCACTTTCTGCAGGTTGAGCGTTATTTCACAACAAAAAACTATTAGCCTGTACAACAAACTGCGACTGCTCATAATTATAGGAAATCTTCGAGTAATCAAATGGCTGTCCATTCGTCAGGTGAAAAATACTTTCTATATACAGCTTCGGCAGTCTAGCCTCTAGCTCCAAATACTTCGCTTCCTCCTCATTAAGCTGGCCCACGTGTAGAAACAAATCAGAAAAACCAATCTTAAATCCCAGCCCTTCCCGGATGTAGTGGAAGATCGAGTGAGAGACGATTTCGTTGTTTAAATACGTCACGATGGATTTGTTGTAGTAGGATTCTTCGTAGCAAAGAGTTTGCGCCGTTTATCTACATTCTGGCCGCTGCTGGTATTTTGCAAGGTGCACTCATTATGATTAACTTATTGTTTAATGGCTTTGAGAAAACAGGAGTTTATCAGGTTTTCAGTTTCATATCTTGGGCGCGTTTACGTTTTTGCCTATTTTTATCGCGATTACGGCATCAAAGCATTTTAAAACGAACACGTATATAATTATTTACAGTCGTAAGCTAAGGAGGAATAACACATGGGAAACATGCCGAAGGATTTTTTATGGGGCGGCGCATTAGCTGCCCACCAATTTGAAGGCGGATGGAATCAAGGCGGTAAAGGGCCTAGTGTTGTCGATGTGATGACAGCGGGCGAACACGGCGTTCCGAGAAAAATCACGAATACCATTGAAGAGAACGAATTTTATCCGAACCATGAAGCCATTGATTTTTATCACAGATACAAGGAAGATATCGCTTTATTTGCGGAAATGGGATTAAAATGCTTGCGGACGTCCATCGGCTGGAGCCGGATTTTCCCGAAAGGCGATGAGGCTGAACCGAACGAAGCGGGCTTGCAGTTCTATGATGACGTGTTTGATGAATTGCTGAAGCATGGGATCGAGCCGGTGATTACCCTGTCTCACTTTGAAATGCCGCTGCATTTGGCAAGAGAATATGGCGGCTTCAGAAACCGGAAAGTCGTGGATTTCTTCGTCAATTTCGCAGAAGCTTGCTTCAACCGTTACAAAGATAAAGTGAAGTACTGGATGACATTTAACGAGATCAACAACCAAATGGATGTGAACAATCCGCTGTTCCTATGGACGAATTCAGGTGTTACGGTCGGCGAAAAAGAAAATGCCAAGGAAGTGATGTATCAAACGGCGCACCATGAATTAGTGGCGAGCGCATTAGCAGTAGCAAAAGGAAAAGACATCAATCCAGACTTTCAAATTGGGGCCATGGTGTCACACGTGCCGATTTACCCTTTCTCCTCCAATCCTGAAGATGTGATGCTGGCTGAGGAAGAAATGAGACAGCGCTATTTCTTCCCTGATGTACAGGTTCGCGGTTACTATCCAAGCTACGCGTTGAAGGAATTTGAACGAGAAGGCTACAACATCACATTTGAAGACGGCGATGATGAGATTTTAAGAAATGGAACCGTCGATTACTTAGGCTTCAGCTATTACATGTCAACAACTGTGAAAAGCGATGTGAAAAATGATAACACTGGCGATATTGTAAATGGCGGATTGCCGAATAGTATCGAAAATCCGTACATTACATCCAGCGACTGGGGATGGGCGATTGATCCGACCGGGCTGAGATATACGTTAAACCGGTTTTATGACCGATACCAAATCCCGTTATTCATCGTGGAGAACGGCTTTGGCGCGGTGGATACGCTGGAGGAAGACGGCAAGATCCATGACCCGGAACGAATTCAATATTTAAAATCACATATTGAAGCATTGAAAAAAGCGGTCACTTACGACGGTGTTGATTTAATCGGCTACACGCCGTGGGGGATTATTGATATCGTCTCCTTCACAACAGGCGAAATGAAAAAACGCTACGGCATGATCTATGTTGATCGTGACAATGAAGGAAACGGATCCGTGAAGCGGAATAAGAAAGATTCATTTGAGTGGTATAAAAACGTCATTCAAACGAATGGCGAGGAATTATAAGCAGCTGGCCCGAATCGAGCACTTTTACTGAAGTGCCTGGTACGGGTTTTTTTCTATTAAAAAGAAATCCGCAATGCTGCCAATCTGGCAATATTGCGGATTTCTTGTATTAGTTACGGATAAGGTAATCAAACGCGCCAAGAGCGGCAGTTGCGCCTGATCCCATCGAAATAATGATTTGGTTGTATGCACTGTCTGTACAGTCACCCGCAGCGAATAAACCTGGGACGCTTGTCGCGCCGTGTTTGTCGACGATGATTTCGCCGATGCGGTTGCGTTCAACCGTTCCGTCTAACCATTCTGTGTTTGGCACGAGACCGATTTGGACGAATACACCTTGGAGTTCAACGTGTTTTTCTTCACCTGTTTCGCGGTCTACGTATGTGATGCCGTTTACGCTCTGATCGCCTGTGATTTCTTTCGTTTGTGCGTTTTTCACGACAGTGACGTTAGGCAGGCTGTAAAGCCGTTTTTGCAGCACTTCGTCTGCTTTCAGATCCGGAGCGAACTCAAGCACAGTAACGTGTTTAACGATGCCTGCGAGATCAATCGCTGCTTCGATTCCAGAGTTTCCGCCGCCGATCACCGCTACGTCTTTGCCTTCAAACAATGGCCCATCACAGTGCGGGCAGTATGCGACACCTTTGTTTTTGAACTCTTGTTCACCAGGTACGTTGACATTGCGCCAGCGGGCACCTGTTGAAAGGATCACTGTTTTGCTTTTCAGGACAGCGCCGTTTTCAAGTTCAAGTTCGAACAGCTCTTTCTTCTCGAGGCGTTTTGCGCGCTGAAGGTTCATGATATCAATATCATATTCCTTCACGTGCTCTTCAAGACTTGCAGCAAGTTTCGGACCTTCAGTCGCTTTGACGCTGATGAAGTTTTCGATGCTCATTGTGTCGAGAACCTGTCCGCCGAAGCGTTCAGCGACAACACCAGTGCGGATGCCTTTACGCGCAGTGTAGATCGCTGCACTTGCACCAGCAGGCCCGCCTCCGACAACAAGAACGTCAAACGGCTCTTTGTCAGCAAACTCAGATGCATCTGCGCCGCTGCCCATTTTCGCAAGAATTTCTTCAAGCGTCATACGGCCGCTTCCGAAGGATTCGCCATTCAGGTAAACGGTTGGCACTGCCATGATGTTTTTGCTTTCAACTTCTGATTTGTATGCCGCACCGTCGATCATTGTGTGCGTAATGTTCGGGTTCAGCACGCTCATCATGTTTAAAGCTTGTACAACGTCAGGGCAGTTGTGGCATGTCAGGCTGATATAAGATTCAAAGTGGTATTCACCGCTGATCTTCTTCACCTGATCAATGACTTTTTGGTCTACCTTAGGCGGTCTGCCGCTCACTTGGAGCAGCGCCAACACTAATGATGTGAATTCGTGGCCCAGAGGGATACCGGCGAATGTAACGCCAGTGTCTTCTCCGACACGATTGACACTGAAGCTTGGCGTTCTGTTTAATTCAGCTTTTTCAACTGAAATTTTAGATGACATGGAAGCCAGCTCATCAACGAGAGCCAGCATGTCCTTTGAAATGTCATCTTCGCCTGCGCTAACTTTGAGAACAATGTTATTCTCAATTAGCTGCATGTATTGATTTAATTGTGCTTTGATATTTGCATCAAGTACCAATGGAATGCACTCCTTAGATTTTACCTACTAGATCAAGGCTAGGTGTAAGAGTTTCGCCGCCTTCTTCCCATTTAGCCGGGCAAACTTCACCTGGGTTTTGACGAACGTATTGTGCTGCTTTTACTTTGCTGATTAGGTTGCTTGCGTCACGGCCGATACCGCCTGCATTGATTTCTACAGTTTGGATCACACCATCTGGATCGATGATGAATGTTCCGCGGTCAGCAAGACCAGATTCTTCGTCAAGAACATCGAAGTTGCGAGAGATCGTTTGAGATGGGTCACCGATCATTGCGTAAGTGATTTTGCCGATTTTTTCAGAGCTGTCATGCCAGCCTTTGTGTACGAAGTGAGTATCTGTAGAGATAGAGTATACTTCAACACCTAATTCTTTAAGTGCAGCGTATTGGTTTTGAAGATCTTCAAGCTCAGTTGGGCATACGAAAGAGAAATCTGCTGGGTAGAAGCAGAATACGCTCCATTGGCCTTTCAGAGATTCGTTTGTTACATCGATGAATTCACCGTTTTTGAATGCTTTTGCTTCGAATGGAAGTACTTCTTTACCGATTAAAGACATAATGTATATTCCTCCTAAAATGTATTAGAAAGCATATGTGCTTTCAATAATAATTCTAATTATATATGAATTATTAATTAATATATATTTTTTGTCAAGCCATAACCTACTTTTTTTCATCTTATTTAAGGTGTGATAGGTAGGATTTAGGTTTTTCTTTTATAACAAATGAGATTATTGATATGGATTGATTCTCAATTAGACAAGGTTTTCAGGGACTTTTGTAAATCAGAATGCAAGCCGTTTTAGGCATTTGAACATTTAATGACACCATGGGCAAGCGACAAAGGACAATTACCAAAAGCAGAATAGAACGGAACAGCAAGCAAGCTGCTACATGATGATCTTGGGGATTGTTTCTAGCTATTATTGTATCACTGTTTATGATATTTAAAACATAACTTATGTCTCCTGTTATTTGAGATAGAAGAAATCATAGATGAAAAAAACACGGTTCAGTTGAAACTGACCGTGTTTTTTTATGACTGTTATTCAGACCAATTCGTGTGAAAAACGCCGTCCATATCTGTCCGCTCATACGTATGGGCGCCGAAGTAATCACGCTGCGCCTGCAAGAGGTTCGCATTGGAACGGCCTGTGCGGTAGCCGTCGTAATAAGAGAGTGCTGTTGTCAAGCATGGGAATGAGATTCCTGTGCTGATGCCCTCACAAACGACTTTTCGCAGGCCTGTTTGATAGGCTTGGAGCTTATCTGAGAAATAAGGCGCGATCAGCAGGTTTGACAGGTTTGGCTGCTCACTGAATGCTTCGCTGATCACGTTTAGGAAATCAGCGCGGATGATGCAGCCGCCTCGGAAAATCAAGGCAATGTCTTTGAGCGGCAGGTTCCATCCGTAAAGCTCAGATGACATTTTGTATTGGGCAAAGCCTTGTGCGTAGGCGCATACTTTCCCCATGTAAAGAGCCTGTCTGACGTATTCAATCCAAGTGTCTTTATCAAAGTGTTTTTCTTCGGCTTCTGGGCCTGCTAACACGTCTTGAGCTGCCATCCGTTCTTCTTTTAAGGATGACAAGTAGCGGGCGAACAAGGACTCTGTGATGATGGTGGACGGGATGCCGTTATCAATTGCCTGCATGCTCGTCCATTTTCCGGTGCCTTTTTGTCCGGTTTTATCAAGGATGACATCGATCAAAGGCTGTCCTGTTTGTTCGTCTTTTTTGCGTAAAATCTCAGCTGTAATCTCTATTAAATAGCTTTTCAGCTCACCTTGATTCCATGTTTCAAAAATAGATGCAATTTCATCGAGCGGCAGACGCAGCGTTTCTCTCAGAAACGTATACGCTTCTGCAATCAGCTGCATGTCGGCATACTCAATGCCGTTGTGCACCATTTTTGTAAAGTGCCCTGCCCCTTTTGGTCCGATATAGACACAGCACGGGTCATCTCCGACTTGAGCTGCGATTTTCGTCAGGATAGGAGCGGCTTTTTCATAGACTTCGCGATCTCCGCCCGGCATGATGGAAGGCCCTGTTAATGCGCCGACCTCGCCGCCGGAAATGCCGACTCCCAGGTAGCCGATGCCCTTTTCCTTCAGCTCGTCATATCTTCTTTCTGTGTCTTCATAGTGGGAGTTGCCCCCGTCCATGATGACGTCGCCTTCTTCAAGCAAAGGCATTAATGATTGGATGACGGAATCTACGGGTTTACCCGCTGTGACCATCAGAAAGATTTTTCTTGGTTTCTCTAACGATTGAACAAAATCCTGAAGCTCGTAGTACGGGCTGAGAGATTGTCCATCCAGCTTTTGGACAAGCTGGTCCGTTAAATCTCTGGTGTAATTATAGACTGCGACGTTTTCACCTTTGTTTGCCATGTTTAAGGCGATATTGCTTCCCATTACGCCTAAGCCTATGACACCAATCGTATTGAACATGTGTTACAGCTCCTTCATCAATTTCATACAACTAAACTTAACAATAATATGAATCCCAGTCCAGCAACGGAGATAATTGTTTCCAGCAAGGTCCATGTGGCAAATGTTTCTTTCATGCTTAATCCGAAGTATTCCTTGAACATCCAGAAGCCGGCGTCATTGACGTGCGAAGCGATGACGCTTCCGGCGCCTGTTGCGAGCACGACTAATGCCAGGTTGACATCAGAATGTCCCAGCAATGGAATGACCAGCCCTGTTGTGCTTAGCGCGGCAACAGTGGCTGACCCTAGAGAAATGCGCAGGATCGCCGCGATGAGCCATGCCAGGATGATTGGCGATAATGCCGTTCCTTTGAATAAGTCTGCCACGTAATCACCGACACCGCCGTTGATCAGCACTTGTTTGAAGGCGCCGCCTCCCCCGATGATCAGAAGCATCATGCCGATTTGTGAAATGGCTGTTGAACAAGAGTCCATCACGGTTTTGACTGGAATGTTGCGTTTGATGCCCATTGTATAGACTGCGACCAATAACGAAATAATCATAGCAGTCGATGCGTTTCCAATCAATCGGATAAGAGCTAAAACTCCGTTATCCGCAAATCCGATTGTTTCTTGAAGCAGGTCGATAATGGTTGCGACCGACATGATGATAATCGGAAGCATTGCAGTAAAGACGCTGATCCCGAAGCCGGGTGTTTCCTCAAGCTTGAACGTTTTTTGCGTGCCGAGTGATGCAATATTGCCGTTTTTCGAAAATGATGCAGGAACGATTTTTTTCGCGAGCTTTGTAAACAAAGGCCCTGCGATGAGCACTGTCGGAACAGCGACGATAAAGCCGTACAGCAGCACTTCCCCAATGTTTGCGCCGTACTCACCGGCAATCGCCGTAGGTCCCGGGTGCGGCGGCAGGAAACCGTGAGTGACAGACAGTGCCGCGACCATCGGAATTCCGAGATATAAAATAGAAATCTTCAATTCTCTTGAAATCGCAAATACAATCGGAATTAATAGAACCAATCCTACTTCAAAAAATAACGCAATACCGATAATAAAGGAGGCAATGACAACAGCCCATTGAATGTTTTTTTCGCCGAATTTATTGACGAGCGTCATCGCAATGCGCTGTGCGCCTCCTGAATCGGCGATCAGCTTGCCCAGCATCGCACCGAGTCCGAAGATGAGCGCGATGTGGCCAAGAGTTCCCCCTATTCCTTCTTCAATGGAGCTGACAACTTTATCGAACGGCATCCCGAGTGCCAATGCCACGCCGAACGATACGACCAGCAAGGAAATAAATGTGTTTAATTTTAAGCCCATAATCAAAAGCAGTAATGCTAAGATCCCAAGTGCAACGATGATTAACGGCATGGTAATGCCCTCCCCTTCATGTCATGTACTAGTTGTGTGTGATTAAGCCCCTCTGATAATTTGCGATTTGTGTATATTGATTTTCTAATGATCTTGATAGATTGATGAAAATCGGCATTAATTTTCTGTATTCTTTGGCTGAGTCTTCGATCGGCGTATGCCTGTATGTGCTGCCGACCATGTCTGACACGGCGTCGAAAGAATCAATTTTTCCTGTCGCATATAGGCCTAAAATGCAGGCGCC
The DNA here is from genome assembly GCF_002796895.1 of Bacillus sp. SN1. Classification (NCBI taxonomy): domain Bacteria; kingdom Bacillati; phylum Bacillota; class Bacilli; order Caryophanales; family Bacillaceae; genus Bacillus; species Bacillus sp. SN1. Next base: position 106,252 of record NZ_PHIE01000002.1, read on the forward strand.
GAGACATGAGCTTTCGTAGCTTTCCGGAACGACAACCTCTGATTCGAAGATATCCGACATCATTTGGCGCCAAACCTCCGACCTTGCAAATCCTCCTGTTGCCTGAATCCGGGTTACCGGGCTGTCCATGCATTCCGTTAACGCCAAGAATACCGTATACAGGTTGTAAATGACGCCCTCCAATGCCGCGCGTATCATATGCTCTTTCTTATGCGACATCGTCAGGCCGAAAAATGAGCCGCGCACATCTGGATTCCACAACGGAGCGCGTTCTCCGGCGAGGTACGGGTGGAACAGCAGACCGTCAGAACCTGGTCTGACGCGTTGGGCAATCTTCGTCAGCACATCATATGGATCAATGCCCAGCCGTGTCGCTGTCTCGATTTCGGAAGAGGCAAATTCGTCTCTGATCCAGCGAAGGACGATGCCTCCATTGTTCACCGGCCCGCCAATGACCCAATGCTTGTCCGTCAAGGCGTAGCAGAAAATCCGTCCCTTTTCATCGGTTTGCGGCTGGTCAATAATCGTGCGGATGGCACCGCTTGTCCCGATGGTGACGGCGATTTCGCCCTTTTTAATGGCGTTGACGCCGAGATTGGACAGCACGCCGTCGCTGGCGCCGATGATAAAAGGTGTTTCCGGATCGATGCCCATCTGGATCGCTAACTCCGGGCTGCAGTGCTGAAAGATTTGAGTCGTTGGCACAAGTTTTGATAAGTGATCAGGCGTGATGCCTGCGATGCGCAGTGCTTCTTCATCCCAATCCAAGCTTTTCAGATTCATCATGCCTGTCGCTGAGGCCAAGGAGTAATCGATGACATACTCATTGAACAGCTGTTTAAAAATGTACTCTTTGATACCGATATATTTTTTGGCTTTGGAAGCGATTTCTTTTCGTTCATTTGTGATCCAAGCAATTTTGCTTAATGGTGCCATCGGATGGATCGGTGTCCCTGTCCGTTTGTACACCTCATGCCCGTTCAATTCCTCTTTAATCTTATGCGCCCAGCCTTCACTCCGGTTGTCAGCCCACGTGATGCATGGCGTCAGCGGCTGATCATGTTCATCGATTGCGATGACGCTGTGCATGGCGCTGCTGAATGAAATGAATGAGATCAGTTTGTCCGGATGCTGTTTTGTAATTCTCGCTGTTGTGTGGATGACTGCCTGAAAAATCTCCTCCGGGTTTTGTTCAGCTGTTGAGATGTCCGGTGTATAGAGCGGGTAGCCGATGCTTTCTTTATGTACCACGTCTCCTTTTTCACTGAACAATACAGCTTTTGTGCTTGTCGTGCCGATATCGATTCCTAACATATAACTAGTCATTGTTGTTTTCAGCTCCTTTTGCCAGCATTTGTTGTGAGAGCCACAGGTCTTCTACCTTTTCTTGCACATCATCAAAGTTTTGGTGAAGGGACTGAATCATCAGCGCCCTATCCTTTGCTTTAATGGCCTGAATATAAAGCTCATGGTTATCTAAAATCCTTGTGAAGTCTTCATATTTTTCCTTTAACCGTACCCGCATGGATAACAGAATAAAGCTTTCCATGACGGGTTTTAGATTGTTCCAGATCATCTGAATGTATGAATGATCGATAGCTCGGATAATCGTTTCATGGAACAGCACATCTTGAAATGAAAATTCGTCAGCATCCTCGTATTTGATGGAGACTTTCATCATTTCAAGAATTTTGCTGAGATCTTTAACTAAAGGCTCAATGTCTATTTTGACAAGCCGTTCAAAGACAAATGTTTCTAATAGTAATCGCACATCATAAATTTCCGCGACTTCCTTTTCAGTTAACCCAATCACAACCGCTCCCATTCGTTCTAAGCGGATGATTTTTTCGGATGCGAGTATTTTTAACGCTTCGCGAACCGGCGAGCGGCTTACTGAAAACTCGGCGGCGATCGTATTTTCTGATAAAATGGTACCGCTTTCAATCATGCCTGAAATGATCCGCATTCTCAGCTCGCATGCGACACGAACACCAGTTGATGCTTTTGAGAGCCATTTTGCAGGATACAACAGGTCCTTGGCGTCTAGCATACACTCACCTTCCTCACTAAAGGAGTATACTTGTATACAAGTATGATAACGTGAATATTTCATTTATGCAAACACTTTCATTTCTAATTTTCCATAAAATTTTTCCCAGTAGAATGGTATTTATTTCTAAACGAGATATGGTACATTGGAGATAGATAGCGTAAGTGAATCATGTTTTGAAAGAGGCGATTTGGATGAAAATCATCATTGCACCTGATTCTTTTAAGGAAAGTTTATCAGCTCTAGAGGCCGCTGACGCGATAGAAAGAGGCTTTAAATCGGTTTTTCCTGGTGCCGATTATAGAAAACTGCCGATGGCGGATGGCGGTGAGGGCACCGTTCAGTCTCTGGTTGATGCTACAAACGGATGGATCAAAGAGCAGGTTGTCACGGGGCCGCTGGGGGAGCCTGTGAAAGCGTTTTTTGGCATGATGGGGGATGAAAAAACGGCTGTGATTGAAATGTCTGCTGCATCAGGGCTGCATCTGGTGTCCGTTGAAAAGCGCAATCCGCTTGTCACTACAACGAAAGGGACGGGAGAATTAATCACAGCGGCTCTTGATGCGGGAGCGGAGCGTTTGATCATCGGGATCGGCGGAAGCGCCACGAATGACGGAGGAGCCGGGATGATTCAAGCATTGGGCGGAAGGCTTCTTGATGACTCAGGCCGTGAGATCGGGCCCGGGGGCGGCGCGTTATCTCAGCTCGCATCCATAGATGTAAGCAGGCTTGATTCCAGATTGCGGACTGTCAAAATCGAAGTCGCCTGCGACGTGGACAATCTGTTAACAGGGCCAAGAGGAGCTTCAGCTGTTTTCGGGCCCCAAAAAGGCGCGACAGCCGACATGGTGGATGCACTGGATCAGCACCTGACCCATTTTGCGGATGTGGCAGAAAAAGCGCTCGGAACAACCTACAGAGAAACAGAGGGCGCCGGCGCAGCAGGCGGTCTGGGGTGGAGTCTGCTGGCTTTTCTTCATGCTGATTTGAAAAGAGGTATTGATATTGTCCTTGAAGCGGTTGATTTTGAAAATGAAGTTCAGGATGCGGACCTTGTGATTACCGGTGAGGGGCGGATTGACAGCCAAACCATTTATGGAAAAACGCCGATCGGCGTGGCCAAAGCTGCTAAATCATATGATGTGCCCGTCATTGGCATTGCGGGTTCAGTGTCACGAGACAGTGATGCCGTCTATCAACACGGAATCGACGCGCTTTTTAGCATCGTTCCCGGAGCCGTGCCTCTTGAAGACGCGTTTGAACATGCCGCAGAATATATGGAAAGAACGGCTCGAGACATTGCAGCATCCATCAAATTGGCAAAAACAATATTTCTGATATAGCCGGCGCACACGCCAATGCATAGCCATCCTCCCTTTGGGGTAAAGACAGTTAACCACACAATGAAGCATTCATCCCAGAAGGAGGACGCAGACATGACTGTACAAGAAATCAAAGGCAAAAAACTCGTAAAAGGCATTGCGCCAAACGTTGAACCAGAAGCCCTGTTAAATGATAAACGAAAAGTATTTTTGTTTGGTTCCCCGAGTTACACAAACATTGGCGACCAAGCGATTGCATATGCGGAAGAGAAATTTATAAAAAATCGTTTTCCGTATTATGAATACATTGAGATTATGGATTATGCGACGGATGAGGGCATTGAACTGGTGAAGGAGATCATCCGTGAAGACGATATTGTCTGCTTTACTGGCGGAGGGAATTTGGGAAACCTTTATCTCGATATTGAGGAAGACAGAAGAAAGGTCTTCTCGGCGTTTAAGGACTACAAATCGATTTCTCTGCCGCAATCTGTGTATTTTGAAGATACAGAGGAAGGAAATAAAGAAAAGAAAAAAACACAGGATGCGTACCATCAAAATCCTAACTTAACGATTGCTACGCGTGAGACGCAGACGTTGGATGTTGTAAAAGAGACATTCGATTCCAATGTGATCTTTACACCGGATATGGTGCTCTCCTTGGATATTGTGCCGAAAGAGCTCGAACGGGACGGCGTTCTCTTTATTTTAAGAGCGGATAAGGAGAAAGTGACAGACGAAGACTTTATTTCACAGATGATGAAATGGGCAGAAAAAACAACCTATGCGGAGCGTACCGATACGGTGCTGGATACGGTCGACACCATTGATTACGCTGATCGTGAAAAGCATTTTATGGAGATGCTTGACCGCATCGGTTCCAGTAAATTGGTGATTACCGACCGCCTTCACGCGATGATTTTCTCGATTATCACCAAAACACCTTGCCTCGTCTTTGGAAACAGCTACGGCAAAGCCAAACATTCGTACCGGAATTGGCTTGAAAGCTTAAACTTCATTGAATATACGGATAAGAATGATGTTGAGGAACTGGAGCGCATGATCGACCGCCTGCTTCAAGTAGAGCCGAATGAAGTTGATTTGTCTAAGGATTTTCAACCGCTCGTTGATTTTTTTGCATCGTGAAGATAAAGAAAGACTGCCCTCCTCCGGGGCAGTCTTTCTTTATTAAATATGAAACAGCCAGACGACGAGCGGGCCGAAAAATGAGCCAAACACTGCACAAAGCGTCATGGAGACGGAACTCATGGATACGGCAAGTTCCCCATATTCAAATGCTTTAGAGGTGCCCAGTGCATGGGAGGCGCTTCCTAATGCGATGCCTTGGCCGAGAGAACTGCGTATGCGAAGCCATTTTAGGACAAGCGGCCCGAGGATGACGCCTGAAAAGCCCGCGATCATCACAAATACGACTGTCATGGAAGGAACACCGCCAAGACCGGCGGCGATCTGAATGGCGACAGGGGTTGTGATTGATTTTGGAAGAATGGATAATAAAAGATCATGATCAATCCCGAATGCTTCCGCGAAGATCAGCCCGCTGATCATTCCCATGCATAGACCGACCAGTACGCCGCCTATGATGGGAACACAATGTTTTACAATGATATGCCATTGTTTATAAAGCGGATAGGCCAGCGCCACAACAGCCGGCCCAAGCAAAGAATTGATCCATTTTCCCCCGATCATATAGCCTTCATACGAAACATGGAACAACACCAAAACCGCGACAATCAATATTGTCGTTGTCAGAACAGGGATAAGAAATGGCAGCGGGAATCGCTTATAGAGTTTGACCATCACTAAATAAGCGGCAACTGTTAAAAGAATTATAATGATTGCGATACATGCTTGCTGCATTTCTCTTTCTCCTCACGCTTTTTTGCTTTTTTCTCTAATAGCTGGCTGACGAATCCAGCCGCAATGATCGTGACGATGGTGCTCAGAACGACTGTAATCAGCAGCATCAAACCATTTAATGAAATGAGAGACGGGTATTTCATCACTCCTGTCATTGCCGGGATGAACAACAATGGAAGAAAGGACAATAAAAAACCAGCTCCGTCTTGAATAATGGAGACGGGAACAATACGGAGACCTAAACAGATCAGCAGCAATACCAGTCCGACTATGCTTCCTGACACTGGTAAATGAAACAGATGCTGAAGGGCTTCCCCAATCATAAAAAAGACATATAAAATCAACACTTGCAAAATAATTCGTATGACTTTCACATCAAGTGCTGCTCTCCAATTAGAACAGCTTCCTCCTTTCTGGTGACTTGCTCTGGCGATTGTTCTGAGGAATCACTTTACTTTCTTTTTGTATGATTGTACTATACAAGTATAAAAATGATTTAGTCATATAACTTGTATTAATGGAGTTAATATACATTTGTATTATACAAGTATATATGGTGTTGTCAATGTCGGAGATTGGAATGGGGAGCGAGAGCGATTGCAAAAACAAAATCCAGTTGAATTAATTGAATATGAGCTGACGACTTTTATCAGGAGAGCTGTTTATCTGGATCAATCAGAGAAAAGAACAGGGAATTTGGAGAGATCATCCTACTTATTGTTAAGACAGTTGGATGAATTTGGGCCTGCCCGCGTAAAGGAGCTGGCCGATTCGTTTAAATTAGATATCTCTACTCTTTCAAGACAAGCAGCTGCATTAGAGGCGAAGGAGCTCATCTATCGTTTCTCAGACCCTTCCGATGGCAGAGTCAGTCTGTTTACCATTACAAAGCTCGGCAAACAAGCATTAAAAGCCGATAAGCAAAAGCGCCTTGAACGTTATGAACAGATGCTGAAAGAGTGGTCAACAAATGAAAAAGAAATGTTTGGGGAACTTCTGCAGCGTATGAACAAGGCCTTTATCGATTAATAGCCAAAAAACCCATGTGTTCGCATGGGTTTTTTATGCCATTCAGGTTTATCTGCTTCGTTTGACGGCAGCCCATGCACAAGCAAGCCCGGCAAGAACAGCCGCCGATACAATCGGGCGCTTCGTGGCTTTCGTGTAGTAGCTTCTTGACCGCATCCATCCTTTATTTGTGCCTCTGTCATGCAGGCCGTAGCCCGCTTCATAAAGCGCACTTTTTTCTCGGGGGTTCGACGGTCTTTCGGCATGCTGGCTGAAATACATGATTTTTTCCATCAGTCTGTCGGTCAGCCGGGGGAAAAGAGCACCCAGCATGGCGATGGCTTTTGCCTGTGAGCCGATGTACATGTCACGCTTCGGGTGTTCGGCGGCAAACAGGATGGCTTCGGCGGCCGCTTCCGGCGGGTAGATCATGGAGCGGTAATGAGCCGGCTGTTTGTCGAGGTAGCTGCGCGCATGTTCGTTGTAAGGCGTGTCAATTCTGCCCGGATGGATGAGCGTAACCGAGACGGGTGCCTGTTCTTTTTCGAGCTCCATTCGGATGCTTTCCGTCCATCCGTGAAGCGCAAATTTGGCTGACGCATATGCGGATTGAATGACCGTTCCCCTGTCGCCGAACAGGCTTCCTACATTGATGAGGGCACCCGGCACGCCTCTGCTGGTGTAGTGTTTGACGGCTGCTCTTGTTCCGTAGACAGGTCCCCAGAAGTTTGTGTCGAACATTCGCTTCATGTCGTCGACGGTGACGTCCATGGCGTGTCCGAAAATCGAGACGGCGGCATTGTTGACCCATGTGTCAAAGTGGCCGAATGTGCTGATCGCGGTTTCTGCGATGCGGTTGATGTCTTCTTCTTTTCCGGTATCCGCTTTCACCCATATGGCGTCGTGCCCTTTTTCCTTTAGTTCATCAGCGAGCTCCTTCAGCGCTTCTTCATTTCGTGCTGCTGCCACGACCTTTGCCCCTTTTTCAGCTGCCATTCTCGCAGTGACAAGCCCGATTCCGCTTGAAGCGCCGGTAATGACAATCACTTGATCCTTAAGTTGTTTCAGTTTGAGCTTCGTTTTCATGCCCGGGTTCTGTTGTTCAAGCTGTTCTGTATTTGTGACTGCATCATCGTTTGCCATTAAGAATCCCTCCTGAACGCGTTTTTGTACCTTTACCCGATCCAGGAGGTTCTTAGCCCTTTTGACAATCACAGGGTTCTTTTTTATATTATATAAGTCGCTCTACCATACCTAGGAGGGAATGTTTTAATGACTAGCAGAGGAGATTCACGTGAAAAAATCCTTCACACGGCGTCACGTCTGTTCCAGCTGCAAGGATATCACGCGACAGGTTTGAACCAGATTGTGAAAGAAAGCGGTGCTCCTAAGGGATCGCTTTATCACTTTTTTCCGAATGGCAAAGAAGAATTAGCAATTGAAGCGGTTACATATACAGGAAAATTAATTGAACTTCTGATACAGCAGAGCATGGACGAATCCTCTGATCCAACAGAAGCGATTCAGCATTTTATCAAAAAAACAGCCAGCCAGTTTGACAATACAGAAAGCATTCAAGGCATTCCAGTCGGTTTGCTGGCGAGTGAGACAGCGTTAATCAGTGAACCGCTGCGGATGGTTTGCATGAAGGTGTTTAAAAGCTGGGAAGCGGTTTTTGCCAGAAAATTAATGGAAAACGGATTTGCAGAAGAAGAAGCAAATCAGCTTGGAATGCTGATCAATTCGATGATTGAGGGCGGTATCATGCTTTCGTTAACGAATAAAGACAAAACGCCCCTTCTTCTCATTGCCGAGCAAATTCCAGTGCTGGTGAGAAAAAAAGGGTAGCATTTTGTTATCCTTTCTCCTACAATTATATAGAACGGTCTAGTCAGATAAACTATATTATATAGACTGGTCTAAATTGGAGGAAGCGATATATGAAAACATTATGTGAAAACGCATTACCTAAAGAAAAAATGCCTTATTTGCTCCGCAGCGGAGAAGGTGAGCGCTATTTGTTCGGCAGACAGGTTGCCACGGTAATGGCGAATGCGAAGAGCACAGGCGATCTGTTTGAGATCGTGCTGCTTTCCGGGGGAAAAGGAGATGCCTTTCCGCTTCACGTCCACAAGGACACACATGAAGGGATTCTCGTTTTGGACGGTAAGCTTGAGCTGACACTTGATGGAGAACATTATTTATTAGTATCAGGCGATTATGCGAACATTCCGGCCGGAACACCGCACAGCTACCGGATGCAGAGCCACAGAACACGACTGGTGTCCTACACGATGAAAGGAAATGTAGCGCACATGTATTCCGTTATTGGGAATCCATATGATCACGCTGAACATCCGCCGCACGCAATCGAAGAAGTGTCAAACGAGCGATTTGCACAAGCGGCCGCTGTGGCGGACATTGCCTTTCTGGATGATGAAAAGCCAGCAGGTGCGGCAACATTAGCTGAACTTACAGAGCTTCCGGATAGAGCCGTTCCATACGTGCTTGAGTCTGGGGAAGGCGACCGTCTGTTGACGGGGGATCAGCTTCACCGCATTGTGGCCGCACAAAAAAATACAGACGGCCAATTTATCGTCGTATCATCGGAAGGCCCTAAAGGTGATCGGATCGTTGATCACTATCATGAACACCATACAGAAACATTTTATTGCCTTGAAGGGCAGATGACGATGTGGGCGGATGGCCAGGAAATTCAGCTGAACCCGGGAGATTTTCTGCATGTCCCTGCGCACACCGTTCACTCCTATCGTCTGGATTCTCATTATACAAAGATGGTGGGCGTACTGGTTCCAGGCTTATTTGAACCGTTTTTCCGGACGTTAGGTGAGCCGTATGAAGGCCACATCTACCCAAGTGAGCCTCAGGCTCTGCGCTTTGATCGCGTCCTGCAGAATATCGAAGCATTAGATTTAAAGGTAATGAAACCATAAAAATGACAAGATTGTAAGGTTCCCATGCCTGCCTGACACCTAAATCGATGTTTGCCCGCCCCTTTTTTTCATACCCTTAAGGTACAGAAAAAAGGAGCGTGATGAATGTGGCTTCATTACAGCCGACTTTGGCAAATGAGCGGATCGGCGTGCTTGATGTACTAAGAGGAATGGCGATTTTCGGCATCTTATTTGTCAATCTGGCACATTTCAGTTATCCGGATATGTACTTGTCTATGCTTGGAAAAGAGAACTTTTTTACAGAAAAGTGGTCTGAAGCAGACTTTGCAGCAGCAGACATACTGACATTTTTTATCCAAACAAAATGTATTTTATTGTTTTCCTTTTTATTTGGATTCGGCATGGTTGTCATGATGGAGAGAGCCGTAAGCAAAGGGAAGCGGTTTGTTCCGCTATATGCGAGAAGGTTAGCGGCGCTTCTCTTGTTTGGAACGGTTCATGCCTTTTTGATTTGGGACGGGGATATTTTAACGGAATACGCCCTGCTCGGCTTTGTCCTGCTCTTATTCCGAAAGGCAAAGCCGAAAACACTGCTGATATGGGCGGTCTCTTTGTATCTTTTGTTTTCCATTCCGTTTATTTTGACCAGCTTTTATCAATCAAACGGACAGGAATGGGTCCAAGCGGCAACTCAGCAAGCAAAGCAAGCACTTCATGTTTACGGAAGCGGCAGCTTGAAGGACATTGCGGAACAGCGGATCCACGATCGTCTTGTTTACATGTCTTCGAATGGCATGCTTACGTATAACCCGCTCAACTTCTTCTTTGCATCGATACCTTATTTCAGCATGTTTTTGTTGGGAGCTGCGGCGGCGAAATCACGGTACTTGCACGATCCGGGAAAGTATCGCAAAGGATTGAAACGAGTGTGGATGGCTGGTCTTGTCATCGGCATGAGCGCCCAAGTGCTGTACACTGTAACAGATAAGGAAATATTCTTGCTGATTGGCGCGCCTTTCTTGATGTTTTTCTATGTCACAACGGTTGTCTATCTTTATCATAAAACAAGAGTGAGAACAGTGCTCCAATCCTTCTCCGCTGTTGGACGGATGGCATTTACCAATTATCTGATGCAGTCTATCGTGTGTACGTGGATTTTCTATCATTACGGCTTGGGATTGTATGGGAAAGTGTACCCTTTTGCTGGTGTGCTTATCACAATTGCCGTTTGCGGCGTTCAAATGGTCTTCAGCCACCTTTGGCTTCGGGTATTCCGGATGGGGCCGTTTGAGTGGCTGTGGAGAAGCGCTACGTATCTGGCATGGCAGCCTATTGCAAAGAAAACAAAAGTCTAGATGCCTATTGGCGTCTAGACTTTTTTCTATTATTTATACACGACACGTGTTTTGCAAATGATGTCATGCAGGCCTTTTTTCTCTCCAAAGGCGATCATGATAAAACCGATATAAAAGATGATTCCTGATAAGATATATGCAAAGTAACGGCCAATTCCTTGTCCGACAGAAACCCGTTCGCCTTGTTCATTGACCACTTTCAGGCCAAGAATTTTTTTGCCGAGTGTGCCCTGCATTTTAGAAGATGTGAGCAGACCGTAATATAATACACTAATGACGATCGTGATCAGCATGGTAGGCAAAAATGCAAGCGTCATGTATTTCACTAAATACTCTTCTTCCGTCATGTAAGGGTCTGCTGCCACAGATCCAGCTACAAAAACACCATTGATAATAAATAGAATAATATAACTAGGAACAGATACAATAATGCCATCGATCAAATAAGCTAAAAAACGAATCCAAAATCCTGCCGGTTTTTCCATGTATTTTTCTCTCTCCTTTGAATTAATCTGGAACAGTATACTTTGAAAAAAAAGCACATGCAATATGATATGGTGATAAAATCCTGATATGCCTGAAAAATGAGTCTTTTATCCTTTATTTTTTACTATATAAATATACTAGGAAGAACCATACGTTTGCGTATGTGTTCTGGAATTTTTTTAAAATATAATGAATTTTCTATTCGGCTTATTTATAATGAAAAGGTTAATATTTCTATTTGAAGGAGGGGTTTGATGTCTAGAAAAAACAGCGTGGCAATCGTAACAATCATTTCCGCGTTCCTTTTTTGCGCCATGATTGCGGCGGCTTCACTTTCGCCGCTGGCCGGAACGGGAGGGGCGGCCAATCAGTTTAATTCAGTTGGCATGTGGTCAGCTATTGGTATGATTCTTGTATTGTATTTTATTCCTTTTATCATTTATATGCTCGGAGTAAATGCGATGAGGTATGTCATGGCGGTGCTTTGCGGCTTTGGGCTGCTGATTCACTTGTCTTCTGCCGGTTTTATCTTGATGTTTAGTTTATTCAGTGACCATCTGCTTTCTGAGGTGATCTTTGTAATTGGGGTTAGTCTCGCTGCGGCTGCTGTCAATGTCATTTGGTTTGTGGCTGCATTTCGTTCAGTTGCTGAAAAAACGTCTGCGAACAGCCTTACATAGTTTTCTAGTTTGTGATGTTTTTGTGAAATGAAATTATTAAATGGATGAATATGTTATGGTGGTCACATATTAGAAAATACATATAATGGGGGGTCTCAATGATGGCCAAGTCATTTCGTATGAAAGCTTTGATTGCGGGAGCTGCGGTGGCGGCGGCTGTTTCGGCTGGCGCTGTTTGTGATATGCCTGCTGTCAAAGTGCTTCAGCCGACAGCTGCTCATGCTGCGGAAACGGTGTTTTCTCAAAATAATGGAGCATCCGGCTTTTTAACAGGAAGGTATGATGTACAAGCTATGGCGCCTGCCATGTTTAACTGGTCACGGGAGAGCCGATTCACTGGAAATACAGACGGGACGCTGAAATGGCAAAGTGATATCAGAACGACTCCGCAAAATGGAGCGGGAGCTGTAATTGACGGAGACGGTACGGTATATCTACACTCCAGAGACGGGGAATTGAAAGCCTTTAATCCGGATGGCTCAGTCAAATGGGTGACGGGCAATCTTGGAAAAACGTACACACAATCTCCCGTACTTGGAACCAACGGGGTCATCTATCTGGCATCCTACGATAAAAAGATTTATTTTATTGACAAGGAAACGGGTGAGATTTTAACAACAATTCCGTTAAGCGGCGGGCCAAGCTCTGAAACGGTGATCGGATCAGACGGCACGCTGTACTTCTCGACGCTTGATAATTATGTTCATGCGATCAAACCGACGTCCAAATCAACTTGGACAGAGCGCTGGAAATTGAAAACAAATGGTGTCGTTAGCTCTGTGCCGGTACTTGCCTCAAACGGGACTGTATATGTCGGCACATATAATTACGTGTTTTATGCGATCAACTCTGGAACCGGACAGGTGAAATGGTCCAGAACGACGTCAAATGCATTTAAAGGATACCCGGTGATTGATAAGGACGGCAACGTTTATGCCGGTAACCAAGACGGACAGTTGTATGCCTATACGTCAACAGGCAGTTTGAAATGGACATTTCCGCTCAAACGGGTTCTCCAGTTCATCACCTGCGATCGACCATAACGGCAACATCTATATCGGCTCAGGAAGCGGCGAGCTGTTTTCCATCAGCAAAAATGGAAATATGAACTGGTCATTCTATACAGAAGGCCCTGTCAGAACGGCGCCGCTAATTGACGCGCAGGGAACGGTTTATTTCGGGTCTGATGATATGAAGGTCTATGCGGCGGACGCAAACGGCAATGAATTATGGAGCTATCAAACCGACAGCAACGTCGTGTTATCTCCTCAGCTTGCTGAGGACGGAACGCTTTATATTGGAAGTTATACGAAGCTGATGGCTTTTGGGAAATAGCAGAAAAGGCTGGCGAGGTGATCTCGGCAGCCTGTTTTTGGTATCAATCAAGTTGTTTATTTTTATAGATAACCTTTGTCCCGCAAATATAATCGTGTAATGCCAGTTTAGAGGGGAAAGCTGCCATAATGTAACCGATATACAAAATTCCTGATGGTATGTAAGCGAAAAAACGGCCAAAGCTGTGCCAAAATGAAATTCGCTCGCCATATTGATTGACAACGATGATACCCATGAGTTTTTTGCCTAGTGTTGCTTGCATTTTTGAAGAAGTCAGCAAGCTATAATAAAGAATGCCGAAGATATATATGATGGCGATAACAGGGATCATCCCGAATATCAGGATATAAAATTTATATTGACCTTCTGTCATATAGGAGCTTCCTGCATCAATCAGAGGCAGGACAATTAAGGTGTTAATTTGGATCATAATAAAAGCAAAAAAATAGATAATTAAATCATCAATAATAGAGGCAACTGCCCGAATCCAAAATCCAGCTGGCTTTTCCATGTATAATATTCTCTCCTTTGAAGTTTTCTGGGATATTATACGTTAGAGGCTGTGCGGTTTCAATGAGATATACTAGAGGAATTTGGTCTCGTAATGAAAATGGTATTTTATCACTATTTATTTCTTTATTTTACCTTTCTATCTTTAGGTGAATAGAATGATAAAAAAAGAACCTGCAAGTTGATGCAGATTCTCTTCACTATGATTATTTAGAGGCTTGAATAAATACACCTTTCTCATGAGAAAACTCTTTAAATCCATATACCCCATGATAGGAGCCGATTCCGCTTGTGTTGACACCGCCGAATGGCAGGTTGACGTCGCTGAAATGAACGACAACATCGTTGATGGCTGCGTTGCCTGATGTCGTATGCTGAAGGACGTTGTCGATCAGGTCTTGGTTGTGGCTGAATACATAAAGCGCAAGCGGTTTATCGCGGTCATTGACGTAATCGATGACCTCATCGATGTCTTCATAGTTCATCATCGGCAGGATCGGTGCGAAGATTTCCTCCTGCATGATTTTCATGTCGGGCGTGACGTTTTTCAAAACGGTTGGCGAGATCGTGCGGTCGCTGGCGTCAAATACGCCTCCGAACACGACTTCTGCCCCTTTTTCGATGGCGTCGTCGAACAGGTCTTTGACGCGGTTAAAGTTGCGGTCATTGACGATCTGCGTAAATTTGCTGCGGTCTGGGTTGTGATCATCCTCCATAAATCCTGCGTTGACGATTGTTTGTAAAATGCCCGCGAACCTGTCTTGCACGTCTTTTTTAATGAACAGATAATCAGGTGCGATGCAGGTTTGGCCGGCGTTTACGAATTTGCCGACGGCGATCTTTTTCGCTGCGTCCATTAGATCGTATTCACTGTCGATGATCGTTGGGCTCTTGCCGCCTAGCTCAAGTGTGACAGATGCCAAGTGTTTGGCAGCGGCTGTCATAACGATTTTTCCGACATTTGTGCTTCCAGTGAAGAATATGTGGTCGAACGGCTGATCTAGAAGCTCGGTTGCCACCTCAACCTCTCCTTCAAAAATCGCGACTTCTTTTTCATCAAAAGCATCTCGAATGACTTTTGCGGCAATGCTGCTCGTGTTCATCGTAAAATCGGACAGCTTCACAATCGCGCTGTTTCCGGCTGCGAGAGAAGCGGCAAGCGGCGCCATCGTCAGCATAAACGGATAGTTCCACGGGCCGAGGATGAGTGTTACGCCTTTAGGCTCGTACATGAGAATCCCGTTTGCCTCAGGGCTTAACGATGAACCGACTTCTTTAGGCGCCATCCATTTTTCAAGGTTGTTCATATTATCTCGGATCGCTTTTTTCGTTCCTTCGATTTCCGCTTTTTTGACCTCGTGATATGGTTTGCGGACGTCTTTGCGAATCGCTTCGATGATTTCTTCTTCATGGGCGATGACGGAATCTAAAAAGCGCTGAAGCTTCTCTATGCGCTGTTCCGCTGTTGATGCGCGCAGTGCTTTTTGCTGTTTTTTCTGAAGCTGAAAGACACGCTGAATGTCGTCTTTTACTTGCTGTTCCATTGTAAAATCCCCCTCATTTGCTTTCTTTTTTTCTCGGACCTATTATAAAGTGGTACCTTTTCTGTAAGGAAGACAACGGTGAACCATCTATACGTTACCGTACATATATCGAACATCTGTCTAATGATTGGGGGTGTCTTTTGTGCCGGAATCTGCTGAAGCTCAAGCGAAACAGGCGCTGCTGGCCTTATTGGAAGAAAGGGATATTCAACATATCACAATGAAAGAAATTGCCGAAAAGGCCAAAGTGAGCCGCGGGACGCTCTACCTTTATTATGAAGACAAGTTTTCGATCATTGAGGATGTGATCGAAGATATGAAGGAAGGGCTGGGTAAAGCGCTCTATGACGCCTTCAAGCATATGGATACCCTTCATTTGAACAAAAAACGGCAAACGGTGCATCCGACTCTGTCTTTTGTTCACGAGCATCGATCCTTTTTTGGTACGATGATGAACAGAGAACATTTTCATCGATTTTTTAAGGATGTGTTTCAGCAGGATGTCTTGCTGGCTCCGATCCATGTGAATTTGACACCGATCGAACAGGAAATTTACGGACATTACCGGGCTTTGTACACGTACGCGATTATCCTGTATTGGCTGAATGAGGATGCAGCCGCGACTCCGGAAGGCATCAGCCAAAAGGTATGGGATCTCGTTTCTCAAAAGCGGTTTTATTGGCTGTTTGGGCAGGCTACGTCAGGGGAGCGGCAGGAAGACAGGCAAATCGACAGGCGTGTGGTTCGAACGAGAGAGGCGCTTCAGAAGGCTTTCCTGGATGTATTGGCGGAGAAAAAAGACTACGCGGCCATCACGATTTCAGACATTACCCGGAAAAGCAATATCCGCCGCGCAACCTTTTATGATCACTATTCCAGTAAAGAGGAATTGCTGCAAACCATGATTCAGCAATCATGTGCGGAGATCATAGATCACCTGACGATTACCTCAAGTCCGAATGCGCTTTCCTTAGAGGAAGCGGAAAAGGCGCTCGCCAGTCTGCTTTCTGCTTTAGACCGCATGCCCATTGTCCATTTTCTCAATCGGGACTGGGATGTTCCTCATGTGATACCTGAGATGTTTAAAGTGCTGGAATCGTTTTACCTGCATCAGCAGACTGATATTCATGCGGGGAAAAAGCTTTATGCCTATTATGTATCCGCGATGATTATCGGGTTGATTATGTATCGGCTGGATGAAGGAAAGATGCATGCGCCGGAAGTGCTGGCGAGGGAGTTTTTGCAGTTTTTGGATGTGAAGAAGTATAAGGTTGTATTGCTTTGAAAGACAAAAGAGAGGGACATCCCCTCTCTTATTTCGTTTCTTCCTTCCATTTCTCATCAATCAGCATCTTCCCAGGCCATGTGTACGCCATGATGCCGCCGTCTGCGGTGATGTCCTCTCCTGTGACGTATGAGCTGTCGTCTGAAGCGAGAAACAGTGCCACTGTCGCCATTTCCTTCGGCTGGCCGAGGCGTCCAAGCGGCGTGATCCATTTGTTGGCTTCACGGAATTTTTCGCCCATGTCCTGTTCTTTGGTGCCTGCCAGTTTATCAATCAGCGGTGTTTCGATTGTGCCCGGTGAAATGGAATTGACGCGGATGCCATTTCGTGCGTAATCAATCGCCATCGCTTTTGTCAGGTTGGTAATGCCGCCTTTTGCGGCGTTGTAGCCGGAACGGTCAAGATCTGCGGCCCGGCCTGACATGGAGGAGGTGTTGATGATGGATCCTCCGTTTTCGAGCATGAGCGGAATCAGGTATTTGCTGCAAAGGAACGTGCCGCGCAGGTCGACGGTGATAATGCGGTCAAACAGGTCAACCGGATATTCGTGCACTTTTCCGCCTTCTTGGTCGACGCCGGCGTTATTAAACAGAATATCAATCGTTTCGCAGGCGTCCTTGATTTGATCAGCAAATGCTTTCACACTGTTTTCATCTGACACATCGAGGTGAAAGGCGTCCGCCTGTCCTCCGTTTTGTCTGATCGCTTCGACTGTTTCTTTCATTTGGTCTTCATTGATGTCTCCGATCATCACACGCGCGCCTTCATTGGCAAAAACCTCTGCCGTCGCTTGTCCAATGCCTGTCGCGGCGCCTGTGATGACTGCGGTTTTGTTTTCAAGTCTGCCCATTGTACAAGTCCTCCTTTTTCTATTTGTCTTCCCGCTGTGTGCAGTGATAAACATGTGAGAAAAGAACTGCCAACATATGTTAAAATGGACTAGAAATTGTTAGGAGGTTTTTGGTGTTGAAGGTGCAGCATAAGAAGGAGCTCAAGTTTTATTGCTTCGTCACGATTCCGTCCGCGTTTGTTGTGCTGACTGTCATCTCTTTTTTATTCCAAGAGATTACGTTTCCGGTCACCGCAAGGGCATTTCTGAATGCTTCATGGCATAATCTATTGTTTTTGATACCATTCGGGTTGTTTTTCTACCCGGTGCATATATGGATGAAGCGGGAGTTTGGCCGCTGGAATGACGCAGAAAAAAAGAGAGGGTGATGACCTCTCTTTTTTTGAGAATAAATAGTGAAAGCGCATCTAAATCATGTTAAATTTACATATATATGCATCTATCAATCTAATTGACAATTGTCACCGCATGTGATAAATAGATGCTGTAAAGAGTTTACATAACCTAACAACCTATCAAAAAGGAGCGATCTAGAGTGGCGAAAAAAGAGTTTAAAGCAGAGTCCAAACGACTGCTGGATATGATGATTAACTCGATTTATACCCAAAAAGAAATTTTCCTGCGTGAGTTAATCTCCAATTCGAGTGACGCGATTGACAAAATCTATTACAAAGCGCTGACGGACGATGCGCTTACGTTTGATAAAGACAGTTACTACATAAAGATCGCAGCTGACAAAAGTGCGAGAACATTAACAATCTCTGATACGGGGATTGGGATGACAAAGGACGAGCTTGAGCAGCATCTTGGAACAATTGCAAAAAGCGGTTCCCTTGCGTTTAAAAAGGAAAACGAGCTGAAAGACGGACATGACATCATCGGCCAATTCGGTGTCGGTTTTTACGCGGCGTTTATGGTTGCCGATGTCGTGACAGTCATCAGTAAGGCGCTCGGCAGCGAAGAGGCATATAAATGGGAGTCTGCGGGTGCAGACGGCTATACGATTGAGCCGTGTGATAAGGATTCTGTTGGTACAGACATTATCCTGAAAATCAAAGAGAACACAGAAGATGATAGCTATGACGAGTTCTTAGAAGAATATCGTTTAAAAGCGATCATTAAAAAGTACTCTGACTTCATTCGCTACCCGATCAAAATGGACACAACCATTAATAAGCCGAAGGAAGGCAGCGAGAATGAATTTGAAGAGGTGCAGGAAGAACAGACAGTCAACAGCATGGTGCCAATCTGGAGAAAGAACAAAAGCGAGCTGACAGATGAGGACTACGAAAAGTTCTATGCTGAAAAGCATTACGGGTTTGATAAACCGCTGACACACGTTCATATCAGTGTGGATGGTGCCGTGCGCTACAACGCAATTCTATTCATCCCTGAAAACATGCCGTTTGACTATTATTCCAAGGAATATGAGAAAGGCTTGGAGCTGTATTCCAATGGCGTGTTGATCATGAACAAATGTGCGGATCTGCTTCCGGACCACTTCAGCTTTGTGAAGGGGATGGTCGATTCTGAGGATCTGTCGCTGAACATTTCCAGAGAAATGCTGCAGCATGACCGCCAGCTGAAGCTGATTGCGAAAAACATCAGCAAAAAAATCAAAAGCGAGCTGCAAAGCCTGCTGAAAAAAGACCGAGAGAAATACGAAACGTTCTACAACTCATTCGGCAGACAGCTGAAATTTGGCGTGTACAATGATTTTGGCGCGAATAAGGATCAATTGAAGGACCTCTTATTATTCTACTCTTCTAAAGAGAAAAAACTGGTCAGCTTAGACGAGTATGTTTCCAGAATGCCTGAGGAGCAAAAATACATTTATTACGCGACCGGTGATTCATACGATCGCATTGAGAAATTGCCGCAAACGGAAATGGTCGCGGACAAAGGCTATGAAATTCTCTACTTTACTGAGGACATCGATGAGTTTGCGATTAAAATGCTGGCATCTTATCAGGAAAAAGAATTCAAATCTGTATCAAGCGGAGATCTTGGCATAGACACGGATGAGGATCAAAAGCAGTCCGAGGAAGAGGAAAGCAAGTACAAGGATCTGTTTGAGGAAATGAAAAACATTCTGTCAGACAAAGTGAAAAACGTCAGAATCTCAAAACGACTCAAATCACATCCGGTCTGCCTTGCTGCTGACGGTGAAGTGACAATCGAGATGGAAAAAATCTTAAACGCGATGCCGGACAGCCAAAATGTAAAGGCGGAAAAAGTGCTGGAAATCAACCCGAATCACGAGGTGTTCCAAACGCTGCAGGACGCATTTGAACAAGATAAAGAGAAGCTGAGCCTGTACACAAATCTTTTGTACAATCAGGCGCTTCTCATCGAAGGCCTGCCGATTCAGGACCCAGTGGAATTTACGAACAATATTTGCAAGGTTATGGTGTAATAGAAAAAGGAATCGTCCCGTGAGGAGACGATTCCTTTTTTTTTTATAATGTGCGCTCATTCAGCACGTGGCTTTGGCTGCTTTTCTTCTTTTTAAACCGTTTTTTCAGGCTTGCTTCAATTTCTTCCAAGCTCTTTCCTTTGGTTTCCGGAACCATGTAGAGGGCGAAGAAAAAGGAGAGAAGACAAATGACTGAGAAAATCATAAAGACCCATGCGATGCCCATTGCGCTGAGCATCAGCGGGAAGACGAGCGACACGATCAGGTTGGCTGCCGATAGCACCAAAGTGGTGAATCCTGTCGCGGCTCCGCGCGCTTTGGACGGGAAGAGTTCAGGCATGAGCACCCAAACCACCGGACCCCATGTCGCCTGGTAAAATACGATATAAACGCCGAGAAAGACAACTGTCATCCACGCTGTTGATGCTGAGAGTCCAAGTGTCAGAAGCACGCCTGATAATGCGGCCAGACTCAGTGTGATGCCGACACTTCCCCAGATCAGAAGCTTTTTGCGGCCGACACGGTCAATTAAGATCATGGCAGTGATGCACATGATGACGTTGAGGACGCCGATGCCCATTGTGCCGAGCGCAGAAGCTGATGTACCAAGGCCAGCCTTCGTGAAAATGGTCGGCGCGTAGTAGATCACCGTGTTAATGCCGACAGCCTGCTGAAAAATGGCAAGGCCGACACCAATCAGAAGCATGGGGCGAATCCATTTGGCTTTCAGCACGCCGAGTGTCGTTTCTTTTTTCTCTGCTTCCCCTTGCTTCATCTCTGCCAATTCCATTTCAATATCCTTGGGATCATGAGTGATGTTCATGATTCGTTTTGCTTCTTCTTCACGGCCTCGCTTCACGAGCCACCTTGGCGATTCCGGCATAAACGCGATGCCGATCAATAAAAGCACGGCAGGCACCGCAGCCAGACCGACCATCCAGCGCCATGCTTCAAACGGTGTGAACAGATAGTTTACGATATAAGCGAGCAAAATCCCGGTGACAATCATTAGATTGTTCATTGTGCCGAGTGTACCGCGGATTTTCGTCGGCGCCATTTCTGACAGGTATACAGGCACAAGCGCTGTTGAACCGCCAACGGCCAACCCGAGAATCACCCGAGACGCAATCAGTATGCCGACTGTTTGAGAAAACGCGCAAGCGAGTGCGCCGACAATAAAAATGATGGAAAGGACAAATACAACTTTTCTCCTGCCCCAGCGATCAGAGCATGTCCCGCTTAAGGCAGAACCGAAAATCGCGCCAAGGAGCAGCATGCTGACAACCAATCCCTCTGTCAATGTAGTTAAAGGAATATCGTTGTTGATAAACAGCAGCGCTCCAGAGATGACGCCCGTATCGTAACCGTAAAGCAGCCCTCCTAAAGCGCCGAAAAAGTAGATCATATATTTCCTTGTGTTTGTCTTCACAAATGTTCCCCCTCAGTTGTTAGGCCAATGAGTATCTCTTATGTTTAACAAAGTTAATAGATTAGTACCCTTTTCCTATCTGATTTGAAACATTTGTTTTGAAAAAACGGACATTACTTTAAAACCAAAACGCGGGGTATTGGCGATTTTTGCGCAAATTATTGATAACAAGAGCGATGATCACGATGACGACAGATCCAATGAGTACGGGAAATACTAAATAACTCCAAGCGTATGCACCTTGAATGACGACAATCGGGTCTGCGCCAGCGGGTGGATGAGTGGTTTTGGTCAGCATCATCAAGCAAATGGCAAGCCCTGTCCCCAATGCAAAGGTCCATGGATGGGCCCCGAATATGTGAAGGACAACAATCCCAGTAAGCGCGGAAATAAAATGGCCGCCAATCACATTTCTCGGCTGTGATAATGGAGCGTTCCAAGCGCTAAATACGAGCACACAGCTTGCTCCAAAAGGCGCCATTAACCATAAGCTTGATGTATAAGCGGTCAACGAAGCGAGTGTCAGTATGGTGATAAATCCTCCTATAAGCCCTGTAACAGCGTCTTTGCCGTTTACCTGTAAAGGTGTTTTTCCTTTTCCTTTCATTTTCAAAAAGAAGTTGTTTTCCAAATTTATCCCTCCAGTATGTATAGAATAATAGCTAAAAACTAACCTGTCAATTTTATTTTTAATGGTTAGTTTTTTGTTTCAATAAAAAAACCGTTCGCAGGGAACGGATTTTTACTCATTATTGGTTTTTTTCTGATGGCGTGAGACCTTTTGTCTGTTGCCGCATATCTTCATGGAGCACCATTTTCGCCTTCCTGTTTTATCAAGAAAAAGCAAAATGCACTTTTCGTTTGCGCACCGTTTCAGCTGTTGGATTTCTTTTGTATGAATGAGCCATAACGCATCGTAAGCGATAAGCGATAAAATGGCATCATCCGGTTTTCCATTCGGAATGCGGGCGAGTTTGTCATCTATGACTTGATAAGAAAAGGGAGCGGCGGCGATTTGGTTTTGCAGGAAGGAGATAAAAGCAAGAGAAGGTTCATTGCCTTCGGCTATACGCTCAAAGTGTTTTCTTAGCTCAGCCCGGAATTGATGAATCCGTTGCAATTGTTCTTGGACTTGCGGTAGCGTAAAAGAACTGAGAAATGGAGCTGTTTCTCCCATTATTTCTAACCACGCCATCAGATCTTTTTCTGACTGGATGAGATCGTGCCGTTTATCATAGCTTATGATTTCAGTATTAACGAGATCGAGAGAAAGGTTTTGTGTGATAAGAGGGAATTGAGCATTTGCCATTGTGATCATTCCTTTCAAACTCATTGTAAGCGTCAAAACCTTTTTCACGCAAGGATATGAGTAAAAGGAGTCTTTACATTTTATCCTTCAGGCGGGCTGCTGATGATAGGGGCGGTGCTCTTCCTGTTTACAAGAAAAGTGCCGGAGGAGAAAACATCATAAAAAAACCTTACTCGCGCGGAGTAAGGTTTTGTTTTTTTATTCTCCCTCATTGACGAAAACCAAGGCGGAGAAGCCTTTTTTCTTATCAAATTGCAATTCAACGACTGTAACGTCTGGATTGAAGTTGTGGTATTCCTCTAAGAACTGAATAATGCCTTCTGAAATGTCATCTGAATCAAGCTGCTTGTGGTGCAGGCCATATTTGGCTTCAGCAAAGAATCCTGTACGCTTGTTGTAAGACAGCTCTTTTACTTCAACGTCCTCAGGGTAAATCTCTTCTTCATTAGATATATACACACAAATCCCGTCTACAATTTCTTGCTCATTTAATACTAATTTCATTCCCTAAAAGCTCCTTCTGTACGTCTTCGGTGATTTGAATGCGCGAATCAGAGCGATGACAATGAGTAAAATAATGATCAGAACGATGACATCAACGATCCAGGCAATCGGCGAAGCGCCATAAGAAACATAGCCCGGGCCTCCGACTGGATGATAGGTGTAACCCCAAGGGTGCATCATGCTGATCATAAACATGCCCGTTGTGAATCCGCTATAATAGCCAAACCACCCAGATGGCGAGAATCCTGCATTGTAGTAATGATTCACTGAAACATAACGTCCGCCCACATAAGCTTTGGATGATTTTCCGCTGTATGTCTTTCCGCTTACTTTTGATGTGGCGCCGGAAAATGTGCCTGACGATTTTTTAGAGCTTGATGAGCTCGACTTTTCCGAAGATTTCTTTTTCAGCGAAATCGACGATGATGAATCGTCAGATGTCTTGGACTTTTTGCTTGAAGAGCTTGATCCCGAACTGTAGCTTGATTTCGGGCTGGATTTATAGCTTCCGCTGTAAGACGAGCTTGAGCTTCGGCTGCTGTAACTGGATGATGAGCGGCCGCTAAAACTTTTGGCATGAGAAATGGTTGATGGCAGCAGTACACCTAAAGCAACAGTTACTGCGACTAAGGCTTTTACATATTTAAGTTTCATTATGTTTCCTCCATAGACCGGCGAAACGATCCGTTATTCTGAGCAGCAAATAAAAGAAGCTTTTTTATTCATATGAGTCTCTTATTCCCATCTAACGTTTCATATCTTGTTTTGCTTTTTCAATCACTTTCTTTCTGAGATAATCTACCTTTATTTTATCGGATTTATGGCTCTTTTTGTAAGCTTTTGCTTAAAATTAGTTAGATTGGAGCTACTAAAGGGCTTTCTCATCATGCAATCATAGAATGATAGATCAATTTTGCCCAAATAAAAACAGCCTTCCCAATGGAGAAGGCTGTTTTATTCTTCTTATACGAACAGCTTATCAATAAACGAAATATCTTCCTGAGAAAGCGTCACGTCTGCTGTTTTGATGTTATCAACCAGCTGATCGGCACGTTTTGCTCCTGGGATGAGAATATCAATTTCCGGTCTTGCCAAATACCAAGCCAATACGATGTGAGGGATGTCCACGTTGTGCTTTTCGGCAATCGGCGCAAGCTTGTTGACCTTTCTGATATTTTCTTTGAAACGCTCTCCCTTGAAGTTTTCCATTTCGTTTCGGAGGTCACCTTCAGGGAACGTTGTATCTTCTGTATATTTTCCTGCCAATAATCCTGATACGAGCGGGAAGTAAGGGATAAACGAGATATTATGCTCCTTCGTATATGGGAAGAATGTGTTTTCCGCTTCACGGTTTAACAGGTTGTATTCGCCTTGCAATACATCTACCAAGCCGTCTCTGTTTGCTTCTTTCAATTGCTCTAAAGAGAAGTTGGATACACCGATGGAACGGATTTTTCCGGCTTGCTTCATTTCATTTAGTGCGTTAACTGCTTCATCCTTCGGCGTATGTTCGTCCGGGAAGTGAATGTAGAACAAATCGATATAATCCGTATTCAAACGCTTCAGGCTTTCATCAACTGATTTCTTAAGAAATTCCGGTGAATTATCAAAGACAAAATCATTTCCTTGTTTTCTGTGCGCGGCTTTTGTTGCGATGACAACATCTTCACGGTTAAATTCGCGCAGCACTTCACCAATTAATTCTTCGGAACGGCCGATCCCGTAAATATAAGCGGTATCTAACATCGTCACGCCATTACGGATTGCCTCGCGCACCAATTCTTTTCCGGTTTCTTCATTCAGGTTCGGGTAGAGGTTGTGTCCTCCGACAGCATTTGTTCCTAATCCGATAGGGAATACCTGCAAGTCTGATTTTCCGAGCTTTGCTTTTTTCATGATCTGCCTCCTAGAATAAAATGGATGAAAGACTCTCAACACTATTGTAAACGTTAGGCCAGATGAATGCTGATTTGGTGCTCATTGCAGTACTGTGTGTACTCGTCATCTAATGGCTGAGATGTCACAATGCAATGCAGCCTGTCAAACGGCGCATACGTCAGAAGCGTTGATTTTCCGAATTTTGAATGGTCAGCCAATAAATACACTTCTTTTGCTTTTTCCGAAATCCTCTTTTTAATTTCGTACTCCAGCAGATCCGAATTGGTCAATCCGTGTGTCAGCGTCGTTCCGGTAGCGGACATAAAGGCTTTGTTGATATTGTACTTATCAAGCATAGCCGGGTCGTCCATGCCGACAAACGAGCGGGTTTTTCTCTTATAGTTGTTTCCGATAATGATTAAGTTGATATTCTTCAAAGCAGATGCCGCATTGATAATGTCTAAGCTGTTGGTTAAGATGGTGACATTTTTGGCCGGATCAAGCGTATCGAGAATAGACTTTGTTGTTGTTCCTGAATCAATGAAGATCAAATCGTGATCTTCAATAAACCGGGAAGCATAATGGGCAATTTTTGTTTTTTCATCTTGGTGCTGAATGGTGCGATTCTCAAAAGGAACTAATGCGGTTTTCTCAATCGATGTTACGCCGCCGTATACTTTTTCAATCGCACCCTTTTCTGTTAACTTGTTGATATCACGTCTGACTGTGTTTTTGGAGACATTGAACACCTGGCACAGCTCATCTAAGGAAACAGTGCCATGCGATAAAATGTACTCCTCCATTTCCTGAATCCGCATCAGTTTCATATTAAAAACTCCTTCTTGAATCTTTACGTAACATAAATATATAATAAAAACCAAAAGTTGATCAATAGTTGCTAAAAAAATGATAACATCGGTGTATTTCTTTTGCAAGATTCGACGGACTTCTCGTGACTCTCTTCATTGGTCAGAAGATTAATATAATAAAAATAATGAAAAAATTTAGTGTTTATGATTGACTTATGGGTATTATGCGATTAGAATATAACCAAGAAATGACCAAAAAGTAACCTGATATGTATGAAATGGTTGCTTGTATCTAAAATTGCATCACCATTTATTTTTTTGGTTTTTTTGAAAGCGTTTAATTCTTGGCTTACTGAAACAGTGGATATTGATATGAATCTATCCTGAACCACCCATACAAGTGTATGTGTTTACTAATGAAGGAGGCAATAAGAATGGCAGAAATCAGAAAATTAAAAAACTACATCAACGGTGAATGGGTTGAAAGCAAAACAGATAAATATGAAGACGTTGTGAATCCGGCGACGAAAGAAGTGCTGTGCCAAGTGCCGATTTCAACAAAAGAGGATATTGATTATGCTGCGCAAAAAGCGGCTGAGGCATTTAAAACATGGACAAAAGTGGCTGTTCCACGCCGTGCCAGAATTCTATTTAACTTCCAGCAGCTGCTTTCTCAGCATAAAGAAGAACTTGCTCATCTGATTACCATTGAAAATGGAAAAAACACAAAAGAAGCTCTTGGAGAAGTGGGACGCGGAATTGAAAACGTAGAATTCGCAGCTGGAGCACCTTCCCTGATGATGGGTGACTCACTTGCTTCCATCGCAACAGATGTTGAAGCGGCCAACTACCGCTACCCAATCGGAGTTGTCGGCGGAATCGCGCCTTTTAACTTCCCGATGATGGTTCCTTGCTGGATGTTCCCGATGGCAATCGCGCTCGGCAACACATTTATTTTAAAACCATCTGAGCGGACACCGCTGTTAACAGAGAAATTGGTTGAGCTTTTTGAAAAAGCGGGCCTTCCGAAAGGGGTATTCAACGTCGTATACGGTGCGCATGACGTTGTGAACGGCATCCTCGAGCATCCTGAAATTAAAGCGATCTCATTCGTAGGCTCCAAGCCAGTCGGCGAGTACGTCTACAAAAAAGGAAGCGAAAACTTAAAACGCGTTCAATCTCTGACAGGCGCGAAAAACCATACGATTGTCCTGAACGATGCGCATCTCGAAGACACAATCACAAACATCATCGGAGCAGCCTTTGGTTCTGCAGGTGAACGCTGCATGGCTTGTGCAGTTGTAACAGTTGAAGAAGGAATCGCTGATGAGTTTATGGCGAAGCTGCAGGAAAAAGTGGCTGACATTAAAATCGGTAACGGCCTTGATGACGGCGTATTCTTAGGACCGGTTATTCGCGAAGACAACAAGAAGCGCACGCTCAGCTACATTGAAAAAGGGCTCGAAGAAGGCGCGAGACTCGTTTGTGACGGACGTGAAAATGTATCTGACGACGGCTACTTTGTCGGCCCGACGATCTTTGACAATGTCACGACAGAGATGACGATCTGGAAAGATGAAATTTTTGCTCCGGTCTTGTCAGTCATCCGCGTGAAAAACCTGAAAGAAGCGATCGAAATTGCCAATAAGTCTGAGTTTGCGAACGGTGCCTGCCTGTTCACATCCAACTCAAACGCAATCCGCTATTTCCGTGAAAACATTGATGCGGGAATGCTCGGCATCAACCTGGGTGTGCCGGCTCCAATGGCATTCTTCCCATTCTCAGGCTGGAAGTCTTCATTCTTTGGAACGCTGCATGCGAACGGAAAAGACAGCGTCGACTTCTATACGCGTAAAAAAGTGGTTACGGCAAGATATCCGGCACCTGATTTCAACTAAACGACGAACAGCCGAACGGCGTCTATGGGCGCTGTTCGGACTCATTCTACCAATAGAAAGAGGAGGGCTTCACTATGAGTTATTTGTTGCGTAAGCCGCAGTCGAATGAAGTGTCTAATGGGGTCAAGCTGGTGCACGAAGTAACGAAATCCAACTCTGATCTCACCTATGTAGAGTTTAAAGTGTTAGATATCGCTTCCGGTTCCAGCTATGCAGAAGAATTGAAAAAACAAGAAATCTGTATTGTGGCGGTAACGGGAAATATTACAGTGACCGATCATGAGTCGACTTTTGAGAATATCGGCACACGTGAAAGCGTATTCGAACGAAAGCCGACAGACAGTGTCTATATTTCAAATGACCGTTCCTTTGAGATCACCGCGGTCAGCGACGCAAGAGTAGCGCTTTGCTACTCTCCATCGGAAAAACAGCTTCCGACAAAGCTGATCAAAGCGGAAGACAATGGCATTGAGCATCGCGGGAAGTTTTCAAACAAACGTACTGTTCACAACATTCTTCCGGATTCAGACCCTTCAGCTAACAGTCTATTAGTAGTTGAAGTCTATACAGACAGCGGCAACTGGTCCAGCTACCCGCCTCATAAACATGATCAAGACAATTTGCCGGAGGAATCTTTTTTAGAAGAAACGTACTACCATGAGTTAGACCCGGGACAGGGCTTTGTGTTTCAGCGCGTATACACAGATGACCGCTCGATTGACGAGACAATGACTGTAGAAAATGAAAACGTTGTCATCGTTCCTGCAGGATACCACCCGGTAGGCGTGCCGGACGGATACACATCCTACTATTTAAATGTCATGGCAGGGCCGACGCGGAAATGGAAGTTTCATAATGACCCGGCGCATGAGTGGATTTTAGAACGTTAACAAGTGAGGAGTGGCTGTTTACGATGAAGTATACATTCAATGAAGAGAAGGCTTTTGATATTGTTGCCATCGGCCGGGCGTGTATTGATCTGAACGCAGTCGAATACAACCGCCCAATGGAAGAAACGATGACATTTTCGAAATATGTCGGCGGTTCACCTGCGAATATCGCGATCGGCAGCGCGAAGCTTGGCTTAAAAGCGGGCTTCATCGGCAAAATTCCAGATGACCAGCATGGAAGATTCATAGAGTCCTATATGAGAAATACCGGCGTTGACACAACACAGATGATTGTGGATCAAGATGGCCACAAAGCAGGCCTTGCATTTACAGAAATTCTCAGCCCGGAAGAATGCAGCATCTTAATGTATCGCGATGATGTGGCGGATCTTTATCTTGAGCCTTCAGAGGTAAGAGAGGACTATATCGCAAATGCGAAAATGCTGCTTGTTTCCGGGACAGCACTTGCTAAAAGCCCATCAAGGGAAGCGGTGTTAAAAGCTGTTCAATATGCGAAAAAGCATCAGGTCAAAGTGGTGTTCGAACTGGATTACCGCCCGTATACATGGCAGTCAGCGGATGAAACAGCCGTTTACTATTCTTTGGTCGCCGAGCAGTCTGATATCGTCATCGGCACACGTGATGAATTTGATGTAATGGAAAACCGTACAGGCGGAAGCAATGAAGAATCCGTCAATCATTTATTTGATCATTCAGCCGACCTTGTTGTCATCAAACACGGCGTTGAAGGCTCTTATGCATACAGCAAATCCGGAGAGGTATTCCGCGCTCAAGCGTACAAGACAAAAGTGCTGAAAACCTTTGGAGCCGGTGACTCCTATGCGTCTGCCTTTATCTATGGCCTTGTCAGCGGAAAAGACATCGAAACGGCATTGAAATACGGCAGCGCTTCAGCCTCCATTGTGGTGAGCAAGCACAGTTCGTCAGAAGCGATGCCGACTGCGGATGAAATCGTACAGCTTATTGAAGCACAGTCATAATTGAAAAAGATCGAGTAAAGGTGGGATCGTTTGTGGGGAAGAAAATTCGCTTAACAACAGCCCAAGCGCTGATTAAATTCTTAAACCAGCAGTACATCCATGTAGATGGAAAGGAAGAGCCTTTCGTTGAAGGGATTTTCACGATTTTCGGCCATGGAAACGTACTAGGGATCGGCCAGGCGCTTGAGCAGGATGCAGGCCATTTGAAAGTCTATCAAGGGAAAAACGAACAAGGAATGGCGCATGCCGCAATGGCGTACAGCAAGCAAATGCTGAGAAGAAAAATATATGCGGTCTCTACATCCGTCGGACCGGGAGCGGCCAACTTAGTGGCGGCGGCCGGCACTGCATTAGCAAACAATATCCCGGTTCTCTTGATTCCGGCAGATACATTTGCGACAAGACAGCCAGACCCTGTACTGCAGCAAATGGAACAAGAATACAGTGCGGCGATTACGACAAACGATGCATTGAAGCCTGTATCGAGATACTGGGACCGCATTACGCGCCCTGAGCAGCTCATGAGCAGTTTGCTGCGCGCGTTTGAAGTCATGACTGATCCGGCAAAAGCAGGTCCGGCAACGATTTGCATTTCTCAGGATGTTGAAGGAGAAGCATACGACTTTGATGAAAGTTTCTTCGTCAAACGGGTTCACTATATTGATCGCATGCAGCCGAGCGAGCGCGAGCTTCAAGGTGCTGCGGAGCTGATTAAAGCCAGCAAAAATCCTGTGATCCTCGTTGGCGGAGGCGCAAAATACTCCGGTGCGCGCGATGAATTGGTTGCCATTTCTGAAGCGTATCACATTCCGTTAGTTGAAACGCAGGCAGGAAAGTCGACAGTTGAAGCTGATTTTGCGAACAACCTCGGCGGAATGGGCATCACAGGTACACTTGCGGCAAATAAAGCGGCCCGCCAAGCTGATTTGATTATCGGTATCGGTACAAGATATACGGATTTTGCGACATCCTCTAAGACCGCTTTTGATTTTGATAAAGCGAAGTTCCTGAACATCAATGTCAGCCGAATGCAGGCGTATAAACTCGACGCGTTCCAAGTGGTAGCGGATGCGAAAGTGACGCTTGGCAAACTGCATGGTTTGCTTGAAGGCTATAAGAGCGAATTCGGCTCCACGATCAAGGAGCTGAAGGATGAATGGCTCGCTGAACGTGAACGCCTCAGCAAAGTGACGTTTAAACGGGAAGCGTTTGATCCGGAAATTAAAAATCATTTCTCTCAAGAGATTCTAAATGAATACGCTGACGCGTTGAACACTGAGCTGCCGCAAACAACGGCATTGCTGACAATCAACGAGACGATTCCTGAAGACAGCGTGATCATCTGTTCAGCAGGCTCCCTTCCAGGAGATTTGCAGCGTTTGTGGCATTCTAATGTTCCGAATACGTATCATCTGGAGTACGGGTATTCCTGCATGGGCTATGAAGTGTCCGGCACACTGGGGCTTAAATTGGCCCATCCTGACAGAGAAGTGTATTCCATTGTCGGAGACGGCAGCTTCCTGATGCTTCATTCCGAGCTGATCACGGCGATTCAGTACAACAAGAAAATCAATGTGCTGCTCTTTGACAACTCTGGTTTTGGATGTATCAACAACCTTCAAATGGATCACGGCAGCGGCAGCTACTATTGTGAGTTCCGCACAGATGATAACCAAATTTTGAATGTTGATTACGCGAAAGTTGCTGAGGGATACGGCGCAAAAACCTACCGTGCCAACACAGTAGAAGAGTTAAAAGCGGCGTTAGAGGATGCGAAGAAACAGGACGTATCAACGTTAATTGAAATGAAGGTTCTGCCAAAAACAATGACTGACGGCTATGACAGCTGGTGGCATGTCGGCGTAGCAGAAGTGTCTGAACAAGAAAGCGTTCAGAAGGCATACGAAGCAAAAGAAAAAATGCTGGAATCTGCGAAGCAGTATTAGAGGGGAGGCTCATAGATGGGCAAAGAAAAAATCCTGTGGGGCATTGCTCCTATTGGGTGGCGGAATGATGACATTCCTGAAATCGGAGCGGGAAACACACTTCAGCATTTGTTAAGTGATATCGTTGTCGCACGTTTTCAAGGTACGGAAGTCGGGGGCTTTTTCCCCGAACCGGCCATCCTGAACAAAGAGCTGAAACTTCGAAATTTAAGAATCGCGGGAAAATGGTTCAGCAGCTTTATCTTGCGTGACGGACTCGGTGAAGCGGCAAAGGCATTTACCCTGCATTGTGAGTATTTGCAACAAGTAAACGCGGATGTCGCAGTTGTCTCTGAACAAACACACAGTGTGCAAAGCTTGGAGAAAAATGTGTTCACAGAGAAGCCGCACTTTACGGATGGTGAATGGGAACGGCTTTGCGAAGGGCTGAATCACCTTGGCAAAATTGCTGATCAGCATGGCTTGAAGCTTGTGTATCATCACCATCTTGGCACTGGCATCCAAACAGCAGAAGAAGTGGACCGCCTGATGGAAGGAACAGACCCTGCGCATGTACACCTCCTCTATGATACAGGGCATGCGTATATTTCTGACGGTGACTACATGGGAATGCTTGAGAAGCATATCGGCCGCATTAAGCATGTGCACTTTAAAGATGCCCGCCTGAATGTCATGGAACAATGCAGGCTTGGAGGGGAATCGTTTCGACAAGCATTTTTAAAAGGCATGTTCACGGTTCCCGGTGATGGATGCATTGACTTTAGAGAAGTATATCAGCTGCTGTTGAAGCACGATTATTCCGGATGGATTGTCGTTGAAGCTGAACAGGACCCCGATGTAGCTAACCCGCTTGAGTATGCATTGATCGCGAGAAACTATATTGATGAGCAGTTGTTGGATCTGGCTTAATGGGGACTGAATATATGGGCAATACCAATGCGGATTCGGCCTTCAATAAACGGACAATCGCGGCAGCATTGGCCAACTATATTGATGCCGGTTCGATTGTGGCTGGATCTGCCGGTTTATCGTTATGGGTCAGTTACCTAAAGCTATCTGATACGCAAATCGGGCTGCTCGGCGCGCTAAGCGCAAATGCAATTTCTGCCGCAGTCGGCGCCCTGCTTGGCGGGTATCTGGCTGATAAAGTCGGGCGGAAGGCTGTTTATACCAATAGCATGCTGGTTTATGCATTAGGGATTTGTTTGGTTCTGTTTGGGGTTAATTTTCCCATGTTGTTAAGCGGTTACATGATTATCGGTTTATCAGTGGGAGCTGACATTACCGCATCATGGACCATTATTGCAGAAAATGCACCAAAGAAAAATCGGGCCCGCCATTGCGGCGTGGCACAAGTCGCTTGGGCCGCGGGCGCTGTCGTTGTGCTGCTTCTCTCCGTACTGGTCGGTGATTTAGGCCTCTTGGGGAATAAAATTGTATTTGCCCATCTGCTTGTGATCGCGCTGATTACGTACATCCTGAGAATCAGGCTTCCGGAGTCAGATGCGTGGCAGCAGAAAAATCAGCCTGCAGACATACAAACAGAGAAGCCGGCCGTACTGAACAAAACATCGTATTTTGATTTGCTCAAGCCAATGTATCTAAAAAGCATACTGTTTTTGATGGGTGTGTACTTGGTTTGGAATTTAGCCGCCGGTGTGATGGGCTTCTTTATGCCATACATTTATCAGCAGGTCGGCGGTGTATCTGCCAATATGGCAAACCTTTTGCAAATGGGACTGTTTATCTTCACAGGGTTGGGGGTCGCTTTCATCTTCATGCCCTTTGCCGACAAATATAGAAAAACCGTTTTCGGAATCGCCGCTTTTATGGCGGTGATCGGATGGACGCTGTTTCTGCTGCCGGTTGAAGGCCTGCCGATTCTGCTCCTGTTTATTGTCGTGATCGGCATCAATAACGGAGCCGGTCAGCAAGCCAACTATCAGTTATGGGCCAGTGAAATCTTTCCTACGCAATATCGTGCTTCTGCACAAGGACTAATGTTTTTCCTCGTACGTATTTCAATAGGGATTTGGAGTCTGTTTGTCCCAATGATTATGACCAATTTCGGCATTGGAACGATGGCTGCAATTCTCCTCGGATGTGTGACGGCCAGTATGATCATCGGGCTTCTCTTCGCGCCGAATACGTCTGGCAAGTCGCTTGAACAAATTCAAGAGGAACTCTACGGATCTCCTCAGAGCCAAGTAAAGCAAGGAACAGAAAGCAAAATGATGTAACCAACAGAAGGAGTGGCTGTCAATGAGTTTACGTATTGGCGTAATTGGAACTGGAGCAATCGGAAAAGAACATATTAACCGCATCACGAACAAGCTGTCCGGCGCAGAAATCGTTGCTGTAACGGATGTCAATCAAGAAGCTGCACAAAAGGTCGTTGATCAATACCAATTAAACGCGACGGTTTATCCGAATGATGACAGCCTGCTTGCAGACGAAAATGTAGATGCTGTCTTAGTGACTAGCTGGGGGCCTGCGCATGAATCGAGTGTGCTGAAAGCCATTAAAGCCCAGAAATATGTGTTCTGTGAAAAGCCGCTCGCGACAACGGCTGAAGGATGCATGCGCATCGTCGAAGAGGAAATGAAAGTGGGCAAACGTCTTGTTCAAGTTGGCTTCATGCGCCGTTATGACAGCGGTTACGTACAGCTGAAGGAAGCGCTCGACAACCATGTCATCGGAGAGCCGCTTATGATTCACTGCGCGCACCGCAACCCGACTGTGGGAGATAACTACACAACGGATATGGCCGTAGTTGATACGCTTGTTCATGAAATTGATGTGCTGCACTGGCTCGTCAATGATGACTACGAGTCCGTTCAAGTTATCTATCCGAAAAAATCGAAAAATGCGCTTCCGCATTTAAAAGATCCGCAAATTGTATTGATTGAAACTAAAGGCGGCATCGTCATCAATGCTGAAATCTATGTGAACTGTAAATACGGCTATGACATTCAATGTGAAATCGTCGGAGAAGACGGCGTCATCAAGCTTCCTGAACCATCAAGCATCAGCATGAGAAAAGAAGGAAAATTCAGCACAGATATTCTGATGGATTGGCAGAGACGCTTTGTGGCTGCGTACGATGTGGAAATTCAAGACTTCATTGATTCGATTCAAAAGAAAGGCGAGGTCAGCGGCCCGACGGCATGGGACGGCTACATTGCTGCGGTTACCACTGACGCGTGTGTAAAAGCCCAGGAATCTGGACAAAAAGAAAAGGTTGAATTGAAGGAAAAACCGGAATTCTATCAATCTTTTACAACAGTTCAAAACTAAAAAACAGAGGAGTGAAAATATGAAATTAGCATTGGATCCATCGATGTATCGAGATGATTTAACTTTGGAGGAAATGGTCTATAAAACGGCGGAACTTGGTTATGAATATATCGAACTATCGCCGCGCGAGGATTTTTGTCCATTCTATAAATATCCGAAAGTCGATTCAGCAAAGATCAAACAATTAAAGCGGCTTTTAAGGGATACAGGTGTTAAGCTTTCATCGCTCCTTCCTCTTTACCACTGGGCGGGTCCTGAAGAAGACCGCCGTCAGGCTGCAGTGCGCAATTGGAAAAGGGCGATCGAAATTGCGGTTGAACTTGAAGTCGATTTGATGAACAGTGAATTCAGCGGTTCAAAATATGATCCTTTAACAAGTGAAGAAAAATTTATCAAATCCATGGATGAGCTTCTGCCAGTCTTTGAAAAAGAAGGCATTAAACTCAATCTTCAAGCCCACCCGTACGATTTTATCGAAACGCACAAAGGTGCGATGGATATGATCCGCGCGCTTGACAAGGATTGGATCAATCTTGTCTACTCGACTGCGCATACGTTCTTCTATGATGACGGCAAAGGCGACATCGAGACCATGTTTGACGAAGCCGGCGACCGCCTCACACACGTTTTATTTGCAGATACCTTTAATCATAAAGCGGCTCACGGCCTGCGCTACATCGTCAATCCGCCTGACGCGAAAGTAACGGTTCACCAGCATTTGGACATTGGCCAAGGCGAGGTTGATTTTGAGACGATTTTCAGAAAGCTGAGAGATATGAAGTTCGACGGAATTGCGACGAATGCCGTTTTTGCTTGGGTTGACGAAAGAGCGGATGAATCAAGCCGATTTATGCTTCGAAAAATGAAAGAAGAATTAGGTCTTGCATAAGCTGAGCATGGAGTTCGGCGGGATATGGCGAACAGCCTTCCTGCCGAACTCCCTTCATATCTAAAACGCAGATGGGGGAGTCTGACATGAAACTTTGTTTTAATGAAGCCACAACATTGGAAAACTCAAATCTTAAACAGGATTTAGAACTATGTGAAAAGCATGGCTATGATTATATTGAAATCCGCACAATGGATAAGCTGCCGGAGTACTTAAAAGGTCATTCATTGGAAGATCTTGCGGAATATTTTCAAACCCATCACATCAAGCCGCTTGCCTTAAACGCACTCGTGTTCTTCAACAACCGTGATGAAAAGGGCCACAATGAGATCATCTCTGAATTTAAAGGCATGATGCAAACGTGCAAAACCCTCGGTGTGAAATATGTCGTGGCCGTTCCGCTTGTGACTGAGCAGAAGATTGTAAAAGAAGAGATCAAAAAGAGCAGTGTAGAGGTGCTGACTGAGCTTTCAGATATCGCGGAGCCGTACGGCGTAAAAATCGCGCTTGAATTTGTCGGCCACCCGCAATGTACGGTCAATACGTTTGAACAGGCGTACGACATCGTAAACACAGTCAATCGTGACAATGTCGGGCTTGTCCTTGACAGTTTCCACTTCCATGCCATGGGTTCAAATATTGAAAGCTTAAAGCAGGCGGACGGAAAAAAAATTTTCATCTATCATATCGACGATACCGAAGATTTCCCAATCGGCTTTTTAACCGATGAGGATCGTGTATGGCCGGGCCAAGGTGCGATTGACTTAGATGCCCACTTATCAGCCCTCAAGGAAATCGGCTTCTCTGATGTTGTATCGGTTGAGCTCTTCCGGCCTGAATACTATAAGCTGAGTGCTGAGGAAGCCATTCAAACAGCGAAAAAAACAACGGTTGATGTCGTATCAAAATACTTCAACATGTAATGGATAAAGGAGGGGTGGACATGGCTTTTGTATCGATGAAAGAGCTTCTTGAAGATGCAAAGCGGGAGCAATATGCAGTCGGCCAGTTTAATATCAACGGCCTGCAGTGGACGAAGGCGATTTTACAGGCTGCGGAGGAAGAACAGTCACCTGTCATCGCGGCAGCATCGGATCGGCTGATCGACTACTTGGGCGGATTCAAAACCGTAGCTGCGATGGTTAATGCGCTGATAGAAGAATTGTCAATCACCGTTCCCGTTGTCCTTCACCTTGATCACGGCAGCAGTGTGGAGCGCTGCAAACAAGCCGTTGACGCAGGGTTTAGCTCGGTGATGATTGACGGATCACATTCGCCGATTGATCAGAATATCGCCATGACGAAAGAGGTAGCGGACTATGCCAAGCTTCACGGTGTGTCGGTGGAGGCTGAAGTCGGAACGGTAGGCGGCATGGAGGACGGCCTTGTGGGCGGTGTAAAATACGCTGATCTTCACGAGTGCCGGCGTCTCGTGGAAGAAACCAATATTGATGCCCTGGCCGCTGCGCTCGGATCAGTTCATGGAAAGTATCAAGGTGAGCCTAAGCTCGGTTTCAAAGAGATGGAGGAGATCGCTAAGACCACGAACATTCCGCTTGTTCTTCACGGCGCATCGGGAATTCCAGCAGACCAAATCGCAAGAACGATCCAGCTTGGCCACGCGAAGATCAACATCAATACAGAATGTATGGTGGCATGGGCAGAAAAAACGCGTGTCATGTTTGAAGAAAATCCGGATTTATACGAACCCCGTACTTATATGACGCCGGGAATTGACGCTGTAAAAGAAACAGTGAAAAGCAAAATGAGAGAATTCGGCTCAGCGGGAAAAGCCGCACGTCAGCAAGTTAGCTGAAGAAAAAGCACTCACAACATCGTGAGTGCTTTTATCATGCCATTATTTCTGATTTTCTTTCTCGCGCTTCACCAGCATATCAGCAATCAAATCAACCTGTTTGCTGACGGAAATCGGATCGTACGGGTAGAACGTGTCAAAGTCGTTGATAAACACGCGGTTATGTTTGACAGCGTCTAGGTTTTTCCAGATGGAGGAGTCCTTCAGCTTGTCGAGTGTTTTGCTTTCGCCTTTCGGATTGTAATCCGTAATGAACATATAATCTGCGGCATACTCAGGAATGACCTCTTGAGAGAGCTGTTTCATCTCTCCTTTTTTGATGACATCTTGTTCAATTTTTTCAGGCGCTTTTAACCCAAGCGCGTTGTATACAGCTTGGCCGCCGCGTCCGCCATTGTCATTGAACACCCAGAATTCGCCCTTGTCGGTGTTTTCATAAATACCGAAAGTTGCATCCTTGTCGATGACACCGGCAATTTTCTTTTTGGCTGCTTCTGCTTTTTTGTTAAAGTCAGCCATAAATGATTTTGCTTCGTCTTTCGCTCCGGCGATATCCCCGAACATGCTGACTGTGTCTTCTACGTTTTTCGCTGTGTTATAAGGAACGACAACCGTTGGAGCGATTTTCTTTAATTTATCGACATTCTCTTCATTCATGACAACAATTAAGTCAGGCTGAAGCTCCATCACTTTTTCAACGCTGATCGGATCACCGACATCCTTCACATCTTTCAGCTTTGATTTTAAAAACGGATTATCAAATGACCATGAGCCCGAGCCGACCACATTGGCCCCGACAGACAGCAATTCTCCGGCATAAAAATCAGTTACGATGCGTTTCGGATGTGCAGGAATGTTGACGTTCCCTTTTGTTGATTTGTATGTTCTCATTTCTGCCTTTTCGGAAGCTGAATCACTTGAGCTTCCTTTCGAAGCCGTGCCGCTGCAAGCACTAACAAACATGAGAAGCAGCACCAGCATGCCCACGAGCAATGTGTTCTTTTTCATCAAGAACCCCCCAATATGTATTTTTGGTTAATTAGTAATGATTATCATTATCAACTAATAATATAGCAAGAAACCCGTGCCCCGTCTATCACTATTTTAAAGAGGGAAAGTTTTTTCGTTTACAGGTGACGCGATTTGCTTAATCGATTATTATAGGTAAATAGGAGGAGAAAAATATGGGAATTACTAAAAGAGGTGCTGCTTGGGAATGGCTGCATAGCTGGTGGATGCTGTTTATTTTCATGCCTTTTGCCATTACCAGTTTTTTTGCCTTTTTATTTATTGGCATTAAGGTTAGAAATAGAAAGTGGATCATGTACGGAATCATTTATTTTTTCGTATTTGCGTTTGGTTTTGTGCTGCCCGATCTGCCCGGGATTTTTATTGTGCTCCCGCTGTGGGCTGTGACGGTTATTCATGGTTTTAAAGTGCGCCCGCTGTATCTGATTCAACTGGAGGTCTACAAGGATCATGTAGAGGCACGGGCCTTTGCCGAGGCAAGAAGTGAAGCGGAGAGCAGATTTCATGCGCCGAAACAGTCTATTCAAGATATACATATTCGCAAAGAACGGTAAGAAGCGGGCTTTTATGAAGGCCCGCTTTCTCTTGTTGCAGAGAACCGATGAAAGCATTATGATGGTGGCATCAAAAAATGATGGCTCTGAAAAGCCGTATCCTTTTGGAGGATGGATTGCATGAATAAAATCATGATTGTAGAAGATAGTGAAGATATTCGGTCATTATTACAAAATTATTTAGAGAAGTACGGCTATGATACGGTGGTTACCACTGATTTCACGTCTGTATTGGATATGTTCTTGCGGGAAAAACCCGATGTGGTGCTGCTTGATATCAATTTGCCGGCATATGACGGATATTATTGGTGCCGGCAGATCCGCCACCATTCGACCAGTCCGATCATCTTCATTTCTGCCAGAAGCGGCGAAATGGACCAGGTGATGGCAATTGAAAACGGCGGCGATGATTATATTGAAAAGCCGTTTTCTTATGATATTGTGCTCGCGAAAATCAAAAGCCAGATTCGCAGGGCGTATGGAGAGTATGCGGTGAAGCAGGGAGAAAGAATCGTGGAATTCGAGGGTGCACAGCTGTATGTAGAGCGATTTGAACTGCGTTATCAAGAAGAAAAGTGCGAGCTGTCAAAGAAAGAAAGCAAGCTTCTTGAGGTGCTGCTGGAACGGGGAGAAAAGGTAACGGGAAGAGACCGGTTAATGGAAAAAACGTGGGATACTGATCTGTTCGTTGATGACAATACGCTGAATGTATATATCACCCGTTTGCGCAAAAAGCTTCGTGACTTAGAGGTGCCTTTTTCAATCGAATCTGTCCGCGGTGAAGGATATCAGTTGAGGCCGTTGTCATGAAACTGTTTTTACGTACTCATGTTCTCTTGATATTGCTTTTTCTGATTCAAGGCATTTTTGTTTTTACGTACTATTGGTTTGCGGGACAGCATTCCCTTGCCCATTTATTCTATATACTCGGCGTGCAGCTGCTGTTGCTAGCTGCGTATTTGATCTATCGCTGGTATCAAGATCGCGGCGTTTATCAGTGGCTCAGCTCCCATCAGGAGGATGCGGAAGTGCCTGATTTGGGTTCTTCCCTGTTTAGTTCTGAGCTTTATGAAAAACAGATGGAACTGAACCGCCTCCACAACCAGAAGCTTCACGAAACAGAAGCGAAGCTGGAAAGCAGGGTGACCTATATGAACCAGTGGGTGCACCAAGTGAAAACGCCGCTTTCTGTTATTAATTTAATCATTCAGGAAGAGGACGAGCCCATTTTTGGGCAAATCAAAAAAGAAGTCCGGCAGATTGAATATGGACTGGAAACATTGCTGTATTCATCAAGGCTCGACCTATTTGAGAGAGATTTCAAAATAGAAGCCGTCTCTTTATCCGACATTCTCCAAACCGTTATTCAAAGCTATAAACGTTATTTTATCGAGCATCGTGTATATCCGAAAACAAATATTCTCACTGACGATACGATTTATACAGACCCAAAATGGCTGAAATTTGCGATTGGGCAGGTCGTGACAAACGCGGTGAAATATTCCGCGGGCATGAGTGACCGGATTGAGCTGACGATTTTTCAGCATGAGGATAAAACCGTGTTAGAAGTAAGAGATTATGGCGTGGGTATTCCCTCGCAGGATATAAAGCGTGTGTTTGATCCCTATTACACAGGCGAAAACGGCCGGCGTTTCCAAGAGTCAACTGGGATAGGTCTTCA
The DNA here is from genome assembly GCF_002796895.1 of Bacillus sp. SN1. Lineage (NCBI taxonomy): Bacteria > Bacillati > Bacillota > Bacilli > Caryophanales > Bacillaceae > Bacillus > Bacillus sp. SN1. The sequence continues at coordinate 146,819 of NZ_PHIE01000002.1, forward strand.
TCTGGTCAAAGAAATCACGGATAAACTGAATCATGAAGTAGAGATCAACTCTGCTCCGGAAAAGGGCACAGCGGTACAATTTTTATTTCTTACAAAAGTGTAAGGAGTCATTAAGAAAACCGCATAGCACACTGTCATCCCTCTTGATAAGATTTGTTTACCAGCTTATCGGGAGGGTTTTTTTATGAGCTTTCCGCAAACACATGATAAGCCGATTTCTGATGAACAATAACGATAAGGAGGATTCTCATGGCGAATATGCTCGAGGTCAATCATTTAAATAAAACCTACAAAGGACAAGTGTCCCATCAGGCGTTAAAACAAATCTCTTTTTCAGTAGAGGAAGGGGAATTCACGGCGGTGATGGGGCCGTCGGGTTCCGGTAAAACAACGCTCTTGAATATCATCTCAACCATAGACCGTCCCGACTCCGGAGACGTCCTGATCAAAGGAGACAACCCTCACAATCTGAAAAGAACAAGACTGGCACAATTCAGGCGCAAACAGCTTGGTTTCGTGTTTCAGGACTTTAACCTGCTTGATACACTGACGGTTGGCGAAAATATCATGCTGCCGTTAACACTTGAAAAAGAATCTCCTTCAGTGATGGTAAAAAAACTGCATGCCATCGCTGAAAAGCTTGGAATAGAGAACCTTTTACAAAAGCGCCCGTTTGAGGTTTCAGGCGGACAGCGCCAGCGGGCGGCCATTGCTAGAGCGGTGATTCATAAACCTTCTCTGATTCTGGCTGATGAACCGACGGGGAATCTTGATTCAAAAGCTTCAAAGGATGTCATGGAGACGATGCAAAGCTTGAACCAGAACGATCAGATTACAGCATTAATGGTTACCCATGATCCTGTGGCGGCAAGCTACTGCCAGCGTGTGATTTTTATTAAAGACGGTACCCTGTTTAACGAAATTTACCGCGGGGATAACCGCCAGGTATTTTATGACCAAATCCTGGATGTACTTTCTATGCTGGGGGGAAACGCAAATGACCTTTCTTCAGTTCGCATATAAAAATGTTACACGAAACAAACGGTCGTATCTGGCGTTCTTTTTGAGCAGTGCTTTTTCCGTATTGATCTTCTTTACCTTTGCTATGTTTATCTTTCATCCTGCTCTTAAGGAAGGATACTTAAATAACATTGCGAGGAAGGGATTAACGGCAGCGGAGTGGATGATTTTTATCTTTTCAATATTATTTGTTCTATATTCCGTTAATGCTTTTTTGAAATCCAGAAACAAAGAATTTGGAATTCTGCTGATTCAAGGGATTACTCCCGCCCAGCTGCGAGTGCTTGTGACAGCTGAAAACATGATGATCGGCGCCTTTTCAATTGTTGCCGGGATCATCGGCGGACTGATTTTTTCAAAAACGTTTTTTACAATCGGCGCCTATATTTTAGAAATGGACGCTTTGCCGCTGTACATGCCTTGGAAGGCGCTGGGGATTACGATTTGCGGATTTATGCTCTTATTTTTCCTTTTATCACAGTTTACGCTCTTTTTTATTAAATCCAAAACCGTTATTTTGCTGATCAAAGGCGCAGAAAACATGAAACCTGAGCCGAAGCCGTCTATCCTTCTGTCGATTTTCGGAGTGGCATGCCTTGTTATGGGCTACGGAATGGTTTTAAAAGAGAATGTTCACTCCTATATGCCTTTTCTGATTTTGATTTTAACCATTGTCGGAACGTATTTTTTCTTCAGCCAGAGCAGCATTTGGATATTGCGGGCCGTGAAGAAGTGGAAGGGCTTTTATTTGCGCGGGAAAAATGTCATTTGGATTTCTGATTTAGTCTATCGCTTAAAGGATAACGCCCGCCTGTTTTTTATCGTCAGTATTATTTCAGCAGTTGCCTTCACGGCCACCGGCGTACTGGCTGTTTACAAATCTACTGTCGGGGCAGTGGATTCAGCCTATGAAATGGAGTACTTATCCTATGAAGGCAATCAGAAAGAAAAACAGCACTTGCACGATATTGAACACGAACTGAAGCAGAACCATTTCTCATTTACTCGTTATGATATGCAGGTTTCATATGTGCGCTATAAGCGGGGAGATGAAGTGCCGCCTGTGATCTTAATGGATCAGAAAACATTTCAAAAGCACTTCAGCATCAGCCTGAATGATCTGAAAAACGGGGAAAGCATCTATTTCCCAAGCACCTATGAGATCAAGGATAAAACTGAATTTCCGCAGCAATTAGATCTGCTGAACAAGAAAAATGAGCTGGCAAATGAGAAGCTCAAAGTGAAGGAAACGAAAAAACCGCTGATTTCTGTAAACAGTGTTCTTGTCGTAAATGAAACGACCTACAAAGAACTTCATAAGCTTGGAGAAAGCACGAAGCTGATTGGTTACAAATTCAAGAATTGGAAAGACAGTTTAAGCATCAGCCAATCACTTACCAATAAATTGTATGGTGATTATTCTGACGTTCACTTTCAATTTGATGCGAAGGCTAGCACGCACTATCTTACAGTGCAGCTGCCCAGCTTAAGCTTATTTATCGGGCTCTTTATCGCCATTGTCTTCTTTACCGCGGCCGGAAGCTTTTTGTACTTCCGCTTGTTTACAGATTTAGAGGAAGATCAGAAGCGCTACCGTTCATTAGCGAAGATTGGATTTAGTGAAGAAGAAATGTCACAAAGCGTCACCATTCAATTATCGATCTTGTTCTTCTTTCCGTTTGCGATGGCTGTTCTTCATACGGTCTTTGCCATCAGAGCTGGCGACTTTGTCAACGTAACCAAACCAGTGCTGCTGACAATCGGAGGATTTTTGGCTTTTCAGCTGCTGTTCTTCTTGATGGTGCGGTTTAGCTACTTGAAAAAAATAAAAAGCTATTTAACGATGAAATAAAGGAGGATAAGCATGAAAAAAATCTTTTCAGTGATAGTGGGGGCAGGGGTTATCGCAGCGATTTGCGGCGTTCTCTTCATTCATAACGAGATAACAGACAGAATCAACCCGCTTGTTCCCAGACAGGACCTGTATGTCCAAATTAATCGAGATGGCCAGCACCTTAAACCAGGCGGTACTGAATATACGCTAGACGGATACAATCAGTCCGGTGAAAAGAGTGAAGTCACGTTTTTAGCCGGCAGTGATCTTCGGAAGAATGCCTACTTAAGAGTCTACACAAAAGGCAAGTATGTAGAGACTTGGGAAGAAGTGCAATATCAAGATTTACCGAAAAACGTTCAATCACATTTAAAATAATAGACAGGAAAGCGGCATAGGGGGGAACTATGCCGCTTTTTCTGTTACTGCTGATAGGATTGCTGCTGGAATGGCGTGTTTTGGCCGAATGGAAGTGTAGACACATTCGTATTCATCACGCTGGATTGCCCAGTGAGTTCCTGCTGCATTTGGTTGCACATGTTGACAACCTGGTGGCATTTTTGAATCGCCATGTCATGTCCGTGCAGGGCTTGCTGAATGGTATGTGCAGCTTGTTGTTCGTGGTTTAGAATCTGCTGCAGCATCTGGATGTTTTGCTGCTCCTGATGAAGCATTTGGCGATATTGCTGGCTGCTTTGCTGTGTTTGCTGAATGAGCTGCTGAGCAGTCTGGCGGCATTGGTTCAGCTGCTGCAAGCCGTGTTGTGTATTATGCATGAATGATCCCTCCATGTATCGATTGACGTGAGTCGGTATTATCATGCAACCTGATTGAAAAGAAATTCTGCAAATGAGGAACTGCAATTATTTTCCTAACCCCCTCTATCTTTGAATGAAAACGGTAAAGATTGTATACTTGTACAAACCCTTTTTATGTAAATGGTCCGCTTTAATACCATAAGAAGTGCGGAAAACGAAACCCTAAAACCGGGAGAATCGTATTCCGCTTTTTTCTGTGCCTGCTTCAAAAACCGCCTTCGCTTGCAGTAAATGGGATATTCAGCCTGTTTTCTACTGTACGGAGGCGCTGATTGAGCCGGTTTAAGCGGCGTGTATGGCGTTCAACAGCCTGGCTTAGTTGATTGACCTGTTCGGCAATCCGTGCAATTTCCCGATTTTGACGGCGGTCTTCGTTTGTCAGACGGGTTAATTCTCTCGACTGCTGTTCATTTTGCCGTTCAAGTGCTGCGATTCTTCTTTCCAATGCCGGCTGTCTGTCCATTTGGTATGGATCGTATACATCCTGCTGCGGATAAGGATTGTACTCATAGTGGCTATAGTAAGGTTCCTGCTGAGGCAGCTGAGGGCTGTAATATTGATAAGGGTTCATGTGATCAGTCTCCTTAAAAAATGTAAATGTGGGTGAATTCCTTATAACTTATGTAGTCATTGGCACAGTGCCACGGCATTCGCCCAAAAAGAGGAGGAAAGGATGTGAGCTCCTTGAGAAACAAATATGGCATTTTGCTTTTAACTGCTGTATTCATCATGGTATCGGGCTGCCAACAACAAAGGGAGGAGACGCCGTTTTATTACGGAACGTGGGATGAGGGAATTACTCCCGGGCCCATGGACGGCGTGAAATCAGCAACAGTCACATTTACCAGAGACGAGGTAGTGGAGACGGAAGTCATTGAAGGAAGAGGAGAGGTGCAGCTGCCATTTATGGCGTATAAGGTGATTTCCCAAAGCACTGACGGGTCCATTGAGATTCAGTATCTCGGCTCCTATTATCCGATCAAAAGCACGCTGAAAAGAGGAGAAAACGGGACGTTGATCTGGGAGCAAAATGGCCAGACAAAAACGATGACAAGAATCGAATCAAAGACAGGCAAGGAGGAGAAAGATGAGAAATAAAAAAGCAGAAAGACTGGTGGTAACAGGACTTATTTTACATATCATTCAGTGGCTATTTATATTATGGGCTTTTCTCAAGATCAAACATTTATTTAGTGACTATACGATCTATAACCCTAATGTCATCAGCGGATCGATGCAGTCCTTATCGTTTATACAAATGATGCGCGCTATGATCTACTCAGGGGCAATCGTGAATTATGTGTTGTTTTTTGCACTTCTATTTCTTATTTATTGTGTTGTGCTTCATGCCATCTTGATTGTGTTGGAAATGGCGGCTTACGTTATGATCAGACGGAATCCTGCATCTTCATGGGTATACTTTTTGATGGCGGCGGGCGTGAAGCTTGCCATCTTGAATATCACTGGCATTCCTTTTTTAGCTGCCGGCTTCCTGCTGATGAAACAGGAAAAAGCAGAAAACGGCGGCATGGAGACGGAAAGAATGCGGAAACCGCGCACGCGTATCCGAAGACAAGGCCGGCGTCTAAACAGAATCCGGAGAAAATCATCTCTTCAGGTTGAATATCAAAAAGAAAAAACGATATGATGGGACTATAGCCTGAAAACGACACGAAGGAGATGCAGGATGTACAAACTAATTGCAATTGATATGGACGGAACACTTTTAAATGATCATCATGAAGTAACAGAGGAGGTCCGCAACGCGCTTCATGCGGCAAAAGCGGAAGGTGTCAAAATTGTGCTTTGCACCGGCCGGCCTATCGGGGGCGTGCGGAGATATTTAGATGAATTAAATTTAATTGAAGAAGGTGACTATGTCATCGCGTATAACGGAGCGCTTGTTCAAAATACGCATACAAATGAAGTGGTCACGGAGCTGTCTCTCGGATATGATGATTTGACTTCATTATATGACCTGAGCTTAGAGCTGAAGACGCCGATGCATTTCTTTGACTCATCTAACCTGTATACGCCTAACCGGGATATCAGTGAATTTACCGTATACGAATCCTATGTGACACAAGTGCCGCTTCATTACCGCAAGATTGACGAGGTGCCAAAAGATATCCTCATCCCGAAATTGATGTTTATTGATAAACCGGAGAACTTAAGCCACGTCATTACATCAATTCCAAAAGACGTGAGAGAAAAATATACGATGGTCAGAAGCGCGCCTTTCTTTTATGAAATTCTTCATCCTGAAGCCAGTAAAGGAAATGCCGTACGTCAGCTGGCGCAGCTGCTTGGAATTGAACAGGAGGAAGTTATGTGCATAGGCGACAACGGGAACGACCTGACAATGATTGAATGGGCGGGCTGCGGCGTTGCCATGGCAAACGCCATCCCAGAAGTATTGGAAGCCGCAAACTTTCAAACACGTTCCAACAATGAACATGGTGTTGCGCATGCCATTCACGAGCTTGTTTTGGCGAAATAATGAAATCCAGCCTCTTAGAAGGCTGGATTTTTTGTTATCTCGGCTTTATTGTGCCAAGTACGGTCTGTCTTTTTGCGGAATGGACGCTAAGATTTCTTTTCCTGCTGCAGAGGCCTGTAGAAATAAAAAGGAAGCAATCACCATAAACATCAGCATCGTACATTTTTTCTCATGAACGAATTTCATTACCTTTCTTTTGGAAGGTAATGTTAATCTTTTGACGAACCTATTTGACTTTCGTTATGCTGATAAAACAAGTTGTTCACAAAATGTATGATTTTATCCTGAATTGAAAGGGGACTGAATCAGATGTGCACAAGTCTTACATTGGAAACTGCTGACCGGAATCATTTATTAGCGAGGACAATGGATTTCGCATTTCAGCTGGGGACGGAGGTCATTCTCTATCCGCGCCGTTACAGCTGGAAGAGTGAAGCTGACGGAAAGGTGCATCAGACACAGTACGCGTTTATCGGTATGGGGAGAAAACTTGGAAATATATTATTTGCAGACGGTGTTAATGAAAGCGGTTTATCTTGTGCGACGCTTTATTTTATGGGATATGCGGAGTACGAAAAAACGATACGGGGAGACGGCGTTCATATTGCCCCGCATGAGTTTGTCACATGGGCGCTGTCAGCCTGCAAGTCTTTGGAAGACGTAAAAGAAAAGATCCACTCTTTAACGATTGTGGAGAAGAAATTAGATCTACTGGATACAGTTTTACCGCTGCACTGGATATTGTCAGACCGGACGGGACGCAGCCTGACGATAGAACCGAGAGCAGACGGCATCAAAATCTATGACAATCAACCAGGTGTCATGACGAACAGCCCCGACTTTTTATGGCATGTGAGCAATCTTCGGCAATATATAGGAATAAGGCCGAAACAATTCGAGAGCAAGGAGATGGGCGGATTAACGCTGTCCGCTTTTGGCCAAGGCTCGGGTACTGTGGGTCTGCCGGGAGATTATACACCGCCTTCACGGTTTGTAAGAGCTGTTTTTCTGAAGGAACATCTAGAGCCGGCGGCAGATGAAACGAAAGGAGTATCAGCAGCTTTTCAGCTTTTGGCAAACATGGCGATACCAAAGGGTGCTGTAATAACGGAAGAAGACGAAATTGATTATACGCAATATACTTCTGTAATGTGCAGCAACACGGGAAACTACTACTTTCACCACTACGACAATCGGCAAATCCAAAAAGTAAGTTTATTTCATGAAGACCTTGACCGTTTGGAGCCTAAAGTGTTTTCCGCTAAATCAGAAGAAAATATTTTAGAGCTTAATTAAGGTTCAATCAGCTGATTCCGGTATGATTCGGGATCAGCTTATTTTTTTGTGCAATGTCACAGTTTCTGAATGACAACGTCGATCACGCGCGTTTATTTGCAATGAGCAAAAACAGCGACAAAAGAGATGGCGAAATCAAAAATGCGTAAGGTTGGAAGCACAGATAATGTGCAAGCTGCATTCATTTATATAAAAAACTTTGGATTAAAACTGAGTCTCAGCATCATCAGACTCAGTTTTTTTTTCGAATATACAGGTTGCATTAATGCCGCCCCATTTTCAGCTAGAAAAGAAAAATTTTTTCTCAATTCATTGACAAACTCCCAAGACAAATGTACATTTTGATTTATTCATATTAAACAACTAGGAATATAGTAGTTTATTTTTCGGATTTTTCAGCCAAAACATAATAAAAGGAGAAACGTCATGACAAGCAAAAAGAAACAAATCAAATTAGGGGTTTTCCTTGCTGGGACAGGACATCATGTGGCGTCTTGGCGGCACCCGGACGCGCCTTCAGATGCGAGCATGAATTTGGATTATTTTAAAGATCTTGCAAAAACAGCGGAGCGAGGCAAGCTGGATATGCTGTTTTTAGCGGATAGCCTATCAATTGACAGCAAGTCTCACCCAAATGTGTTAACAAGGTTTGAGCCATTTACCTTGCTCTCTGCTTTGGCGCAGGTCACATCAAGAATCGGATTGACAGCAACAGCTTCCACCACATACAGCGAGCCATTTCACATTGCCAGACAATTCGCTTCACTGGATCATCTGTCCAACGGCCGTGCCGGATGGAACGTCGTCACTTCATCTATTGAATCAACAGCGCTTAATTTCAGCGGTGAAAAGCACCTTGAACACCATTTGCGTTATCAGCGGGCAGAGGAATTTGTCGAGGTTGTAAAGGGACTTTGGGATTCATGGGAAGAGGACGCCTTTATCCGCAATAAAGAAACAGGTGAATTCTTTGAGAAAGAAAAAATGCACGAGCTTAACCATAAAGGAGAATATTTCTCGGTTCGCGGGCCTCTGAACGTTTCAAGAACGCCGCAGGGACAGCCGGTGATTATCCAGGCGGGATCATCAGGAGACGGAAAAGCGCTGGCTGCCAGAACAGCAGAAGTGATCTTCACAGCGCAAAACCATCTGGAATCGGCTCAAGAATTTTATCAATCGATCAAAGAGCAGGCAGCCGAATTCGGACGTGACCCAGAAAAAATTGCAATCATGCCGGGGATTTTCCCGATCATTGCTGATACCGAAGAAGAAGCACAAGCCAAGTACGAGGAGCTTCAAGATCTGATTATTCCATCCGTCGGTCTGCAAATTCTCCAAAATTATTTAGGCGGAATTGATTTGTCTTCGTATCCGCTTGACGGGCCGCTGCCGAAGCTTGCCGCGGATGCTTCCAATGCGGTGAAGAGCCGGTTCAAGCTTGTTCAAGAAATGGCTGAACGAGACAATATGACGATCCGTGAGCTTTACAAATACGTTGCTGGCTCCAGAGGCCACCATATCTTCGTCGGCACACCGGAACAGCTCGCTGATAAGATGCAGGAATGGGTGGATCAGAAAGCGTGTGACGGGTTTAATATCATGCCTCCGCTCCTTCCGGAAGGAATTGAAGTGTTTGTTGAGAAAGTGGTTCCGATTTTACAGGAGCGCGGCATGTTCAGAAAAGAATATGAAGGCACAACATTGAGAGAGCACTTCGGTTTGGAAAAGCCGGTAAACCGTTATGCGAAGTAAGGAGGAACGCTAGATGAAGGCACAATATCGTCTTGCAGTTGAACGTGATGCCGAACAGCTTCTCGAGCTGACATTGCGGGCTTATGAACCGATTCGAAAGCTCGGCATTCGTTTTGCAGCCGCTCATGCGGACTTGGATTTGGTGTTAACTAACATCAGGAAAAACGCCTGCTACGTCATGGAAGAGGACGGGCGGATCATCGCGACCATCTCCTTAAGAATGCCGTGGGGACAGCAGCCGGGACCTTATGGCGTTCCGCATATCTGGTGGTTCGCTGTTGACCCTGACACCGGTCAAAAAGGAATCGGAACAAAGCTGCTTCAATGGCTTGAGGAAACGATCCTTCGTGATACGTTAAAGGTTCCGTTTGTCTCACTTGGAACAGCGGATAAGCATCCGTGGCTGATTGAGATGTACGAACGAAAAGGCTATGTCCGCGCGGGTGAACAAGACCTTGGCAAAGGGCATATGACAATCTATATGAAAAAACAATTGCGAAATGATCTATAAAAGAGAAAAGGCGGGGAAATCAAAATGAAAAAGAAAAAGTGGACTGTGCTGTTAGTTGCCGCATTATTAGCGGTGCTCTCAGCTTGCGGCAATGGTAACGGCAGCAGTAAAGAGGATGACAACGTACTTCATGTCGGTGCAACCGGGCAGAGCTACCCATTTGCTTATAAAGAAAACGGAAAACTGACAGGTTTTGATGTGGAAGTGATGGAAGCGGTCGCTAAGAAAATTGACATGAAGCTGGACTGGAAGCTGCTTGAATTCAGCGGGCTGATGGGGGAGCTTCAAACAGGAAAGCTTGACACCATTTCCAACCAGGTAGCAGTGACAAATGAACGCAAGGAAATGTATCACTTTACTGAACCATACGCTTATGCGGGAACACAGATTGTCGTCAAAAAAGACAATCATGACATCAAATCAGTTGACGATTTAAAAGGGAAGACGGTCGCTGCCGTTCTCGGTTCAAATCATGCAAAAAACCTTGAAAGCAAAGATCCTGATAAAAAAATTAATATCAAAACATACGAAACACAAGAAGGCACGCTGAAGGATGTCGCTTACGGCCGCGTAGACGCTTATGTCAACAGCCGAACTGTGCTGATGGCGCAAATTAAGAAAACCGGCTTGCCGTTAAAGCTTGCAGGAGATCCGATTGTTTACGAACAAGTTGCATTCCCATTTGCCAAGGACGACGCGCACGACAAGCTTCGCAAAAAAGTCAATAATGCGCTTAATGAATTGCGTAAAGACGGAACACTGAAAAAGCTCTCCGAAAAATATTTTAATGAAGATATCACAGTAGAACAGAAGCATTAAGAAACGGCGGTGAATCACCAGAATGAACACAATTGATTGGGAATTCATGATATCAGCGTTCCCGACTTTAATTCAGGCTCTTCCGATTACCTTGTTTATGGCTGTAGCAGCTATGATTTTTGCGATTATCGGAGGACTTATTCTTGCACTCATCACAAAGAACAAAATCCCAGTGCTTCATCAGCTGTCAAAGCTGTATATCTCTTTTTTCCGGGGCGTGCCGACACTTGTGCAGCTGTTCTTAATCTACTACGGGCTGCCGCAGCTATTTCCGGAGATGAGCAAAATGACAGCTCTCACAGCTGCCATCATCGGGTTAAGCTTAAAAAACGCAGCTTATTTAGCAGAAATCTTCCGTGCCGCCCTCAATTCTGTTGATGACGGGCAGCTGGAGGCGTGCCTGTCTGTCGGCATGACAAAACTTCAGGCATACAGACGGATTATTCTGCCGCAGGCTGTCCGAAATGCGATTCCGGCAACGGGCAATACATTTATCGGACTACTCAAAGAAACGTCATTGGCCTTTACATTAGGGGTCATGGAGATGTTCGCCCAAGGGAAGATGTACGCATCAGGAAACCTCAAATATTTTGAGACGTACTTGGCGGTTGCGATTGTCTATTGGATTCTTACCATTATCTACAGCATATTGCAGGACTTGTTTGAACGCGCCATGAGCAAGCCATACCGGACTTAGAGGTGAAATCAGTTGATAACAGTAAAAAATATTCGCAAAGCGTTTAAAGACCTCGTCGTGCTCGACGGAATCGATCTAGAAGTGAAACGCGGAGAAGTAGTGGCGATCATCGGTCCGTCCGGTTCTGGAAAATCAACGCTTCTCCGGTGTTTGAATTTACTAGAGCGTCCGGATCAAGGCCTCATTGAAATAGGGGAAGCCAAACTGAATGCGGAAAAGTTTACACGCAAGGAAGCACACCGGCTTCGCCAGCAAACGGCCATGGTCTTTCAAAACTACAATCTGTTTAAAAATAAAACCGCTCTGCAAAACATTACAGAAGCTTTAATCGTGGCTCAACACAAATCACGTGATGAAGCAAAACGCATTGGAATGGATATTCTGAAACAAGTCGGTCTAGAGCATAAAGCTGACAGCTATCCGATCACAATGTCCGGCGGCCAGCAGCAGAGAATCGGCATCGCGCGGGCACTTGCGGTCAATCCGCATGCGATTTTGCTGGATGAACCAACTTCTGCGCTTGACCCTGAGCTCGTCACAGGGGTGCTTCAGGTTATTAAATCCATCGCGGAAAAACAAACAACGATGATCATCGTGACACACGAAATGGCATTTGCAAAAGAGGTCGCTGATAAAGTGATATTTATGGCAGATGGCCATATTGTTGAGCAGGGAACGCCGGAAGAACTGTTTGACCATCCGAAAAATGAGCGGACTAAGAGATTTATCAAGCAGGTGGGAGAGCCTGCAGAGCTTATATAAGAAGGGGAGAAGAACAATGGCCGACAAAACGTTTCATACCCGTTTAATCAATATGCGGCGTGATCTTCATGAACATCCTGAACTGTCATTTCAAGAGATTGAAACGACGAAAAAAATCCGCCGCTGGCTTGAGGAAGAGCATATCGAGATTCTTGACGTTCCTCAATTGGAAACAGGCGTGATCGCGGAAATCAAAGGGCAGGAAGACGGCCCCGTGATAGCAATACGAGCGGACATTGATGCGCTCCCGATCCAAGAACAGACGAATCTGCCGTTTGCATCTAAGGTTGATGGCACGATGCATGCGTGCGGACACGATTTTCATACTGCTTCCATTATCGGCACGGCCATTTTGCTGAATCAAAGAAGAGCCGATCTGAAAGGTACTGTCCGCTTTATCTTTCAGCCAGCGGAAGAAATAGCCGCAGGAGCAAGAAAGGTAATAGAAGCTGGCGCACTTGATGACGTTTCTGCGATTTTCGGCATGCATAATAAGCCGGATCTGCCTGTCGGGACCATAGGTGTAAAAGAAGGTCCGCTCATGGCAAGTGTTGACCGATTTGAGATTGTCGTCAAAGGGAAAGGCGGACACGCCGGCATCCCGAATAACAGTATTGATCCTATCGCTGCAGCCGGACAAATCATCAGCGGCCTGCAATCTGTGGTCAGTCGCAACATCAGCTCATTGCAAAACGCGGTCGTCAGTATTACAAGAGTACAGGCGGGCACTTCGTGGAACGTGATTCCAGACCAGGCTGAAATGGAGGGCACCGTTCGAACCTTTCAAAAAGAAGCGAGACAGGCTGTTCCGGAGCATATGAAACGAGTGGCTGAAGGAATTGCGGATGGCTATGGGGCACAAGCAGAATTCAAGTGGTTTCCTTATTTGCCTTCCGTTCAGAATGCCGGCACATTTTTGAACGCGGCATCTGAAGCTGCGGCACGGCTTGGCTACCAAACCGTTCATGCTGAGCAGTCTCCGGGCGGAGAAGACTTCGCTCTGTATCAAGAAAAGATCCCGGGATTTTTTGTCTGGATGGGAACGAACGGTACAGAGGAGTGGCATCATCCGGCCTTTACATTGGATGAAGAAGCCCTGACGGTTGCCTCTCAATATTTTGCTGAGCTGGCTGTTATTGTACTGGAGACCATCAAATGAGCAGACAAGGGCTGACGGCAGGGCTTGCAGAGGCTGTGAGAACGTCACAGCCTGAGCATTCAATTGACGCGATGCGTGAAGCAAAAAAAGGATTACTCGACTTTACAGCCGCTTCATTCGCAGGAAGAGAAGATAAAGGAATTCAAAAGCTCCTTCGCCTGATTGAGGATGAAGGAGGAAAGCCCCTTGTCCCTATTATCGGGCAAGGAAAAAAGGCCGCGCCATTACAATCCGCGATGCTCAATGGTTTTATCGCCCATGCATTGGATTTTGATGATGTCCACTCCGATGTAAGAGGGCATCCCAGTGCAGTCATCGTGCCGGCTCTTATGGCTTCTGCCGCTCGCGGACATGACGAGCGGCTTCTTGGCGCTTATATTGTCGGTGTTGAAGTGATGGCAAGGCTGGGCGAATCAATTGGCACCCGCCACTATGAAAAGGGCTGGCATAATACAGGAACGCTTGGCGCAATCGCTGCTGCCTGCGCCGCAGGTTACGCAGAGGAACTGACTCAAGAAGAGCTGGAAAAAGCCATTGGTTTTGCAGCTACGCAATCTGCCGGGATGAGGGCGCAATTTGGAACAGAAATGAAACCGCTGCACGCCGGGCTGGCAGCTCAGGCTGGCCTGCTAGCCGTTAAGCTGGCTCAATCAGAATTTGGCGGGTCCCGCACGGCACTTGATGGAGAAGCTGGTTTCTTCGGTCTGTACGGCGATTTGGAAAAAGCACATAACACTTTGCTAAACCGTTGGGGCGCACCATGGAGAATCGTGAAGCCGGGCCTATGGTTTAAAATTTATCCATTTTGCTCCGCGGCACACCATGCCGCAGATGCGATACGCAAACTTGTCTCCGAGCAAGCCATTTCTGCCGCCGATACCGAGCGGGTTGAAGTGATTTTTCCGCCAGGCGGAGATGCTGCATTAACGGAAAGATCGCCGAAAACTGGAGAGGAAGGCCGTTTCAGCGTTGAATATGTCATTGCCCTTGTTTTGCATGGACATGAGCTGACCGCTGAGCATTTCAACAGCCAGCCGATCCCAAGCGGTATTCAAACGACAATAGAACATATTCAGCGAGTGTATGACAATGCCATTCAGCCGGCTCCTCATGCCGTTCCAAAAGGCCGTTTCACAATTATCCGGGCCTATTTATCAGACGGCCGCATATACGAAGCGCGTGTGGACTGTCCAAAAGGAGCTCCCGGCAATGAGCTGTCTGAAGAAGACATAAAAGAAAAACTGACATTAACGGTTCCGTATGAAAAAGCGCGAGACATCATAACAGCAGTTGAGCAAGCAGATATAAAAGAATTTTTGGCGCATATTGAATAAGATTCAGCTCTATTAACCGATTTCAGATGATATGATAAAACCAATCATACGTTTTGAAAAAGGAGAAACCATGACGGTGAATGACGCGGTTGTATTCATTTTGGCTGCCTTTTTACTATGGGGAGCGGCGGATTATTGTTTAGGGAACAGATGGGGGCTTGGCGAGCGGTTTGCGAACGGCTTCAAGGCCATGGGGCCGCTGGCGCTGTCCATGATCGGAATTGTGTCGCTGGCACCCGTACTGGCGTCCATCCTGATTCCAATCGTCTCTCCGGTTTACACAGCGATTGGCGCCGATCCTTCATCCTTTGCGAACACCATCTTGGCGATTGATATGGGAGGATATGCGCTCGCTGGAGAAATGGCGAAAGATCCAGAAGCCGGAGTATTTTCATGGGTGTTTTTAGGAACGATGATGGGGCCGGCAATCGTCTTCACGATTCCCGTCGCTCTAGGCATCATCGAAAAAGAGGATCACCCGTACTTTGCAAAAGGAATATTAATCGGGCTGTGTACAGTGCCAATCGGTTGCTTCATCGGCGGATTATGCGCAGGCTTTGACATCGTCATGATAGGTACAAACCTCCTGATTCCGAGTCTTTTGTCTGCTTTGATCGCTTTTGGGTTATGGCGGTACACCAACAGCATCATTCGTTTATTTCATCTTTTCGGAAAGGCTGTCAGTGTGATTGCGATTATCGGGCTTGCAGCTGTCTCCGTTGAAACGCTAACCGGCATTGTGCTGATACCAGGAATGGAGAACATCGAAACAGGGGTACAAACAACAGGCACCATCGCCATTGCCTTGGCAGGAGCTTTTCCGATGACGGCCTTTATCACAAAAGCCTTTAAAAAACCGCTTCAGGCACTGGGGAGATGCTTTCATTTAGATGAGACAGCAACAGCAGGCTTGGTGACCTCATTGGCTCATCATATTCCAATGCTGGCCTCATTAAAAGATATGACGCCGAGAGGAAAGGTCATCAATGTCGCATTTGCGGTTAGCGCAGCCTTTGTTCTTGGCAGCCATCTCGGTTTTGTGGCCGGAATGAAAAAAGAAATGGCGGCTGCTATGATCATTGGAAAAATAACTGGGGGAATTACAGCTGCGGCAGCGGCTGCCTGGATGACGCCCGCACAATCAGCTGATCAGCAAAAACATGTCTCAGCCGGACATGGCTGAGACATAAGCTGTTTCAACTTCGTCCAATCGGGAATGTTACAGTAAGGATTCTGTGAAAGAGGGTTGGACACATGGCCGTGAAAGACCAGTACATGTCAAAAATCAAACAGGAAACCAAGCCTTGGGTCAAGCGATTCGGGAGGCTTGGTTATTTTGCATTTGGCGTCGTTTTTATCCTGCTCGGGATTTTAGCATGTATGACGGCTGCCGGGGCGGGCGGCGCGAAAGATTCGAGCGGAGCGCTCCAAACGTTATCACGCATGCCGTATGGGTCATTCTTGCTTTTTTTCATAGGCGTCGGCCTTATCGGTTATGTGATCTGGATGATGTTGAGTGCACTTAAGGACACGGAGGGCCATGGGACAAGCAGGCGCGGTCTGTCGCGGAGAACGGGGAATTTTTTCAGCGCCGCCGTTTACGCATCCATTGCTTGGAAAGCCTTGCGCT
Organism: Bacillus sp. SN1; assembly: GCF_002796895.1. Classification (NCBI taxonomy): domain Bacteria; kingdom Bacillati; phylum Bacillota; class Bacilli; order Caryophanales; family Bacillaceae; genus Bacillus; species Bacillus sp. SN1. The sequence continues at coordinate 162,951 of NZ_PHIE01000002.1, forward strand.
TTGTATTTGGCCAAGGGGACGGCAGCACTTCAGAGCAGACGTGGTCCGCTTATGTATTGGCGCAGCCGTTCGGCCAATGGCTCACAGGGCTTACGGGAGCAGGTTTTATCCTCTTTGCGATTGTTCAATTTATAAAAGGTATCCGGGCTGCTTTTATGAAAGAATTTGATACGTCAAAAATGAACAAACACATGATATGCATTGCAAAAAACACCGGGCGTGCAGGCAATATCGCCCGCGCCATTATTTTCTCAGCCATCGGCTATTTTCTCATCAAGACAGCCATGACCGCTGATCCTGACGACACAAGAGGCTTTGACGGCGCGCTCGCCGAACTCGCGCAGCAGCCGCATGGTAAAATGATTCTATCTTTTTTAGCGTTTGGACTGATCCTATATGGACTGTACGCTATTATGAAAGGGATTTATCAGCATATGACATGGGAGAAGTAAGCTCTGGTCGGACCCGCATCCAGAGCATTTTTCAGTTTCTGAGAAATCAGGTGGATGAAAGCCGGCGCCAGCCTGTATAATAAAAGCAAATCGAAAGCAGTTGCATCATGAACTGATCCACAGGGAGGTGCGGAATGGATCGGGAAAAACAACAATTAAGCATAGAAGCGGCAAGGCTTTACTATCAGTCTGACTACAGTCAGCAGCAAATTGCTGAGCAGCTCAACATTTCAAGGCCGACCGTTTCCCGGCTGCTGCAATATGCAAAAGCAAAAGGATTTGTCCAGATTCGCGTGATGGACCCTTTTGAAGATTTGGATGCGCTCGGTTCCATGCTTGAAGAGAAATACGGGCTTCTCGAGGCGCATGTTGTGTTTTCTCCGACACCCGATTATGCAGGAATTACACATGACCTCAGCCGCTATGGTGCAGAATATATGCATGAAACGGTAAAAGACGGCGACATTGTCGGTGTCAGCTGGGGAACCACCATGTATCAAATCGCGCAAAACATGCAGCCGAAGCAGGTAAAAGGCGTCGAGGTCGTCCAGCTAAAAGGCGGCATCAGCCATTCCCGGGTAAACACGTATTCCGCTGAAACAATTCAGCTGTTTGCGGAGGCTTTTCAAACGATGCCGCGCTATCTCCCGCTTCCCGTCGTGTTTGATAATGCGGATGTGAAGCGAATGGTGGAGAAAGACCGTCATATTGAGCGAATCATCGAGATGGGCAAGCAGGCGAATATCGCTCTCTTCACGGTGGGCACTGTCCGTGACGAAGCGCTGTTATTCCGGCTCGGTTATTTTAGTGAAGAAGAGAAAGCCCTGCTGAAAAAACAGGCTGTCGGGGATATCTGTTCACGCTTTTTTGATGCGAAAGGGAACATTTGCAGCGCCGCCATCAATGACCGGACCATCGGCGTCGAGCTTGAAGATCTCAGACTGAAGGAACGCTCCATTTTAGTGGCCGGCGGGAGCAGAAAAGTGTCCTCCATACACGGTGCGTTAACGGGGAAATATGCCAACGTTTTAATCATTGACCAGCATACCGCAAGGGAGCTTGTTAATGATTTGTGACACGTTCAAACCGTTTGCTGAACAAAATTTCAATTACCAATTTACATATGTTCAAAAGTCGGTTATGCTAAAAAATATCTTAACAAAAAAGGAAGTGTGCGAAGGATGTCATTAGCTAACATAATTGATCATACAGCTTTGAAACCGCATACACAAAAAGCGGAAATTCTAACATTAATCGAAGAAGCAAAAACATACAAGTTTGCTTCTGTATGTGTAAATCCCACATGGGTGCAGCTTGCTGCAAAAGAGCTTGAGGGAACAGGAGTTGATGTTTGTACGGTCATCGGCTTCCCGCTCGGTGCCAACACAACGGAAACAAAAGCGTTCGAAACAAAAGACGCCATTTCTAAAGGCGCCACTGAAGTGGACATGGTCATTAACATTGCGGCTTTGAAAGACAAGGAAGATGACGTTGTTGAAGCGGATATTCGCGGTGTGGTGGAAGCTGCAGCCGGAAAAGCGCTTGTCAAAGTCATTATCGAAACATGCCTGCTGACTGATGAAGAAAAAGAACGTGCATGCCGTTTAGCGGTTTCTGCTGGAGCGGATTTCGTGAAAACATCAACAGGCTTCTCTACAGGCGGCGCAACGAAGGAAGATATCGCTTTAATGCGCAAAACAGTAGGCCCTGATATCGGCGTGAAAGCATCCGGCGGCATCAGAACGAAAGAAGATGTAGACACAATGGTTCAGGCGGGAGCGAGCCGAATCGGCGCAAGCGCAGGCGTTTCCATTGTAAAAGGAGAAAACGCATCCGGCGGAGACAACTACTAAGAAGCTGACGGAAGGCACATTGCTTTCCGTTGCTTATCTTTCTTTTCAGGGGAAACAGTTATTGTAAGCGAATACAAATAAAGGAGAACACATATGAAGTATTTGATTGGGATTATCGGTTTAATCGTGTTTTTAGGCCTCGCGTGGATCGCGAGCAGCGGGAAAAAAAGAATTAAGATCCGCCCAATTGTTGTTATGCTCATTTTGCAATTTATTCTCGGCTTCATTCTCCTCAATACCGGGGTAGGGAATTTCCTCGTTGGAGGATTTGCAAAAGGATTCAATTACCTGCTTGAATACGCGGCAGAAGGAATCAACTTTGTATTTGGCGGTTTGGTGAATGCGGACCAAACGACATTCTTTATGAATGTTCTCTTGCCAATCGTGTTTATTTCCGCTCTGATCGGGATTCTGCAAAAATGGAAGGTCCTCCCGTTTATTATTAAATATATCGGACTTGCCCTCAGCAAGGTAAACGGAATGGGAAGACTGGAATCGTATAATGCAGTCGCTTCTGCTATTTTAGGGCAGTCGGAAGTATTTATCTCCTTGAAGAAAGAACTCGGTCTTTTAAATCAGCAGCGCTTGTACACGCTTTGCGCTTCTGCGATGTCAACCGTATCAATGTCAATCGTCGGCGCGTATATGACGATGTTGAAACCGGAATATGTTGTAACGGCGTTAGTCTTGAACTTATTTGGCGGTTTCATTATCGCTTCTATTATTAATCCTTACGATGTTGCTAAAGAAGAGGATATGCTTCGTGTTGAAGAGGAAGAAAAACAATCCTTCTTCGAAGTGCTCGGAGAATACATCCTTGACGGATTCAAAGTAGCGGTTGTCGTCGCTGCGATGCTGATCGGATTTGTCGCGATTATTGCCTTGATTAACGGTATTTTTAACGCAGTATTCGGTATTTCCTTCCAAGGCCTTCTTGGATATGTGTTTGCTCCATTCGCTTTTCTTGTCGGTATCCCATGGAATGAAGCTGTTAATGCGGGAAGCATTATGGCAACAAAAATGGTATCCAATGAATTTGTCGCCATGACGTCGCTAACGCAAAACGGCTTCGACTTCAGCGGCCGTACGACAGCGATCGTATCCGTGTTCCTTGTGTCATTTGCGAACTTCTCTTCAATCGGAATCATTTCCGGTGCCGTAAAAGGTCTGAATGAAAAGCAAGGAAATGTTGTTGCTCGCTTCGGCTTGAAATTATTATACGGCGCTACGCTTGTCAGCTTTTTATCAGCGGCAATTGTGGGCTTGATTTACTGAACTTAATCGAAAAGGATCGGTGACTATAATGAGAATGGTAGATATCATCATCAAAAAACAGAACGGTAAAGAACTCACCACAGAAGAAATTCAATTTTTCGTGAACGGCTATACGGATGGAAGCATTCCTGATTACCAGGCAAGCGCGCTTGCCATGGCGATTTTCTTCCAGGATATGAGTGACCGTGAACGTGCGGACTTGACGATGGCTATGGTGAACTCCGGTGAAACGATTGATCTTTCTGCCATTGAAGGAATTAAAGTCGACAAACACTCTACCGGCGGCGTCGGTGACACGACAACACTCGTTCTCGCCCCGCTTGTTGCGGCTCTTGACGTGCCCGTTGCCAAAATGTCCGGCCGCGGCCTCGGACATACGGGCGGGACGATTGATAAATTAGAGGCGATCGACGGCTTTCACGTGGAACTGACGAAGGATGAATTTATTAAGCTCGTGAACCGTGACAAGGTCGCTGTCATCGGCCAAAGCGGCAACTTGACGCCGGCTGATAAAAAACTGTACGCGCTTCGGGATGTAACGGGAACGGTCAATTCCATCCCGCTGATCGCAAGCTCGATTATGAGCAAAAAAATCGCTGCCGGGGCGGATGCGATCGTGCTTGACGTAAAAACGGGGGCGGGAGCCTTCATGAAAACGGAAGAAGACGCGGCTGAACTCGCCAAAGCGATGGTGCGCATCGGAAATAATGTCGGCCGCCAAACAATGGCTGTTATTTCTGATATGTCCCAGCCGCTCGGCTTTGCGATCGGAAATGCGCTTGAAGTCAAAGAAGCGATCGACACGCTCAAAGGCGAGGGACCTGAGGATCTTCATGAGCTTGTCTTAACGCTCGGAAGCCAAATGGTTGTGCTTGCGAAAAAAGCCAATACTTTGGACGAGGCGAGAGCGAAGCTGGAAGAAGTCATGAAAAACGGCAAAGCGCTTGAGAAATTCAAGGACTTCCTGAAAAACCAAGGCGGCGACAGCTCGATTGTTGACGATCCGTCTAAGCTTCCGCAAGCTGCATATCAAATTGATGTGCCTGCCAAAGAAGCGGGTGTCGTCTCCGAAATCGTCGCGGACGAAATCGGCGTCGCAGCGATGCTGTTAGGGGCCGGACGCGCCACAAAAGAAGACGAAATCGATTTAGCCGTCGGCATCATGCTCCGCAAAAAGGTCGGCGACAAGGTAGAAAAAGGCGAACCGCTCGTGACGCTTTATGCCAACCGCGAAAACGTCGATGAAGTCATCGCGAAAGTCTATGACAACATCCGCATCGCAGCGGAAGCGAAGGCGCCGAAGCTGATTCATACGTTAATTACAGAATAAAAATAACAGCACATCCCATCCTGATTGGGGTGTGCTGTTTTAATTAAAGGATATGATCGATCGGATATTCCTCTTGGCTGATTTTTTTTGTTTTCTCAAACTTTCTTTTGAAATAGAAGATAAGATAGCAAAGGATGATACAAGGAATTCCGCAGAATAGTGCGATTCTTTGATTGGGATCAAAAGCAAGACCGATACAAGAAGCTGAGCATAATAAAAGAGCGGCTATAGGCATCAGAGGGTAAAGTGGCGTGCGAAATGTCAGATCTTTTACATTTCCTCCTTTTTTAAGAAATCTCTTGCGAAACAAGAGTTGGGACAGCGCAATGCTCATCCAGACCACGACTCCTGCAAATCCAGCAATCGCTACCATCACCACATATACAGTTCCAGGCGCCACGATACTGGAAACGAGAGATAAACAGGATACGGCCATACTGATCATTAAGGCATTTAAGGGAATGCCTTTAGATGTGACTTTCTTAAAACGGGAGCTGATCATGTTTTCATTTGCTAACGACCACATCATGCGGGTTGAAGCATATAGGCCTGAATTGGCGACGGACAGCAAGGCTGTTAATATCACGAAATTCATAATATCTGCGGCGTAAGGGATTCCGATCTCTGCAAATACGGCTACAAACGGGCTTTCAATCACGCCTGCTTCCTTCCACGAAATTAACCCGGATAATACGAACACAGCGCCAATGAAAAAAATGACTGTCCTCCATGCGACATTACGGATGGACCGCGGAATATCCTTTTGAGGATTTGCTGATTCTCCTGCTGTGACTCCGATTAATTCTGTTCCGGAAAAGGCAAAGCTCACAGATATCATGGCGATAAATACGGCGAGAAAGCCATTTGGAAACAATCCTCCATGATCTGTGAAATTTGACAACATAGGAGCATCAGCCGTCCCGTTTAAAGAGATCAGGCCAAACATGGCGGCTCCTCCTAAAATGATAAATAAAATGATCGTGACAATCTTCACGCTGGAAAACCAAAATTCGGTTTCCGCAAATAACTTGACTGAAAATGCGTTGCATACGAAAAGGAGAACTGCAAAAATCGCACTCCACATCCATACGCTGCTGTCAGGAAACCAACGCTGCATGAGAATACCGGATGCGGTAAACTCAGAACCTACCGTCACCACCCAATTTACCCAGTACATGATGCCGACCATAAAACCGGTTGATGGCCCGATGAATGTTGTGGCGTATTTTTGAAAGGAACCGGTCACCGGCATGGCGACCGACAATTCACCGAGACATTGCATGACGAGATACATCATCAACCCGCCGATTAAATAAGCGAGTATCGTACCGCCGGGTCCGGCTTGGTTTAGCGTATAACCCGTGCTGAGGAAAAGCCCTGTCCCTATGACGCCTCCCAATGAGATCATAAATAAGTGCCTGCTTTTCATCGTGCGTTTTAGCTGTTGACCGCTGTTCTCCTGAAGATTCACCGTCTCGCCCTCCTTTTAGCTGCCGTTCATTAGGCAGATGAGTTTCTCGTGCCCAAAATAAAACCTGCCAGAAGATCACTAGAATTGGGAGCGTTTCATTCCTTTTAATGCGTGTAACAGAACGTGAGCTGCGGCTCTGCTTGTCATATCCCGAAAGTCGAGGGTAGGATCAACTTCAACAATTTCAATCCCGGCAACATTGGATTGCTGTGCGATGTAATTAACTGCTTCGAGCAATTCATCTGTATAGAGGCCGCCCGGGCCAATCGCTGGACAGCCGGGTGCATGGGACTGGTCTAAGACATCCATATCAACGGAAATAAAAATGGAGCCTGCTTTTGTTTGAACGGCAGGAAGAATCTCTTTTATCGTTGGGATTAATCCTTTTTCACGAATCATGCCCATCGTGTGAATGTTCACGTTATGTTTTTTCGCATATGTTTCATATGCCAGGCTGTTGCTGAATTCTCTGATCCCCAGTTGAATCAAATGTTGGCCTTCAATAATTTTCTCATCCAAAAGGCGGCGGAAGGGAGTGCCGTTTGTCGGCCCCCCGTCCTCCGTATTCCGAACATCGTGATGGGCATCAAATTGAATCACTGCTGTCGTTCCTTTCGTTTGCGCGATCGCTTTTATGGTAGAGTAGCTGATCGAGTTATCTCCCCCCAGTATGAGCGGCATCCAATCTGGATGATCCGACAGCAGAGCATGCATGGTATAGAAGATTTGCTGATGTGACTTTACAATATCAGTTACGTGAATATCGATATCCCCCAAATCGTAAAGAAGATCTGATACGACATGTCCGCCAAGCTCAGCAGAATAGGCCGATGAATGTTTCAGTGCCTGGCGGATTGTTCCGGGGGCAAAGGAAGCGCCGGAATGACTGATGGAGGATTTTGATAGGGGGACACCTATCAATGCCGGCCCCTTAATGCCTTGGCCGTCCCATTTTGCTATCAGATCGCCCATTTTTGTTACATCCCGGTCTTTAAACGAAGAACCTGCCTCTCTGAGAAAAGGGTATTTATCCAAGAATGGCTCCCTCCCTGTTGACTACAATTGTTCCGTTTTTCATGACTTGATGTACATGATTGACGCCGTAGTGATATGGAATATACATATAATTCGAGGCTTGCCAAATGACAAGATCAGCTGATCGGCCGGGTTTAAGCTGACCGGCTTCTTCTCCTTTTCCTATGGCATGTGCGGCATTGACTGTGACCGCATGCCATATTTCTTCTGCAGTCATTTTCAGATGAAGAGCGGCAATGGACATGATCAGCTGGATATTTTCAGTCGGCGAGCTGCCAGGATTAAAGTCCGTTGCCAAGCTGACACATACACCCTCATCAATCATGTCTCTTGCCCTGGCGTATGTGCTTTTGCCAAGATAAAATGTCGTGCCCGGCAAGAGGACGGCGATCGTTCCAGACTCAGCTAATTTCTTTATGCCTTCGTCTGAGGCGCCTACCAAATGGTCGGCTGAGACAGCCTTTAGCTCTCCCGCTAATTCAGCTCCTCCAAGCGGATCGATTTCATCTGCGTGTATTTTTAACCCGAAGCCAGCCTCAGCCGCTTTTCTTAAATAGCGGCGGGATTGACTGACGGTAAAAACGCCTGTTTCTGTAAAAATATCTGCATAGCTGGCGAGCTCATTCTCTTTGATTTCCGGCAAAAGGTTAAGCATTTGATCCAGAAATTCATCTGGATTGTTTTGATATTCGGGAGGGATCGCATGGGCTCCCATAAACGTGGAGACAAGGTCAACAGGCTGGCTTTCATGCAGTTTTTTTGCGACACGCAATTGTTTCAGCTCTGTTTCTTTTTCCAAGCCATAGCCGCTTTTCACTTCAGCCGTGGTTGTGCCGTAGGACAGCATTCTTTGCAGATGAAAATGGCCTTTTTGCAGCAAATCTTCCTCTGAAGCCGCCCTGGTGTGTTTGACAGTAGACAGAATCCCGCCGCCCTGCGCGAGAATATCTAAATAAGAGATGCCCTGAAGTTTTAGATTCATCTCCTTTTCCCGAGATCCGCCAAATACAAGATGGGTATGCGGATCGACGAGACCCGGCGTTACAAGCCGTCCCGAACAATCAATGATTTCGTCTGCCTCGTAACCGGCTTCAGCCCCTTTTTTTCCGGCGAACACAATTTTCTGTTCATGGATGCCGACAACAGCGTCTTCGATCACATGAAGATCCTGCATGCTTTTGCCTGCACGGGGGCCGCTGCTTTCCATCGTTAAAAGCTGACCGATGTTAGTGAGAATCGTATCAATTTGTTTCGGCATGTCATCACTCCTTTATTTTTGCATCGGCACGATAATGTCCTGTTTTTTCGCTACTTCAACCGCACGTTCATAACCCGCATCGGCATGGCGGATAATGCCCATTCCCGGGTCGCTCGTTAAGACCCTGGCGAGCCGCTCGTCAGCCAGCTCACTTCCATCGGCAACTGCAACCATACCGGCATGCAGGGAATAGCCCATTCCGACGCCGCCGCCATGGTGGAAGGAAACCCAGCTTGCACCCGCGGCCGTGTTGACAAGCGCATTGAGCACAGCCCAATCGCCGACAGCGTCACTTCCATCCTTCATCGCTTCTGTTTCCCGGTTTGGAGAGGCGACAGACCCGCAGTCTAAATGATCTCTCCCGATAACGACAGGCGCTTTTAGCTCCCCGTTTCTGACCAACTCGTTAATGGCAAGGCCCATTTTTTTCCGTTCTCCGTATCCAAGCCAGCAAATACGGGACGGCAAGCCTTGGAACGTGACTTTTTCCTGTGCCATATCGATCCAGCGGTGAAGGGCTTTATTGGCTGGGAACAGTTCTTTTAATAAAGCATCCGTACGGTAAATATCTGCCGGATCACCGGAAAGCGCCGCCCAGCGGAACGGCCCTTTTCCTTCACAGAATAAGGGGCGGATGTAGGCAGGGACAAACCCCGGAAAATCGAAGGCATTCACCAGGCCTTCATCTTTTGCGACTTGCCGGATATTGTTGCCATAGTCAAATACAACAGAGCCCTTTTGTTGAAATGCCAGCATGGCTTCCACATGTTTTTTCATGCTTTGCTTCGCAAGGCGTACGTAAAGGTCTGGATTGTCTTGGCGCAAACGATCAGCTTCCTCAAGTGAATAGCCCTCGGGAACATAACCGATTAATGGGTCATGGGCGGACGTCTGATCCGTCACAATATCGATTTTGACGCCTCGGTTCAAAAGTGTGTGGTGAACCTCAGCCGCGTTTCCGAGAAGAGCAATGGATAGAGGTTTTCCTGCCAGCTTTGCCTCTTCAGCCCACGCTAAGGCTTCCTCAATCGAGGCTGTTTTTCGATCGCAGTATTTTGTTTCGATCCGCTTGTCGATACGTTTCTCATCAACCTCGACGGCAATGACGACTCCTTCATTCATCGTGACAGAGAGCGGCTGGGCGCCTCCCATTCCGCCGAGACCGGCTGTCAGCGTCAATGTTCCTTTTAAGCTTCCTCCGAAGTGCTGTCTCGCAAGCTCAGCGAAAGTTTCATAGGTTCCTTGCAATATGCCCTGTGAGCCAATGTAAATCCAGCTGCCTGCCGTCATCTGTCCGTACATCATTAACCCTTTTTTCTCAAGCTCGTGGAAATGCTCCCAGTTCGCCCACTTCGGAACAAGAACAGAATTTGCTAAAAGCACGCGCGGCGCCTGCGGGTGAGTACGGAACATGCCAACGGGCTTTCCGGATTGCACGAGCAATGTTTCATCATTTTTTAGTGTTTTCAAGGAACGCTCAATGGCGTGAAAAGCGTCCCAATCCCGTGCGGCTTTGCCAATCCCGCCATATACAATGAGGTCCTCCGGCTTCTCGGCAACTTCCGGATCAAGGTTGTTTCGAAGCATCCGAAGCACCGCTTCTTGTTCCCATCCTAAGCATTCAAGCTCTGTTCCCTTGTTGGCACGGATTGATTTTTTTACATGAGTCATATGTTCATCCCCCTCAGTTCTTCATTCTGATAATCAGGTAATAAAGATTCCTTCTTGAGCCAGTCAGTCAAGCGTTCAATGTCATAGGAAAAAACACGGTCCTGCTGAATGGACGGCACGACTTTTCTCATTTCTTGAAAAAGCTGTTTGGTATAGGATGCCGCATGTTCTATGCCTCTGTATTCAACCGCCTGCAATGCGCAAATCGCTTCGATCGCAATGACTCTTCTTGTATTCGCGATCACCTGATAAGCATGCCGCGCAGCGATGGTTCCCATGCTGACATGGTCTTCTTGGTTGGCGGATGACGGAATAGAATCCACACTCGCAGGATGGGCCAGTGTTTTATTTTCAGAAACGAGTGAGGCCGCGGCATACTGCATGATCATTGCACCGGATTGCAGACCGGGATGAGGGCTTAGGAACGGCGGCAGGTCATTCAGCTGCGGATTCACAAGGCGTTCGATCCTGCGTTCTGCGATATTCGCAAGCTCTGAAATTGCGATTTTTAGAAAATCCATGGCAAAGGCGATCGGCTGTCCGTGAAAGTTTCCGCCAGAAATGACTTTGTCACCATCATTGAAAATGAGAGGATTGTCCGTAGCTGCATTCATTTCAATTTCTAATTTTTCTTTGACATAGCCTAATGTCTGCCAAGTCGCACCGTGTACTTGTGGAATACAGCGCAATGAATATGCATCCTGGACACGCAGTTCTCCTTGAGAGGTAGTCAGGCTGCTGTCAGATAGATAAAAACGAATTCGTTCTGCGACATCGATCTGCTCCTGATAGCCGCGGGCTGCGTGAATATCCTCGTCAAATGCATCTATAATTCCTCGCAGCCCTTCAATCGTTAAGCTGGCAATGCGTTCGGTTTGATAGGCTAGTTTTTCTGCTTCAATGTATGCTACCACACCCATAGCAGTCATAGCCTGAGTCCCGTTAATCAAGGCAAGCCCTTCCTTGGATGTCAGCGTTACCGGCTGAATACCGGCTTTTTTCAAGCCCATCATTGCCGGCATTCTCTCCCCCTCAAAAAAGACTTCTCCTTGCCCGATCAGCGCAAGCGCCAGATGGGAAAGCGGCGCCAGATCCCCGCTTGCGCCAAGTGATCCCTGCTGTGGAATGACAGGATGGACGCGTTTATTTAAAAAGGCAAGCAATTGTTCAATCAGCTCCGCACGTACACCGGAAAAACCTTTTAACAGCGCATTGGCGCGCAAAAGCAGCATGGCCCGAGAAACACACTCAGGAAAAGGATCGCCGACACCGCAGGCATGTGAAAGGATTAAATTCAGCTGCAGCGCCGCCGAGTCTTCTTTCTGAATCAGGACATCACTGAATTTGCCAAATCCGGTGGTGATGCCGTATATTGTCTTTTCTTCGTGAACAATCCGCTCCACTGCCGCTCTGCTTTTTTTCACGCGCTCCATACTTTCCTCGGAAGCCGCTGCCTCTTCAAAATCAAACAGCACACGAGCAACGTCGACTGTTGTCAATGAAGAACCGTCTAAAGTCACCATAAGCCCAACTCCTTTTTCTTTACTTTGGTAAAGCGCCCATACAAAAAGGGGCTATGCTGTGAAAATTTGATTTCACGCATAGCCCCCTATCGTCTATGATCTATGGGCTGTTTCATATGTGATTGATTCCAACGCCGAATGTCTCATGCTCAAGACCTTTAATCGGCGCCCCGATTGTTCCGTAAAGCGAGACAGCAATCCAATCGCCTTCCGCTTCACTTTCATAAGGATTTCCCCTCAAAACGGCAAACCTCAGGCCAACCGTCCGAAGCAGCGATCCAAGCAGCATTTCACCTCTGGTCACGCCATGCAAAGCCTCCATCGTCGCATGATAAAGCGCATGTGACTCGCGATAGCCCTCAGATTGAATGACACCACTCTTTTTGGAAGCGGTTTCAATTGCGGCCACTACTTTATGCGCGTCCATTGATCCTACCTTGCCGAGACAGACCTTCCATCCATCTCGCTCCAGCTCCCCGACCTGTGTGCTTTCTTCCGCTTCATTCAGCAGCAGAAGAACAGACAGCCGGCCGATCCGGCGCTCTTTGTGCAGTGTCATATGAATCACTCAATTCCTAAAAATTCTGATAACTATTAACTGAGTATTATATTAATTGGTTCAGCAGCAGAAGTCAAAAGGTTTTTTACAGTCTTTAACAAGTTAGATTGCTATTGTAATAGCGTGACAGAGAAAGCAGGACGGGTTTTCTTTCAGCACATTGCACACAGTAGCCAGACAGGAGTGCGGGCGGCGGCTGTCGTACTCTAGATATGAGTTTACTAAGTCACATTTTTCACAAGGTATTTTCTCACGAGCCAGCTGAATGACATCCTGCACTGCCAAGCCAACTGACACAGATGTTGACGAGCAGTCAGGCATGATCTTAAAAAACGCCGACAACGAAATGGCTGTCATAATAATGAGGGTGAAAATGGCTTCACAGTCGACGACTTTACGAGACCGGAGCAAGCAGTTATTACGTGTACGCGAATGGAAAAATAGAAGTGATGAAAGAAGGAGAAACAGCAAAAGAGTTGAACTATGAAGTAGAGGATATGCAAGCAGCAGTTCTGCGCAAAACAGACAGACATCAGTCTGGCAATGTCAGAGAACAGTGGGGAATCACCTATCCGTTTGAATATGAAAACATCCGGCTTTCATAGCGGGCCGGTGTTTCTTCATAGAGAAATGTAAGCGCTTAAAAATTTAATAAAAAAGTGAGGCGAATTGTTTAGATGTTCAACCGATTGTTCCGTGTATGCTTTCTGGCAGCCCTTATCATGGCCTTCACCCTGCCAAACTCCGTCTATGCGCAAAAAGCAGAAAAACCAGTATTTAAAGAGGTCAGCGTCCATGATCCTTCCATCATTGAGACAAACGGCACCTTTTATGTTTTTGGATCTCATCTCGCTTCAGCTAAAACGAAGGACCTCATGCAATGGCAACAGCTGACCACCACCGTCAGCAACGACAACCCACTTATTCCAAATGTCTATGAAGAATTAAAAGATACCTTCGAATGGGCGCAATCCAATACCCTTTGGGCTGCTGACGTCACGCAGCTGGCTGACGGCAAATACTACATGTATTACAACGCCTGCCGCGGTGATTCGCCAAGATCTGCCATGGGCGTTGCCGTCGCTGATAACATCGAAGGCCCGTACAAAAACAAAGGCATCTTTTTGAAATCAGGCATGGAAGGCACAAGCAGCGATGGAACACCGTATGACGCAACCAAACATCCGAATGTCGTTGACCCGCATACCTTCTTTGATAAAGAAGGCAAGCTGTGGATGGTGTACGGATCATACTCAGGCGGCATTTTCATTCTTGAAATGAATCCGAAAACGGGCTTCCCGCTTCCTGGGCAAGGATACGGCAAAAAACTGCTCGGCGGCAACCACAGCAGAATCGAAGGCCCGTATGTTCTCTATAACCCAGATACCAAGTACTACTACTTATACCTATCATATGGCGGTCTCGATGCAACAGGCGGCTATAACATCCGTGTCGCCCGCTCTAAAAAACCGGACGGTCCTTACTATGATGCAGAAGGCAACTCAATGCTTGACGTCCGCGGCAAAGAAGGCACATTCTTCGACGACCGTTCGATCGAACCGTACGGCGTCAAACTCATGGGCAGCTATTCATTTGAAACAGAAAATGAGAAAGGAACCGGCTACGTCTCACCAGGCCACAACTCCGCATACTATGACGAAAAAACCGGACGCTCCTATTTAATCTTCCACACCCGCTTCCCGGGCAGAGGTGAAGAACACGAAGTCAGAGTTCACCAAATGTTCATGAACAAAGACGGCTGGCCGGTAGCAGCGCCATATCGTTACGCAGGAGAAACTCTGAAAAAAGTAAAACAAAAAGACATCACAGGAACATACAAACTCATCCAGCACGGAAAAGACATCTCAGCCGACATCAAAAAAACCATCAACATCAAACTAAACAAAAACCACACCATTTCCGGGGAAATGACCGGAACATGGCAGAACACCGGAAAAAATACCGCCGACATCACGTTAGCGGGCAAGAAGTATAAAGGGGTATTTTTACGCCAGTGGGATTCAGTGAGGGAGAAGAATGTGATGACATTTAGTGTGTTGAATGGCAGCGGTGAGGCTGTTTGGGGATCTAAATAAGATGGAGAAGCGCCTTCTAGAGAAGGCGCTTTTTTATGAGCTTTATTGACTATAAGAAATGGTTGAGCGAGAGAAAAAAACGAAGTGATAGCGGGGTTCAAGACCTAAACGAAAAGTCCCCATTATGATGATTCTCCCTCTTACAAAGTTATGAAATCGAATTTTTAGCTATTTAGAACCGGGATAACGATCCTCAAGACAATCCTTTTTACCTATTTATCCAATATGACCCATCATGTAATATGAAAATAGTCTGTATTGTCAGGAATTGACACAGTTTGATAGAAACACGAGGTGTTGCGGCATGCATAGTGAAATGTTGTTACATTCGGTAAAAGCCGACTTACATGAAAAACAGGAACAAATCCATCAGTTAAAACGAGTGCTGCACGAAATCAGGCAAATCAAACACGAATTTTCAGAGGCCCAGCATCTCATTCACCGGCCTCATCTTAACCGGGAGGCATGGAGAGGAACACATGCTGAGCGGTTTGAAGATATTCGTGAAGGAATGAACAAAGCATATCGTCAAATCAAAAGCGAACAGGTCAGCAGAATCATCGAAAGCATAGAAGGAAAAATCCATTCATTAGAGGGCGACGTATATTCCATAAGACGCCAAATCACGAGAATAGAGCATGAAATAGAGAAGGAAAAACATAAAAAGTGAGGTGAACAAAAATGGCTCACGAAATTAAAATGGTATATGGCACGGTTAAGCAAGGGCTTTCTCAGCTCAAGAATTCAGCTGAACTCAAATCCTCCTTGCCCGGTCATATCTCAGGCAGGAACCATTTGAATGTGGTGAAGTCCATCGAGCAATTAAATGAGGACATCAAAGAGCTCACTGAAGCATATGCGTCCGTTCTGGCCAAGCATATTGCACAAACGGAAAGTGCAGTAAATGCCATGAAGGAAACGGATGAAAACATATCATCTTCCATGAAATAAAGCGCGGGAGGACAAGGGATTGAAAACATTAGATGTCCACGCTCTTCACGAGGGCATTCAGCATACGATTGAGAAACTGGACAAGCAAAAACAGCAGCTGGAGAAGCTGGAAAAAAGCGTTGAGCATCTGGCAGGCATGAAGGATGCGCTAAAAGGAAAAGGCGGAGATGCGATCCGGACTTTTTACGAGGAGTGCCACAAGCCTTTTCTCCTTTTCTTTGGCATGTTTATCGACGAATACAAAAAAGTGCTGAAACAAACACAGCACGGGATTGCCTCTGTAGAATCTGACTCCCACGGCATGATCGCAGAGGCTTTTCTCTCACACGACGCGAGACACGGGGTCAAGCATGCACGGGAAGTGACAGAACAGCTCACAGACGCAGTGAATCGCCAGACATCAGCCATTGATCACATCGTCAGCCTACCCACAGTCAATGATACCTTTTTCCGGTTGGAAACAGAACAGGCTGAGCGACTGATTTCGGACACCCTGAATAAGCTCTTTCAATTTGACGGCCAGCAAACCCAAGCACTGGAAACTGCAAAATCAGATTTTCAAACGATGAAAAAATATATCGATCAGCTCGAAACCATGTACACAGGGCCGAAAATTGAAATTACAGGTTATAAAAGCGGCTCGATTTTGAAATCACAGGAAGAAGAAAAGATCAACCAAACCTTCGGCGGCATAAACTCGCAAATGAAGCAGGCGGATGATTCACCGATGGAGTTGATGTTGAAAAAGCTGGAGAAACATAAGCAGTCCAACGTTGATACCGTGATGAAGGATGACAAGCAACAGAAGATCGAGCGTGAGATTCATGCTGATGACAGAAACGTAACGGTATTACAGAAAGAAGCAGCAGCCCACCCGAAAGTCTATGGAGACATACGGGTGATAAATGATAAACTATATAATCATAAAGGATTAAAAAAGATAGATACGATAGAAGTGATTGACGAACTAACTCGCGATACTGCAAGCATCGACTACGTCGGCGGCAAATATTATGTATATAAAAATGGCCAGATCGTAAGAGAATTCTACGCTGGAGGGAAAAAGCGGCTAGAAGAAGTGTCTTACATACCAGAGGATAAAGTAGGCGGAGCTAAGTCACTGGATTCATTTTTGGCTGGAACGCAGTATGAATTTGTTGAGTGGGTAAGTCCTCAGGGCGCTATTAAAAAATTGGCGGTCCGAGGCGGGAAGCGTGTTGTCACAGATGTGGCTAAACATGTTGCGAAGAAGGAAGTTAAGGAGGATGTTGGAAAGGCAGTTTCAAAGTATACTGGAAAGTATTCCACAAGTATCGATCATAAAGTTAAGGTAATTAAAAAACAAAACTTACAAGATTGGATCAGTGATTCGTTTACTGATGGTCATTATAGAACTGTAATTACAGAAGAGAATATAAATTTTTATAGAACCTTTGGCGGAAGTGCAAGAATTAATGGTTCATTTGTTACTACTAGTCCTGCTGGAAATAGAATCAATGCAAAAATAAATACAGCTTTAGTTCCTGATTGGAAAAATTCAAGAGAGTATGAAGCGGTAATAGAAGTTCCTAAAGGGCAAATACTAAATATCGGTAGAGTTGAAAAGCAATACACGAAAACAGGAACATTACTAAAAGGTGAAGGGGATCAAATACTCCTGCCAAAAGATTGGCCGTCAGAATGGATAAAGGAGATAAGAAAAGTTCCAAGTCGATAAGGAGGATAAAAGTTGAATAACAAAGAAAAATTAACTATACAAGTAGAAAAAGTAATAAGTAAACTGGAAAGTGATTATAATAGTGAAATAAATAATGGTATTTATCAACTGTTATATAAAAGATATAAAAATGCATTAGATATATTGGAGAAAAATAAAGATATTAGAGAAATTAACATTATTGGTGGTGTTAGGGGTTATATGGATAGTTTTAATGACTATGAAAATCCATTACTTGAGGAATTGTATAAAGCGGAAAAAATATTAAAAGAGTTATTGTGAAATTTAATTAAGAAAAACAATGGCTACATACATTTTATTACTAAAAGAATATGAAGATGATGAAAGTGTGGTTTACAAATTCGGGCCTAATGAAAATACTATGGGCAAAATTAAATTAAATAAAATAACTAGGAAGTTTTCAGAGTTAGAAGAAATTCCTAATAAAGATCTCCCGTCAACATTTTATTTTGATCGAGCTGCACAAAGATTAGCAGTTTGTTTAGTAAGAGAAGGCGGCGTATTTCCAGAAAAAACAGCTTTTGAGTCTTAGCATATGATAAAACCTTGATTGGCAAAACGTCTTTCAAGGTTTTAATGTATTAAACAATACTCTATTTTGCATTCAATATAATAAAAAAACAAAGAGGTTCTATAATATTTAATCCCCTGTTAAGGGAATTGATCCACATATTGAAGAGGAAGTGATCCAATCCTCGAAGTTGAAGGTATTGAATTTACAGGTTTTTCATCTATTTGCCCTTATGAAATTGAAATTTGGAAAAAATATATCGTATTGGTTGTTTTTACGATTGGATGAGTTAATTATTCGTGAAAATATAGAAGGAATAAAAGATTTAAAACGAAATGGCTTAGGATATCAATATTATATAAGGGGGGTTTTACAAGAGGATTCAATTGATGCAGGAATAGTTCTTACTGATGAAGATGAGTATTTTTCAGAATACCCTCATTTGATTGGGGAAAATGTGGAGATAAAGGTTGACAGGATAAGCATAGAATTTTTAAGAGAATCTGTTTAAGGAATTTAGAAAAAGAAGGAGATTTAATAGCTTTTGTAAAAGGAGCTTTACATGCATATTTGGAAACCAATCTAGTTGAAAGCTATCCAGAACCTCTTGTGGTAGAGCTAGATAAATTAGAAACAATGTTATTTAAATAGTAAAATATTCAAGTTTAACACCAAAAATGAAAGCGTTGACATCATATAAATCTAGTGCTAAAGTATACCTACAAACAAATAAAACGACCCGTCAGGATTGTTACTGCGAAAGCAGGCAAAACCTAAATGATGCAGGTGCAGGAGGAGACTCTCGCAATCTGTGTCATTTAGGTTTTTTTATTCTCTTTTAGGAGGTGATGCGGCATTTGATACAAAAAAAGCTGGTGAAAGGCGGCCACCTTTCATCCAGCAGTCCCCCTCATAAAAAGGAGGTATACACATGGATTATGATAAATTATCGAAAGACATATTACAACTCGTAGGCGGTGAAGAAAACGTTCAGCGTGTGATTCACTGTATGACGAGGCTGCGTTTTAATCTTCATGACAACTCGAAGGCGGATCGAAGCCAATTGGAGCAGCTGCCGGGTGTGATGGGCACCAATATCAGCGGCGAACAGTTTCAAATTATTATCGGGAACGATGTGCCGAAGGTGTATCAGGCGATGCTGAAGCACAGCAACCTCAGTGATGAGAAGAGCGCTGGTTCATCATCTCAGAAAAAGAATGTGCTGAGTGCGGTTTTTGATGTGATTTCTGGTGTATTTACCCCGATCCTGCCGGCGATTGCGGGAGCGGGAATGATCAAAGGGCTTGTTGCGCTGGCAGTTACGTTTGGCTGGATGGCGGAGAAGAGCCAGGTTCATGTCATTTTGACGGCTGTCGGTGACGGCGCATTCTACTTCCTGCCGCTCCTGCTCGCGATGAGTGCGGCGAGAAAATTCGGAAGCAATCCATACGTAGCGGCAGCCATTGCGGCGGCGATTCTGCATCCGGAATTGACGGCTCTGCTTGGTTCAGGGAAACCGATTTCCTTTATCGGGCTTCCTGTAACCGCTGCCACTTATTCTTCAACCGTTATTCCGATTTTGCTGGCGATTTGGATTGCTTCGTACGTGGAAAAATGGATTGACCGTTTCACACACGCGTCTCTCAAATTGATTGTAGTTCCGACATTCACATTATTGATTGTCGTGCCGCTGACATTGATTACAGTCGGTCCGCTCGGAGCTATTTTAGGAGAATACTTGTCTGCTGGGGTCAATTATTTGTTTGATCATGCAGGGCTTGTGGCGATGATTTTGCTTGCGGGAACGTTCTCTTTAATCATTATGACGGGCATGCATTATGCCTTTGTGCCGATTATGATCAACAACATTGCTCAAAATGGCCACGATTATTTACTGCCGGCTATGTTTTTGGCGAATATGGGGCAGGCCGGAGCATCATTTGCCGTTTTCCTTCGCTCCAGAAACAAAAAGTTTAAATCACTTGCGCTTACCACGAGTATTACTGCGCTGATGGGGATTACAGAACCTGCGATGTACGGCGTGAATATGCGATTGAAAAAGCCGTTTGCGGCCGCTTTGCTTGGCGGTGCAGCCGGTGGCGCTTTTTACGGCGTGACGGGTGTTGCTTCCTATATCGTCGGAGGGAATGCAGGTCTGCCGAGCATCCCTGTCTTTATCGGCCCAACGTTTATTTACGCGATGATCGGTCTTGTGATTGCTTTCGCGGCGGGAACAGCGGCTGCGTATTTGCTTGGATTCGAGGATGTGCCTTCTGACGGCAGCCAGCAGCCGGCTGTGCATGAGGGCAGCGGAGAAATCATTCACAGCCCGATTAAAGGAGAAGTGAAAGCATTAAGTGAAGTCAATGACGGAGTGTTTTCTGCCGGGATCATGGGAAAAGGGTTTGCCATTGAGCCTGAAGAAGGAGAAGTTGTCTCACCTGTTCATGGAAGCGTTACCACCATTTTTAAAACAAAACATGCAATTGGCATTACGAGTGATCAGGGAGCTGAAATCCTCATACACATTGGATTGGACACGGTGAAGCTGGAGGGACAATGGTTCACGGCTCACGTCAAAGAAGGCGACAAGGTCGCACCGGGAGATCGGCTTGTGTCCTTTGATCTGGAACAAATCAAAGCTGCGGGATATGACGTCATTACTCCGGTGATCGTGACCAACACAGACCAATATTCGTTTTCGCCGGTGAAAGAAATCGGCAAAGTGCAGACAAAAGAAGCGCTGCTAGCTTTATCTTAATAAAACTGATGGGGTGATCAATATGAGTTCAAATGCAAAGAGATTTCCAGAAGGATTTTTATGGGGCGGCGCAGTTGCTGCCAACCAAGTGGAAGGTGCTTATAACGAGGGCGGAAAGGGGCTTTCGACAGCTGATGTATCACCAAACGGCATCATGTCTCCATTTGATGAATCGATGACTTCTTTAAATCTGTATCA
The DNA here is from genome assembly GCF_002796895.1 of Bacillus sp. SN1. NCBI lineage: Bacteria > Bacillati > Bacillota > Bacilli > Caryophanales > Bacillaceae > Bacillus > Bacillus sp. SN1. Next base: position 183,633 of record NZ_PHIE01000002.1, read on the forward strand.
TACCGGAATTGATTTTTACCATCGTTATAAAGAGGACATTGCCTTGTTTGCAGAAATGGGATTTAAGGCGTTCCGCACATCGATAGCGTGGACAAGAATTTTTCCGAATGGCGATGAAGAGGAGCCGAATGAAGAAGGCCTCAAATTTTATGACGATCTGTTTGATGAGCTGTTAAAGCATCATATTGAGCCTGTAGTCACCATATCTCATTATGAAATGCCGCTCGGTTTAGTGAAACATTATGGCGGCTGGAAGAATCGCAAAGTCATAGAGTTCTATGAACGCTATGCCAAAACTGTTTTCAAACGCTATCAGCACAAAGTGAAGTATTGGATGACGTTCAATGAAATTAACGTGGTACTCCATGCGCCGTTTACTGGCGGCGGCCTTGTCTTTGAAGAAGGAGAAAATCAATTAAACGCAATGTACCAGGCGGCACACCACCAGTTTGTGGCCAGTGCTCTTGCTGTCAAAGCGGGACACGAGATCATTCCTGATTCGAAAATTGGCTGTATGATTGCAGCTACGACAACCTACCCGATGACATCTAAGCCGGAGGATGTCTTCGCGGCACTGGAGAATGAGCGCAAAACACTTTTCTTCTCAGATGTGCAGGCACGAGGCGCGTACCCGGGATATATGAAGCGCTTCCTGGCAGAAAACAATATTAAAATTGAAATGGCTGAAGGCGATGAAGAGATCTTGAAAGAACATACGGTGGATTACATCGGATTCAGCTACTACATGTCGATGGCGGCAAGTACTGATCCTGAAGATCTTGCAAAATCAGGCGGCAACCTGCTGGGCGGAGTCAAAAACCCTTATTTGACATCATCAGAATGGGGCTGGCAGATTGATCCGAAAGGCTTGCGCATCACGCTCAACACCTTATACGACCGTTATCAGAAGCCGCTGTTCATCGTGGAAAACGGCCTTGGCGCTGTGGACAAAGTTGACGAGGACGGCACGATCCAGGACGATTACAGAATCAACTATCTGCGAGAACATTTAATTGAAGCACGGGAAGCTATTGCTGACGGCGTTGATTTAATCGGCTACACATCATGGGGGCCAATTGACCTTGTCAGTGCATCCACTGCGGAAATGAAAAAGCGCTATGGCTACATTTATGTTGATCGGGACAATGAAGGAAACGGAACATTAAACCGTATCAAGAAAAAAAGCTTCAGCTGGTATCAGCAGGTCATCGCCACAAACGGAGAGAGTCTCTGACAACTTTTTGAAGTCTCGTGCGCTTCAATTGACAATAAGCGGAAGCAGGCGGACAATAAAAGAGAAAGATGAACCACCCACAGTCCGAAAGGCGGGAAGAGCATGTTTAACAAAATGTTAGTTGCGATTGACGGATCAGACATGAGTGCAAAAGCGCTTGATGCCGCAGTGCATCTGGCCAAAGAACAGCAGGCGGAACTAAGCATCCTTCATGTGGGGAGAGAAGCCGTCGTCACGACTTCTTCTCTGACGGGAATTGTCTATGTGCCTGAACATTTTATTGATGAAATCAGGGATGAGGTTAAAAAAGAAGGCATGAAAATCCTTGAGAAGGCAAAAGAAAATGCAGCCGAGAACGGTGTTCAAGCTGAAATCATTTACGCGAATGGCGAGCCGGCGCACGAGATCCTAAATCACGCAAAAGAGAAAGGCGTCAGCCTGATCGTAGTCGGCAGCCGGGGCATCAGCGGCCTGAAAGAAATGATGCTTGGAAGCGTCAGCCATAAAATTTCTCAATTATCAACTTGCCCGGTTTTAATTGTTCGATAGATAAAAATTCAAATATCTGATATGGCGAATGGCCAGCATTCGAGACTTACTGTATTTAAATAGCTAGAAGAGAGTTTGCTTTTCCACAATTTCGTAAACTGTTCATTAAACACAATCTTTTAAAAATTTGTTTTTATTATAACAACAATATCCAAAAGAGGCGCCCCCCTTGATCAGTAAGGGATGACGCCTCTATCTTGTTTGGTTTCAAATATATGTTTAGATGCCCCAATATACTTTCCAGTTTTCTATTCATTGTTGCTTTTTATATCTTTATTTCGTTGCTGATTTATTGGCCGGCGCAAACCAGCCGAATAAAGCAATGGCCACTAATACGCCATAGAAGATTAGCGTCCAGGTGGTGCTGTGTGGAAAGTGATGGTCCAGGATTCCAATATCCTCATGGGCAAGGGTAATGACCACCAGTTTGACACCGACCCAGGCCACAATGGCATATGCGGTTGTTTCCAGTGCAGGGCGCTGATTAAGAAGTTTTACAAACCAAGTTGCTGCAAACTTAATCAGGATAAGGCCGGCAATCCCACCTAGGACAACAACAATAAATTGTCCTCCATCCATGCCGCCGAAATCATCAAGTGGTGAATCCGGAAGCCCGAGAGCTAAAGCAACCGCAGCCAGAATCGAATCAATGGCAAAAGCGAGGTCCGCTAAAGCAATTTTCCCGACTGTGGGCCAGAAACCTTTCCCGGCAGCCTCCTCTTTGTCCTCCTCATGAATATTCTCACTTTTTTTTCCGAAACGGGCCTTAATCACATGCTTTAAGCCCAGGTATAGAAGATACGCTGCTCCTATCGCCTGAATCTGCCAGACATTTGCGATAAACGAAATGGCAAAAAGCGCCGCAAACCGGAAGGCAAATGCCATTATGATTCCATAATTTATCGCTTTTTTTTTCTGATCATTGGGTAAATGCTTGGCGATAACTGCCAATACAAGGGCATTGTCAGCCGATAGCAGTCCTTCTAATCCGATTAAGATTAACAATGTCCAGGCATATTCCAGCCAGATAGACTCCATCAACATCTTTCCTTTCTAAAACGTAAAGTGTGCCGTAAAAGTTTTGATATCAACAGTATTACCCTTCTCATTTATAGTTAACTCTATTGAGTAGGTTGGTATTTCTTGGGTTGCTGTTTCTTGTTAACAAAAAAATTCACCTGGAAGGGCATTTTTGAACAGATATAGATGTAAAAAATCATCTGCTCATTTCATCGTGCACCTGCAGCTTGAACCATAATGATCTCTCTCCTTAAAAAGCAAATGAGTTTTTTGGCAATTTCCTGTATGATAAAAATATGGAAAATGGAGGATGGAACGTAATGCTAAATTATATGAACAAACTATAGTATGCAAGATTATGTAAAATTAACAAAATGAAAAAAGCAGATTTGTAAAATGGCGAAAAAAAATATAATGATTACTGGGGCAAATAGCGGAACGGCAATCGGCTTTTTGGCGGTAAATAATTTTTAGCGGACGGTTTTCGGATCGTTGGAGTAGATATTCATACGAGTAAAATGTCAGAATTTATAGTAAACAGTGACTTCCACATGGAAAAAGCAGACTTGTCTGATGTCCAGCAGGCGGAATTTTTGATGCCAAAGCTTGAACATAGCCCATTGATTCCGGACATCTTAATCAACGTAGCAGGAATAAGGGAAATCACCCCTGTTCTAGAATGATCAGCCGAATCATTCAAATAGTCATATACATTAATCTCACAGCAGCCTTTATTCTTTCCCGGGATGCGGCAAGGCTGTGGTCTACGCTGGGAAAACGAGGCTGTATGATCAATATTGCCTCTGTGTCCGGGCTGATGGCAGAGCCTGTGCGGGCTGCCTATGTGTCTTCCAAGCATGCGGTCATCGGACTGACAAAGCAGTTCGCTATGGAATTCGGGTCAAAGGGAATCAGGGTGAATAGCATTTCACCCGGCGTGATCCAAACAGAATTGACGGAAGAGTATTTTCAAGACGATGAAATGGTTCAGCTGATCAAAGATAATCATGCCCTCCATACGTGGGGGCAGCCGAGGGATATCGTTTCCTGTATGAAGTATTTGGCTTCAGATGAGGCGCACTTTATTACAGGCTCAAACTTTGTCATAGACGGCGGCTGGACGGCCGGCAAGAAACTATAATAAAGGGAAAAGTACCTTGCAGTTGGGGTGCTTTTCCATATACATAACTGGAGGTAGAATACATTTGATGCAGCAAGTTCTCTCAATCACACCAAAACAAAAATCAACAGCCATAATCAAAATGGTCATCTCCATGGTGATTTTCGGTTCCATCGGCTTTTTCTCAGAGCATACCAATCTGCCGTCATTTGAATTGGTATTTGTCCGCTGCCTTTGCGCGACGCTATTTTTAAGCTTTTGCTGGCTGGCGTCCGGCCAGTATAAAACGGAAAAATGGAGTAAGAGAGAAGTGCTGCAAACATTGGCGTGCGGTTTCTTTCTTGTATTCAACTGGGTCTTCTTATTTAAGTCTTTTGAAGAAACATCCGTTACGATCGCCATCTCCGTTTATCACCTTGCCCCGGTGCTTGTTCTTCTCCTGGGGAGCATCATCTATAGAGAGAAATTACATGTCATCTCCGTCAGCTCCATTATTATCTGTTTTCTGGGAACTGCGCTGATTTCTGGGATTAACGGCAGTACTTCATTTACACAGCTGATGGGATCAGGAATCATTTGGGCAGTTCTCGCCGCACTGTTTTATGCGTTCACAACTTTATTGGGAAAAGGCATTCACAACCTCAGCCCATACACGACCACCTTCTTGCAAACCGGTTTAGGGGTCATCATCCTGATTCCGTTTATTCATTTTGGTGCTTTTGCCCATCTGTCTCAAGGGAACTGGATCATGGTGGTATCTACCGGTATCATCCATACGGGCATCGTGTATTTACTGTTTTTTGATAGTTTGCGATTTTTATCAACGAAGTTTATTTCAATCATTGTCTTCCTTGATCCTGCTGTCGCGATCGTTCTCGATACCGTCTTCACAGGCTTCCGCCCTGACCTCTATCAAACACTGGGCATCGTGATGATCTTTGCGGGCATGGCTTTGACGCTTGTCAGGAGGCAGGGGAAGGCGGATCTGGCGGCTGAGGGTAAGGATATTGAACAAATTCAATAAAGATAGAAAAATGTAAAAAGGCCTAAGCGGCCTTTTTTGTTTTTGGGTCAATTTACTCTGGTTAATTCTTAAAATAAGATAAAATTTCTAGAAAAATATTGAAATAACATTTCATGATCATTAAGATTATTTGTTGAATATTACTTTTATTACAAAAGGAGAGAGGAAATGAAAAAAAGAAAGAGGCAGAACTTTAAAAGGTTCATTGCAGTATTTTTAGTGTTGGCTTTAATGATTTCATTATTGCCGGCAGATGTACTGGCAAAAACCACAGAAGAAGAGACTGGAAATCGTATTGTTGCCGATGATCCAGAAGAAACTCCTCGGAATGAACAAACTGAGGAAGCCGTACCTTTTGATCCAAAAGATATAAACAAAGAGGGTGAGATCACCTCAGAAAGAACAGAAAATACAAAGCTGTATTATGAAGGCGACGGTGTCTATAAACAGGAAGTATACCTTGATCCCATTCATACAAAGGAAACACCGAATGCTGACTGGGAAGACATTTCTCCTGAGTTAAAAGAATCGACAAGCAAACAAGTCGAGACAGAGAATGCCATTTTGAATTCAGATTTTCAAAAGCAAATGAAGAACGGGCTTTATGCGACTTTTGAGCATAATGACCATAAGGTTACATATTCACTTGTAGAAGCAAAAGGCCCAAATAAAACTTCACTTACTCCGAAAGATACCTCAGCAGATTATAAGACTGACAGTAATGAGATTGTTTATCCGGATGTTTTTCCGAATATTGATCTTCAGACTTTCACATTCAATGAAAACATAAAAGAAGATTTAGTCCTTCATCAATATGATGGGTACAACACATTTACATTTCAGTTGAAAACCGATTTGCAGGCTAAAGAACAAGAGGATGGATCCATTGATTTTTCTGATGAAAAAGGCAAAGTTGTTTTTTCTGTGCCTAAGCCTTTTATGACGGATTCAAAGTTAGATGAACTTTCCGGCGAGGTTGAAAGGTCGGACAAAGTCAGCTATAAGCTGGAAAAGAATGAAGAAGGGTATTTGCTTCATCTCACGGCAGACGAGAACTGGCTGAAGGATCCAGGACGCGTATATCCGGTATCTATCGACCCGTCAACATCTTTATCTGTTTCATCAGATACGTTTGTCATGAGTGCCTATCCGACAACGAACTACTCGGCGTCCTCTCAAAAGTGGGATGCTAACTTAAAGTCTTATGTGCTGAAAACGGGCTACTATGACAAAACAACAGGCACAAACTATGCGTTCATGAAATTTAACAACCTAAAACCAATTCAAAATATGACTGTCACCAAAGCTACATTAAAAACATACGTCGCCCATTCCTATTATGGAACAAAGGCAACCGGTCTTTGGCTAGATACAGTTAACAGCAATTATGATAATGCAAAAGTGACATGGAACACCAAACCGGCATCTAAAAATATCGGAAAAGCCGATGTCCATAAAGGACAGTGGGCAAGTTACGATGTGACCGCCGCTGTAAAGTCATGGAACTCTGGCGGGGCCAACTATGGATTTAAGCTTCATACAAACGGAAACGGCAAGGAATATTGGAAAAAACTGATTTCATCAGCGAACTCCGCCAATAAACCGTATATTGAAGTGACGTATACCATTCCAAAGGGAAACACACCTACAATTAAAGCCTATCACAACGGCGATTCCACTGGTTATTTCGATATCAGCTGGAAAAAGGTTGAAGGTGCGAAAGGGTATAAAGTATGGATTTACAATGGTAAAGAATATCAAGCAATCTCTGCAGGAAACGTCACGTCGTGGAGCACAAAAGGAAAAAAGATCTGGCCTACGAGCGCAGAAATTGCTTCCAAGCGATATAAACTGCATTTGGACGGCAAGGACGGAGCTGAATTGGCATTAGATCCATCCCCGGTCTATAAGAATTCCGGCGGAAGCTATGCCACAAGCAAAAACTATTGGATCGGCGTCAGTGCAATATTTGATCAGGGAGAAGGCGCGATGTCCGCACCGGCAAAGCCCGTTATCCCTAATGTAGGAAAAGCACAAGCACCGTCCACCAAGGGCTATAATAATGGGAATGCCACAGGGTACTTTGATCTTTCTTGGAAAGCTGTATCAGGAGCCACCGGCTATAAAGTTCAGGTGTTCAATGGGAAAGGCTTTGAGACACTTGATCTAGGAAATCAGACGTCTTGGACCACCAAAGGGAAAAAGATCTGGCCGACAAGTGCTGAAATTAAAGCGGGAAAATATGCTCTTCATCTAAAAGACGGAAACGGAGCAGAGCTGCCAATCAATCCCGGCCCAACTTATAAAAACGCCGGAGGAGACGGAGCCAAAAAAAATTACTCGTTTAAATTGATCGCATATAACAAAGACGGCGAAGCCATTGCATCACCAGTTGCTAACCCGACACTTCCTGATATCGCTAAGCCGAAAAATGTAACTGGCTATTTGTATACAAACACAAAATCAAGTCAAACGGGCTATGTGAATTTAATATGGGAAAAGGTTCAAAATGCGAAAGGTTATAAAGTTAACATCTATAACGGTAAAGAATATCAGTCCTTTGATGTTGGTAACGTGGATCATTGGACAACCCAAAATAAAAACATTTGGCCGACTTCTGAGGAAATCAAAGCCGGAAGCTATAAGCTGCATACAGATGGAAAAGGCGGAGAATTAGCTCTTGATCCGTCACCTGTCTATAACAATGCAAATGGGAATTACAAAGGGAAGAAGAATTATTCTTTCACTCTTGTCGCCTATGATGCGAATGGTGAAACGATTCCGACGGCTCCCTTTAACCCAACGTTCCATGAAGGCGCAGAATTCCTTGGAACAGAAGAATACTGGTCTATCATTGATATCCCAAGCGGCCAGTTAAATGGTGCGACAGGCAATGTTATTGTGAGTGAAGAAGACCTGTCAATTGACGGGCGCGGACCGGGACTTGGCTTATCGAGAACCTACAACAGTCTTGACAGCTCTGATCACTTATTTGGACAAGGCTGGTATGCTGATGCTGAAACATCTGTTATCCCGACGGACGGCGGGGCAATGTATATTGATGAAGACGCTACTACACATCGATTTACTAAAAAAGCCGATGGCACATATCAGCCGCCGACCGGTGTCTATCTTGAATTAACAGAAACAGCTGACCAGTTCATATTAAAAACAAAGGATCAAACCAACGTTTATTTTAATAAAAAAGGCGGCAAGCTTCAAAAGGTAGTGGATGGCCACAACAATGCAACTGTCTACACATACAATGACAAAAATCAACTGACAGCCATTACAGATGCATCAGGCCGCAAGCTCACACTCACATATGATGAAAACGGTCATGTGACTTCCATCACCGGACCTAAAAATAAGAAAGTAACCTACTCATATGAGAATGATTTGCTGAAGAAAGTCACTGATACAGACGGGACTGTCACAAGCTATGACTATGATGGGGAAGGGCGCCTTGTCAAACAATATTCAGCCAACAGTACCGAAGCAAAGCCTGTCTTTACCGAATATCAGTATAGCGGACACCGTCTCGAAAAAGCGATCAACGCTAAAAAAGAAACATATGTCTATAGCTATGATGCTGATAAAAAGACGCTTCTCATGACACAGCCAAATGGCCGGAAGGTACAGTATGGCTATAATGAAGCGGGAAATCCCATTCAGGTCATTGATGATGCGGAAGGGCTAAAAATTACAACAAATACAAAATATGAAGGCAATAATGTCGTAGAAGATGTAGATCCAAACGATGTGGGAACCGGAAAAGCAACGGAAAGCTATCAATATGACAAAGATGGCAACGTTACATCGGTTAAAGACGCATATGGAACTGAGACATACGAATACAACAAAAACAACGATGTCACAAAGATGAAGGATACCGAGGGGAATGTCACGGATATTGCCTATGACGGACTGGATGCTGTTTCCGAAACCGATCAGAGCGGAAAATCATCTTCAGCAGCTGTTTATGATAAATACGGAAATCAGATTCAATCCAGCAAAGATTTATCAGCCTCAACCAATATTCTGAAAGATGGAAGCTTTGAAGCGCAGAAATCCGGCTGGAATCTGACTGCATCTAAAGATAGCGGCAAAATCTCAGTGATTGCCGATAAAAGCGGAGTTCTATCTGGATCAAAGGCATTGGAAGTCTTGAGTCAATCAACGTCTGCTGGAACAGATCTCGGGTATTCGTCAGCGACACAAACAGTTGAACTGGAGCCGAATACAACCTATACATTAAGCGGGAAAATCAAAACGGATCTAGCGAAATCAAGAGCCTACTTTAACATTGATTTGCGAGACAAAGATCAAAAACGAATTCAATGGATTCACAATGAATATAGTGCATTAGCCGGAAACAATGACTGGACAAAACGGCAAATCACTTTTACGACTCCAGCAAATGCAGGAAAAGCTGTTGTGTATATGGAAGTCGATCATAAAGATAAAGATGGCAAAGGAAAAGCATGGTTCGATGAAGTCCAGCTGGAAAAAGGCGAAGTATCATCAAGCTATAACCCAGTTCAAAACAGCAGTTTCACAGCAGTAACGGAAAGCTGGAGTGCAAGCGGGGCATCCGTTGATTCTGAAGAAGGCTTTAATGATGATGTATCATTAAAAGCTGCCCGGACCAGTGCGTCCCAAGCCGGATCAGTAACAAAACAAACCGTTGTTTTAGGGCAAAGCGCAAATGACAAACCGGTTTATCTCACACTGACAGGAATGTCGAAAGCAAGCAGTGTCAAATTTACAGATGAAAAAGACTATTCTTTGCAGGCTAATGTCACTTATGCGGACGGCAGCACAGGCGTCTACAATGCGAAATTCCCTTCTGGAACACAGGAATGGAACCGCGCAGCTGTGGTTATACCAAAAACAAAGCCGATTAATAAAGTCGATATCAGCATACTGTTCCAAAAGAGCGCAACAGGAACCGCGTGGTTTGATGATATCCGTTTGATTGAAGGAAGCCTTCTAACAAAAAGCACGTATGACAGTAATGGTAACTATGTGACCAAGGAAGAAGATGAACTAGGATACTCTACTTCAACTGATTACGATGAAACTGGTAAGAAAACAGCTGAAACGGATGCTAAAGGTGAAAAAACAACCTATACGTATGATCAGGCAGACCAATTGACAAACATGACGCTCTCCAACGGCACGTCTATCCTTCACAGCTATGATAAGGAAGGCAATGAGGTAAGCAAAACCATCCGGGCGGGAGCAGATCAAACCTATAAATATGAATATGATGTCATGGGCAAGCTTGTCAAAACAACTGACCCTCTCGGCAATGTGCTAGCAAGCGAATATGATGCCAACAGCAACCTGACCAAAACCATTTCACCGAATGGCAACGAAGTGTCTCTTTCTTATGATGGAACAGACCGGGTGAAATCAAAATCGTATAACGGTACAGAAAAATACAATTTCACGTATGACAAAAATGGAAATGAAACGTCGGTTGTCAATAAAGAGCAGAACACCACAAAGAAACGGACATTTGACAACAAAAACCGCTTAACCGAACTGACAGACCGCGGCGGCAGCCAAACTTGGACATATCCTAGTGACTCCGATAAGCTGAAAACCTTCTCGTGGACTCATGGGGACCAAAAAGGAACGAATCAATTTACGTATAACAAACTTGATCAAATGGTTGAGATGAAAGACAGTACATCTTCCTATTCATTTGATTATGATGAAAATGGCAACGTCCAAACCTTTATTACGGGCAACGGCGGCGGAACAAGTTTTTCATATGATGAAAGAAATCTTGTAAGCTCGCTGCATATCGGCGACAAAAATGGCGGAAGCATTCTGACGGAAAGCTATGAATACGACGCCAATGGCAATCGCACAACGATAAACAGCTCAGCAAGCGGCAAGGTGCAATATGAGTATGGAAAGCTGAACCAGCTTATCAAAGAAACTCATGAAGATGGTACTGTCATTGAATACACATATGATGGATTCGGAAACCGGAAAACCGTTACAACTGTAAAAGACGGTTCAAGCAAAACGGTGAACGCTTCCTTCAACATCATGAACCAGCTGACAAAAGTCAATGATGAAAGCATCTCTTACGATAAAAACGGCAACCGTACATCTGACGGCAAATTCGCATATACGTGGGATGCAGAAGATAACCTGACAGCCGTTACAAAAAAAGGCGAAGACAAACCATTCGCAACATATAAGTATGATGAAAAAGGAAACAGAATCCAAAAAACTGTCAACGGAAACGTCACGAACTACTTCTATGACGGAGACAGCCTAAACGTCTTGTATGAAACAGACGCAGACAACAAGGTCACAAAATCATACACGTACGGTGACAGCGGCCAGCTGTTATCCTACACAGAGAATGGCAAGAAATATTTCTATCACTACAACGCACACGGCGACGTCATCGCGATCTCAGACAGCACTGGAAAAACCGTTGCCACATATCAGTACGACGCATGGGGAAATCCAACAAAAACCGAAGCAAGTGAAGAAGTAAAAGACAACCGCTACCGCTACGCAGGCTACCAATACGACGAAGAAACCGGTCTGTACTATCTCATGGCCCGCTACTACGAGCCAAGAAACGGCGTGTTCCTATCGCTCGATCCAGACCCGGGCAGCGACGGTGATTCACTGGATCAGAATGGGTATGCTTATGGAAATAATAACCCTGTGATGAATGTTGATCCGGACGGGCATTGGGTATGGCTTGTAGTAAATGCCGGGTTTGCAGCCTATGATGGATATAAGGCATATAAATCAGGTAAAGGGTGGAAAGGTGTTGCTTGGGCGGCTGCTTCTAACTTTGGGCCTGGGAAGATATTTAAGGGTGCTAGTCGGGTTTATAAAGCTGCTAAAACTTATAAGCTCTCTAGAAAGAGTGTGAGAGCTAGAAGAGCATACTCTAGTTATAGAGATATAACTAAAAAAACCTCTAGATTCAACAATTATTCTACTAATGTAAGAAGAAGAACTTTTGAAAAAAATTTAAGAAGACAAGGATGGAGAAAATCAGTTCATCATGGTGGTGTTATCACTATGACAAAAAACGGAAATAAGTATTCTATAAGGAAACATGCTAAGTCAAGTCCTTATCCAACCGCAGAATATACGCCTAAAGGAAGAAAAAAATTCACACACAAAATCAGAATGCGACATTAAAGGAGAAAAAAGATGAATCGCTATTTTATTAATCATCCTAAGGAGTTAAAAGTTTATCAATCCATAATTAATTCCTTATGTCACGTAGATCAAACATTGCCTGAACAAGTTTTTAAACAAAGGAAAAATTATTATTTATTCGAGGAATTTCATTGGGTATTATCTGAAGAAAGTTGGGAAATGTTAAAGAGTTTGGCTAATGATCATCAAGATGAGTTTATATTAATGGCGGTTCTAGATAGTCCTGAACATATAAACCAATTTTATGAAGAAAATGAGTATTCAAACTGGATAAAGATTCCTTTAAATATAACTGCAGATGAATATCTTTCAATCTTAACAGATTATCCAAAGAACAGTAAAAATGACTGTATAATGAATATTGCATCTCGTGTTGTTTGGGCTTCACCGACTTTAAAGTGGGCGATTTATGGAGAGAGAGAATTTGAAATCTGTATTCTAGGTATTGATCATAAGAGTTTAGGAAAAAAGCTAGAAACTTGGAGATCTTTAGATGACGTTGTCTTAGATTGGATATCAGTTGTATTTCCAAATCAGACAGTTCCAGTTGAATTTGAAAAAAAGCTTACGCAACATTACAAATAAGTATAAGTAGCATACTTTTGATAACTCCCACTCCCGGTGGGGTATGGTAGAGTCAATTGATATCATCTACCTATTCTAGGCGGAAATGATTTGAGAGATTCTCCAGATGATTATTTGCATCCAACAGATGATTTAAATGAGGATAAAACAATATACAGTGTAATATATTTTGGGCTTGATGAGAAATTATGATTATCATCAAGCCCCCTTTTATATACGGATTTGTTGATATATAAACAGAGATTAATTAGGAGATGACAATGTACAAAACAATTAATGAATGGGTTGATTACATAGATGAGGGGTGCAGTGTCCTTCATTTAGATTTTAATGTGTTTAAAAAAGAGCTCTCACTTAATATCAAGGTTTTTGAAAGTGAAGCTGAATATACGCATAAAATAGTATTTCAAAATGTGGCATCCGCTTATTATAGTGCAGATGTTGGCGACATGAGATTGGAAAAAATAGATCCGGAAGAATACAATTGGCAAGTATTTGAGATGAGTTATCATCCAGAAGGAATCGGGAATCTATCAAATTCTATAATTCCGGAGTATCAATCAAATGCTAACTTTCTTATTGACATGAACAGAATGCTGATTGCTATAGAAGCTGAAACAGTTCGCTTTGATGATCAATCGTTTTATGCATACCAATTAAACACTAAATGATATAAGACTGAATTGGAAAGTAGCTTTATATCAAAACGATTAATGAAACTAGGCTGTCCGTTACTAATAGCTAATAAATGCATAATTATCACTTCATTTCTAACCTAGGAGCATAACAAATGAAAAAATTAAAAATGAATAAAATCATCAACACGGACACCCAAGATTGTTTTTTCCATGCTGATCCACTGGGGCGTGTCTACATTGGAAAAGGTGTGAAAGGTGATGTGACCATTTCAATCTATGATCCTTCCGGTGATATTCGGGATTTTAGAGTGAAAGAGCAGATTGCATATAGCGATATTCAGCTCTTCCAACAATGTGCAGATGGCTATGTCTTCGTTTATTACGAATCGTATGAGCCGAAGGTAAAGGTTTTTTCAGAAGAGGGAAGGGTGAAAAGTGCTTTTCACTTGCCTTCAGGGGTTTCCTGCTGTCTTTTGGATGAGAAACAACAGCTTTGGGTCGGTTTATGTGATGAAGGGATTTACCATGATGAGAATCCTGACGGCCATAGTGTGTGGTGTTTTACGTTAGATGGTCAGCAGAAGGAAATACATATTGATAGAAAGCTCGAAGAAATGGATGCGCCGGCTGTAGATGATTGTTATGGACTTGCAGAAAAAAACGGCTTGATTTATATGCTGTATTACGGAGATGCAGTCATTGCCGCATTTGATGAAACGGTCGTGAGACGAGTGTGGATTCTGTCGGATGAGGCACCTAAATCAGAAGCACTTGATCAGCTCACAGTATCTAAAGAAGGTTTTTGGATCGGGACGGTCAACTGTTACAGAGCAGACCTTAAGCCGTCTCTTTATTTGATTTCTACCGATGTGAGTCAAGAGATGGAAGAGATAACATGCTGTGATTCGAACGGTGAAGCCCTAGACGTTCAACAGCTGAAATTGACAAGTAACGCTGTTTACGCAGTAGCCTCTTCTGGTGTTTATAAGCAGGATATCCAATAAGGTGTAGGGATGAGATCATGATGAATTGGCACGCTTTAAGTCAGACAAAACAAGACAGCATCTGGTCAGAAGTGAACAAGCTCATAAAATGGAAGCCCGGAAGCAGATTTCATCACATCATCCCGCCTGATCCATATCGAGTGTTTGATATCTCAAGCGCGAGTCATAATGATGTGAGCGGAGTGCTGAATGATTTAGAGACTTCGATTTTAAAAGCATTTCAATCATGTACTGGAAAGCACGATGTGATGTACGCATTAGACTGGCAGCATGACGGATATATCTTTAGCCCTCATCAGACAATGCCTAAGGATGAATTTGGCGAATGGCCTGTTCCGGTATTTCCAAATGGAGACTATTATTTCTTTTTTCATCAGGACCTTTCCTGGGGACTTTTGGGAGACCCGTGGAAATGTACAATCACTGTGTTTGGTGAAGAATTATTGAAGGCGATAGATAAATATCCGCCTATCCTGTTTCAAAATAGATGAGTGTTCTGAAAAACGAGGTGAAACATGGGCTTTTGGGAAGAGAAATATAAGAATAAAAAGATATTCGTAAGTGATGATGGTTTGGATATTTGTCACGACGCCATCGAAGATTTTCACGCTGTGTTCCTTGAACAATTGGATCGCAAGCCTACTCTAAATGAATTTGTTTATACTCTCTTTCAGGTATTAAACTCAGACGGCGATTCATTTTTTAAAGAATTAGAAGGAAAACAAGTCACCGATATCAACCTAAAGATGAAAAAAAGAACTACTTTAAGTGAAGTTAGGCCTGGTGTTGTCATTGAAATCCCTTTAAAGCAAATCAATCAGTTTACATATGCATTAGTGGTAAAAGGAGATTTGGCAGCAGATAAAAATGATGATGTTCTCATTCAGTATTTTGATATTTTTACAGAGGATCACTTGAGTAAAGATGACATTTTTCTCATGATGGCAGAAAAGCAAAGAGCCCTTTTTATTGCGAATACAGGATATACAGGCTTTCTTCAGGGGAACTGGAAGGTTGTTTCCAAGGTGCCGATAGATCTGATGAAGAAATTTGATCATTCTGCTATAACGTTTGTCATGTATGAGGATGGAAAGTATCTCATTAGCCAAGACGATTCATTAGCGGCAGAGAGTGATTTAATAGAAGTTGACAAAAAACAGGGGAAGACCTATAGCAATCCAATTGGGCTATTTGGTCATTTGAGTATTGAGGATGTCCTAAATCAATATTTCAAGGGAACCACGATGGAGGAATTGATCAAGTATGAGTTGTAAAAAGGGACTTTTATTGGGGGAGAGGTACATATGAGCAGGTATTGTCTGGAATATGCTGATTCTGATCTTTTTCTTTTAAATGATTTTTTCAAACAATTCCCTCTCCCTATCACTGAGTATAATTGGGTCATTGGCGATATTTTGAATATGATGGATTTATCCG
Organism: Bacillus sp. SN1; assembly: GCF_002796895.1. Taxonomy (NCBI): domain Bacteria; kingdom Bacillati; phylum Bacillota; class Bacilli; order Caryophanales; family Bacillaceae; genus Bacillus; species Bacillus sp. SN1. The sequence continues at coordinate 199,456 of NZ_PHIE01000002.1, forward strand.
AGGATAAGAATCATTGGAACGATATCATTGGCGAGCGTGAAGACTATCTTTTTATCACAGGTGAGGAATTTCATCGTATATTAAATGAATTTGAGATTTATGTGATATTTTCTATTTTAACTGCTGTGCCTAAAGAGACGATACCGTACGATTTAACACGCGTTCCGTTTGTTGATGGGAATGCTGACTTTTATGAAGATGACTATATCTCCCCTGTGAAAGAATGTGTTTTTGAAGTCGGTTTTTTTGATTCATCCGATCTTATTTTTACAGTTAATGAAGAAGGAATAGAAAGGATGTTAAAGGCTGCATTCCCTGATTTGAAGCCTTACTGTGAGTATGGAGTATAGGAAAGCGTCAACGGAGGAATCAAAATTGGCAACTGAATTGAATATTTCTGGAGTTTCTCCAATTTTGTTACAGCATATCAAGAAATGGCGTCTTTATCGAGAAACAGATAGAGACGCCATTTATACGATTGAGTTAGCAGTTGTTTATCATTTCCGTTCAATTATTTTTACATTCAAAGACGTTTCAGCCGTTACGATACGAGATTTGGAAACCCTAAAGGACATGTCTGATGTCTTTCTCCGTATTAAACCGCAGCCGCAAGGCATCTACCTTGTGGAAGAATGGGAGGAGGAGACGTTTCGCTTTTATTGCCGGAAATATGAGATGACAGAAGAGAGAGGATCACGTGTTTGAAAAACTGAGAAAAAGACAGCAAGAGCTTGAAGAAAAGCCGTATCCTGATGAATTGTACGGCTTTGAAGCGGAAATGAATGAGTTTTTTATGCTTGTTGATGGCAGTTTGGATTATGTGCTGGCAAATAAAAGGATGCCCCGGCATCAGCGGCGTTCGTTGGAGAAAAGCTTTTTTGAGCTGTATCCTGAAATACAGCCGGATATGATCAAAAACGATACTGATTTGTATCATTACATTCTCTTGTATGACCAAGTCAGACAAGAGATTTGCGTTGCGCTGTCCAACTAATAAGGAGGATTTTATGGAAATAACCTCTATAAGCAGTATTGGTAATTTGGACATGATCGATCTTAAGACTGACCAAACCGTTACATCATGCGAACTTGAAGATGCTGAGTCTTTTTATCGTTTTTGGCAGGTGCTTGCCTATGAGCGAATCATGATACAGGTGATAACGGGGGGTTCATTTATAGAAGACCTGTCAGAGTTTTTCAAAGGCTATGCTTACAAAGTGACGAAGCTGGCGAAAAGGCAATTTCATTTCCAATGCGTAGTACATGAAACAGACTGGGGCATTGCAGGTTATCTCTTTCTGCTAGCTTCCATCAATGATGATGTTTTTCTGATCACTGATCCTCAACTGGATAAAAGCTATTTTGCAGAAGGGAAACTCCAATGTCTCACGGACTCAGGCGAACGGATCATGTGGTTTGAACACGATGCTGTAGACATCTATATGGTTGGCGGTAACTAAAAATAGGGGAAATCCATTTGAATATCACAATACGAGAAATTGAAAAAGCATCATGCGGATACAGGTCCATTTACATTAAACGAGTTTTCTCTCTACATGAAAGAAGATGATCAATATATTCATATTCATGTGTTTGAATTAACACTATCTGCTCAAACCTGTGACATTCATTTGCGGTTTGAAGACATCGGTGCATCGAAGCTGGATGATCTTGAATCTATCGATTCGGTTGAATTGGAGATTTTACCGACTGACGATCAATGGGAAAGACTCCGTTATTATGTGTATGACGAAGAAGACCAAATAAGCTTCTATTGCGGAGGTTGAGATGTGATCAAGTGTGACAAGAAGTCACACTGATTTTCCCCCTTTTGCTTGAGACTCCCCACCTCATTTTTATTCTTCAACGCAATTTTTTTTCTGCCTTCAGCCATCATAAAGAAACAATCACCGAGGAACTGGATCATGGTGGTGTCTACCGGTATCATCCATACTGTTATTGTCTATTTGCTGTTTTTTGACAGTTTGCGATTCTTATCAAAAAAATTATTTCAATTATTGTCTTCCTCGACCCGGCTGTCGCAATCGTACTCGATACCGTCTTTACGGGTTTCCACCCAGACCTCTATCAAACACTAGGCATCGTAATGATCTTTGCGGGCATGGCTTTGACGCTTGTCAGGAGACAGGGGAAGGCGGATGTGGTTGCTGAGAATTCTCAAATGTAAAGAATATCGAATGATAAAAGCAGCTGTCGAAGGCAGCTGCTTTTGTTTTATTTCCAAACATTCTCAAGTAGAACAGGAAATGAATCTAAAGAAACGAGTCTTTAGTCATTATGTATGTGAGATGCATGATAAATCGCCATAATTTAGTATTTTAGAAGGATGCATCATCTTCTAATCATGATTATCATATTTAAAGATGATAAAAGAACTATACGAGAGCGGGAGGAATTACATAATGAAAAAGAAATTGATCATGGCATTCGCATCTTTTGTTATCGCTTTGACAAGCTTTACAGCTATAGATCTTGCTGATAACAAAGCTCAAGCAAAAGATTGGGTGAAAAGAGGCAGTATTTGGACTACCCATTACCATTCAGGCTCATTCAAAAACTATACGTACTCACCTACATTTCAGATTTTTTATTCAGGTCAAGGAACGAATGCAAGCATTAATGCAAAAGGATCTGGAAGCGGGAACATAAAAGCCGAGATGCAACAGAAGACAAGTAAAGGGTGGAAAACTATTAAAACTTTTTATGCAAAGAAAAAGGGTTATACCAACTTGAGCTACAGTAAAGCATCTAAGAGCTATAAAACAAAATACAGATTTAAATTCAGTAATACAGGAACTAAAAAAACGATTAATTATACATTCGCTTCTCTATATTAAAAAGCAAAACCCCAGCCTTCACTCAAGGTTGGGGTTTCTTCGTTTGACTCGCCAAATTCTAAAGACAGCGGCTGCGTAAGTAAGGGTAGCCGGAATAGTGATGGCGATGAGAAAGATAAAAAGGATGTGTATGGTGTTATTAAGTATGGAAGCTTCAGCAGAAATAAGCATACTCCTGATGACAGTGAAAGCTGCAGTAAGACAGAGCATAAACAATGTGATATAGCGAAGGGTATATTCACTTTGTTTGTATTTATCAATCATGGTGGAACGGTCGGAGTAAATCGGCTTCGTTCCGGGTACGGCGGCAAAGATATGTGTGGTGTATTCAGAACAAACATGCTCCCATCCGGCATTTTCGAATATTTCAAGGTACTCATCCATGCTGTCATCATCGACGGCATGATAGTCTAAGCTGTAGATCAACTTCCGCGGCTCAGCTTTTCTAAGCTTATACCCCATAAACGCAAAAGAATCGAGCACCCATCCTTTGCTGGCCATATCACTTAGTCTCTTCATATCCTTTTCTTCTGAAAACGCCAATCCTTCAGACATCATATATTTTTTCTGTTTCATGATTAATCCCCTTTCAATTGTTGAAAAGCGCGTTCCCCGTGTTCAGCCATCACTTTTCTGCGCTGAATTTCTTTTTTGAGTAATTCTTGGCCGTGCAAGGTGGTTTGGTACACTTTGCGGCGCGGGTTTTCATTGTTGACAAGCTCAATGATTTCTTCTTGCAGTAATTTCTTTAACAATGTATATAAGGTAGCTGGGCCGATCGTGAAGGAGTCATCGGTCATGTCCTGAATCTCCTGCATGATCGAATATCCGTGCTTTGGTTCCAGCAATGTTAAGACAATATAATAGGCTGGATCAGTAAGCTGATCCATTTCCTGCGGACGTTGCTTTGGCAAGTGGTCACCTCATTTCCTATATCAATAAATGATATATCACTTATTGATATAATAAAATCTTCCTTTTCATTTGTCAACGCAATTTTTTTCTGCCTTCAGCCATCATAAAGAAACAATCACCGAGTATGCATTAATGTATGCGTTTTCATAGAGGGGGGTTTCTTGATGAAAAAATGGATAGCGGCGGGTTTTGCGATGATGTTGATGCTGGGGTTTGGCGGGATTGAGAGTATGAAAGCTGCGGAGCCGAAGGTGTATCAGTTTGATTTTGGAAGTGGTTCGGTTGAGCCTGGTTACATAGGTGTTAGGGCATCTGACCGCTATGATCTGTCAAAGGGCTATGGTTTTCAAACACCGGAGAATATAAAGAATGTGGCGGCGTCCGGGACTGGTGTGAAGAGTGATGCGGTCCAATTTTTGACGTATGGGACGAAAAGCGGCAATACGTTTAATGTGGATCTTCCGAACGGTCTTTACGAGGTGAAGGTGACGCTTGGCAATACAGCAAGGGCCAGTGTGGCAGCGGAGGGTGTGTTTCAGGTCATCAATATGACAGGTGACGGTGCGGAGGATACGTTCCAAATTCCTGTCACCGACGGGCAACTGAATCTGCTGGTGACAGAGGGGAAGGCAGGCACCGCTTTTACACTCAGCGCTTTGAAAATCAAGAAATTGTCTGATCAGCCGGTGACGAATCGAACCATCTATGTCGGCGGCGATTCGACGGTGTGCAATTATTATCCGCTCAACAGCAGCAAGCAGGCGGGCTGGGGGCAGATGCTACCTCACTATATCGATAAGCATATCTTTCAAGTGAGAAACATGGCGTCTGGCGGGCAGATCGCGAGAGGGTTTCGAAATGACGGTCAGCTCGAGGCGATCTTGAAGTACATCAAACCGGGTGATTATTTTATCTTGCAGCTGGGCATTAATGACACAAATCCGAAGCATAATGAATCCGAAGCGGAGTTTAAGGAGATTATGCGTGATATGATCCGTCAGGTGAAAGCGAAGGGTGCGGAAGTCATCCTATCAACACCACAGGGCCGGGCGACAGATTTTACTTCTGAAGGCATCCATACGTCTGTAAACCGATGGTACAGGGCTTCTATTTTGGCTTTAGCCGAAGAGGAAAAAACGCACCTCATTGACTTGAATGTCCTCAGCTCGGCGTACTTTACATCAATCGGTCCGGAAAAAACACTCGCGTTATACATGGACGGAGATACGCTGCATCCGAACCGCGCGGGAGCCGACGCACTGGCGCGACTGGCTGTTGAGGAGTTAAAACGCCAGGGAATCGATGGCTTTTAACACGTCATTTTTCGGCAAAACACATATGCCTTCGCCAATTAGAGTATAATGAGAACATCTGCAAGAGACAGGAGTTTATACATGAGTCATTTTAAAAACTATCAAATCAGTCATGACATTTTACGAGCATTAGAAGGACTGGGATATACAGAACCGACCAAGGTGCAGCAGAGCGTGATCCCCGCTGCCCTTGAACGAAAAGATCTTGTCGTCAAATCACAGACGGGAAGCGGGAAAACGGCTTCATTCGGGATTCCTCTCTGTGAGCTGGCGGATTGGGATGAAAACAAGCCGCAGGCGCTTATTTTAACACCGACCCGTGAGCTTGCAGTGCAAGTAAAAGAGGATATCACGAACATCGGACGATTTAAACGAATCAAAGCGACAGCCGTGTTTGGAAAATCATCCTTTGACAAACAAAAAGCTGAGCTTAAGCAAAAAAGCCACATTGTTGTCGGCACGCCGGGACGTGTCTTGGATCATATCGAAAAGGGCACGCTGCCGTTAGACCGTCTCTCCTATTTGGTCATTGATGAAGCCGATGAGATGCTGAATATGGGCTTTATCGAGCAGGTGGAGGCGATTATCAAGCATCTTCCGGTTGACCGCACGACGATGCTGTTTTCGGCGACGCTGCCGGAGGATATTGAGAAATTAAGCCGTCAATACATGCAAAACCCGGAGCATATTGAAATCAAAGCGGCCGGACTAACCACCAGAAATATTGAACATGCGGTGATTCAAGTACGAGAAGAGAATAAGTTTCCTTTGTTGAAAGATGTGCTGATGACCGAGAATCCCGATAGCTGTATCATTTTCTGCCGGACGAAAGAGCATGTCAATCAGCTGACCGATGAATTGGATGACTTAGGGTATCCATGCGATAAAATTCACGGCGGAATGATTCAGGAAGACAGGTTCGACGTCATGAATGAATTTAAACGGGGCGAGTATCGGTACCTAGTCGCGACAGATGTCGCCGCGCGCGGGATTGATATTGAAAATATCTCCCTTGTCATCAACTATGATCTACCGCTTGAAAAGGAAAGCTACGTCCACCGTACGGGCCGGACGGGGCGTGCAGGAAACAAAGGAAAGGCCATTTCGTTTGTCACGGCCTTCGAAAAACGGTTTTTAGCCGACATAGAAGAATATATCGGATTTGCAATTCAAAAAATAGAAGCCCCTTCTCAAGAGGAAGTGGCAAAGAAGAAACCTGAATTTCTAGCTAAATTGAATGACCGTCCGGAAACCAAAAAGGACAAAAGCGAAGAGCTGAATAAAGACATTATGAAGCTGTATTTTAACGGCGGAAAGAAAAAGAAAATCAGAGCCGTTGATTTTGTAGGAACGATTGCCAAAATTGATGGTGTGTCAGCTGATGACATCGGTATTATCACGATCATGGATAACGCCTCTTACGTGGAGATTTTAAACGGAAAAGGCCCTCATGTTCTCAAAGCGATGAAGAATACAACCGTCAAAGGGAAAAAGCTCAAGGTGAATAAAGCGAATAAATGATGAATGACCTGCTCCCGGTTAAAGGGGCAGGTCATTTTGCTGCTGGCTGACATCGGCACTGTTCTCTTCCGGCACAAAGGCGAGGATGACGATTCCGATCACAAACAAAATGATCAGGCTGAACACCGCAGTCGAGGATTTCCCGGTCAGCTGGGCTGTCACGGCGATGAGCAGCGGCCCCATAATCGAAGCGAATTTTCCGAAAATGTTGTAGAAACCGAAGAATTCATTGGCGTGGCGCTTTGGCACGAGCTTGGCGAAATAAGAACGGCTCAGAGCTTGAATGCCGCCCTGCGAGGTGGCGACAAGCATGGCCAGTATCCAGAAATCAAGCGTTGTCTCCAGAAAATAGGCGTACACGCAGACAATCATATAAATAACGATCCCAACGTACAGCATTGTTTTTCCCGTAAAGCGTTCTGCCAATTTTCCGTATACAATGGAAAACGGCGCGGCGACGACCTGGGTGACAAACAGGATGATCAGGAGGCTTGTGGGGCTGATCCCTAAATCAGATCCATAGGAAGTCGACATCGTAATAATCGTGCCGACTCCGTCGATATAAAAGAAATAAGCAAGCAAAAAGAGGAACAGCGCCCGGTACTGCCTAATCCGCTTCATCGTTTGGCCGAGCCGCTTAAAGCTGTTGATGACGATATGAGGTTCTCTTTTGATGTAATAGCGCTGATGGACATGCTTCAGCATCGGGATGGTAAACAGCCCCCACCAGGCAGCCGTTATGAAAAAGGACAGTTGGCTTGCGGCAGATACGGACATCGGAATCGTCTCTGCTTGTGCAAGCAGGATGACAGCAATGCTGATGATAAAGGGAATCGTGCTTCCAATGTATCCTAAGCCAAAACCCCGTGCAGAGACGAGATTCATCCGTTTTTCTGAAGTGACGTCAACGAGAAAGGCATCATAAAACACGTTGGCGCCGGAAAAACCGATAGCCGATATCGTATAAAACAGCAACAATAGCAGCCAATGTTCACTTGGGATAAAGGCAAGCATCGCGGTGCTGGCGACACCGGCTGACACAAAGAAACTGAAGAACCGTTTTTTGCATCCTTCATAGTCGGCGATCGTGCCTAAAATCGGCCCGAGCATCGCAAGAATAAACGTTGAAATTGCAATGGTATAGCCTAAATAGGCAGTCGATTGGGCAGCGCTGACACCGCTTTCCGCAACCGCTGATTTATAAAATAACGGAAACACTGCAGTGGTCACCACAATCGAATAAGCAGAATTCGCCCAGTCATATAAAACCCAGCTGTTTTCTTGTTTCGTAAAACGTTTCATCATCAGAGCCCCTCTCCGGTAACGATACTTCTATTGTACGAGAAATAGGCCTGAAAAGAATGGAATTGGCGTCATTTTTTACAAAATGTTTATGTTTTTGCTCTTCAAATCATACTTTTGATTTATTGTTGGGTGTAGGTTTATCTGGTACCATTTAACTATATTTTATCGTATTTTCCAGAAGAGGTTCAGTAGAGAGGAGACAAAGCATGAGGCGAATAGGCTTGTGTATAAGCCTGCTGGTCACAGTTCTTGCGATGAGCGCATGCGAAAGTGAAGGTGAGGCTCAGACGTTTGCAGATCGTGATCAAAAGATGGTAAACCAAACCGCAGTCAAACCGATGAGCAATAAGAAGAAACAGGACTTCCGGGCCCTCCCGAGCGATAGGCAGCTTGCCGTTGTATTCAGTTCCATGATACACGTAAGCGAAGCATTTGATTATGGAATCGGCAACCCTGAATACTTCGTGCGAAGCAGCGTGACTGAAGAAGAGGCAGACATTGCGAAGGAGAACCTTGAATCGATTCAACTCGAAAACAAACCGCTCAAAAAACAAAACAGCGAGGCCTTCGCTTTGCTTCAAAAAACCCGCAATCAAGAAAAGAGCCGCAACGACATTCAGCAGCTAAAAGAAAATAGAGACGCCTTTTTTGAGATCACAGACAGTATGATCGAACTCATCAGCCAAGTCACACCGAAAAACGCGAAGAAGACAAGACAGCAGCTGGATCAGCTGAAAAAACAATATACGCAATACAGCGCCGAAAGCGTCAACATCATGAACAGCATTGTTAAGAAGCAGGGAGCTGACAAAGAATCATTTGAACGCCATCTGGAGGCGCTGCTTCAAAAACAGCCCGGGCAGCCGGTGCTGAGTGAATTATATTGAACTGCTCCCCGCTCTTTCCCTGATGATATTGACCTAGTACAAAAAGAATGTACAATCAAGGTGTAGTCTGTTCTTAGTTGATTGGAGGGACATGTCATGAAAATTGCGAAGGTGATCAACAATAATGTGATTAGCGTGGTCAATGAACAGGGAAAAGAATTGGTCATCATGGGCAGGGGGCTCGCGTTCCAGAAAAAGTCCGGCGATGATGTCGATGAAGGCCGCATTGAGAAGGTGTTTACGCTCGATAACAAGGATGTATCAGAAAAATTCAAAACCCTTTTGTATGATATACCGATCGAGTGTATGGAAGTATCCGAAGAGATTATCAGCTATGCGAAACTCCGGCTCGGCAAAAAGCTCAATGACAGCATCTATGTGTCGCTGACCGATCATATTAACTTTGCCATCCAGCGCAATCAGAAAGGGCTTGATATCAAAAACGCCTTGCTGTGGGAAACAAAGCGGCTGTACAAAGACGAATTTGCGATCGGCAAAGAAGCACTGGAAATGGTAAAAAACAAGACTGGCGTGTCTCTGCCGGAGGATGAAGCAGGCTTTATTGCCCTGCATATCGTAAATGCCGAGCTGAATGAAGAGATGCCCAATATCATCAACATTACAAAAGTCATGCAAGAGATTTTGAGTATTGTAAAATACCATTTTAAGATTGATTTCAACGAAGAATCGCTTCACTATTATCGGTTTGTCACCCACTTAAAGTTTTTCGCGCAGCGTCTTTTTAACGGCACACACATGGAAAGCCAGGACGATTTTTTGCTGGAGACGGTGAAAGAAAAGTACCATCGCGCGTATGAATGCACGAAGAAAATCCAAACCTACATTGAGCAGGAGTATGAACACAAGCTCACCAGTGACGAACTGCTGTATTTAACGATTCACATAGAAAGGGTCGTCAAACAAACATAATGAAAGCGTTGACATTTTTATTTTCTTGTGTTAATTTTTTCTTACATTCAACATACGGTGATATTAGGATTGTTACTGATAAGCAGGCAAAACCTAAATTACAATGAGTGCGGATCATCTCTGTCTGTGCTGATGGTAATTTAGGTTTTTATTTTTTTCAGAGGGAGGGTGATGACGGCGTTTTACAGAAAAAAACGAATGATGGCGTTTCATAGGATTGTTACTGGTCAGGCAGGCAAAACCTAAACTACTTGTTCCTATTGCGATAGGGGTAGTTTAGGTTTTTTATTTTTTAGCAGAAGGGATGAGAGGAAAATGGGGATTCAAGCAGCGGCAAAAAATATACTACAGCTGGTTGGCGGGGAAGAAAATGTGCGTTCCCTTGTACATTGTGCGACACGCCTGCGTTTTACACTAAACGACCGATCGAAAGCAGATAAAGATAAAATCGAAGCTTTGGATGAAGTCGTAACTGTAGTGGAAAGCGGAGGACAGTTTCAAGTCGTGATCGGCAATCACGTTTCAGAGGTGTATCAAGAGATTGGAAGAATATCTCATCTGCTGAATGATGACCGAGCTGAACGTTCTGCCCAGAAAGGAAATCTGTTCGGACGGCTTGTTGATATCGTATCGAGCATTTTTACTCCGTTACTTGGCGTGATGGCGGGAGCGGGAATTTTAAAGGGCCTGCTGATGATATGTACAAATGCCGGCTGGCTCAAACCAGAGGAAACCACTTATACGATACTGTATGCCGCTGCGGACAGCCTGTTTTATTTTCTTCCGCTCTTGCTGGCCATTACCGCTGCCCGAAAGTTTGGCGCGAATCTATTTGTTTCTGTCACGGTTGCCGGGGCGCTTATCTATCCAACGATCATTGAGCTGAAGAACGGCAATGCGGAAACGGACTTTTTCGGGATTCCAGTCGTGTTAATGAACTATACGTCAACTGTGATCCCAATCCTTCTGGCGATTTTTGTGATGAGTTATGTTGATAAGTATTTGAACCGGGTGATTCATGACAGTGTGAAAACCTTCATCACCCCGTTGATTTGTTTGGTAACCATTGTGCCGCTCACATTAATTGTCTTCGACCCGATTGGTGTAAACGCAGGAAATGCCATCGCGTCTGCGATTCTGGCCATCTTCAGCTTTAACCCGATGCTGGCCGGCGCTGTGATCGCGGCACTCTGGCAGATTCTCGTCATCTTTGGCATCCACTGGGGGATTGTGCCGGTCATTTTAAATAACATTGCGGTCAATGGACAGGATTCGATCAAACCGGCTACAGCGGCAGCTGTATTTGCACAAACAGGAGCTGCTGTGGGTGTCATGCTGAAAACGAAAAACAAAAAATTAAAGGCGCTTGCCGGTTCCGCTGCTGTCACAGGGATTTTTGGCATTACAGAACCGGCCGTTTACGGCGTCACGCTTAGGCTGAAAAAACCTTTTGTATGCGGTGTCATTAGTGCGGCCGTTGGCGGGGCGATTATCGGGCAGGCTCACAGCGTCGCCATCGCTTCTGGCGCACCCGGTCTATTGACGATCCCGATTTTCTACGGACAGGGCTTTACCGGTTTTATCTTAGGAATCTCGGTATCTTTTATTCTATCAATCATCCTAACGTATATTGTCGGGTTTGAAGACCCTGCAGAACAAACAGATATCAAAACAGAGCCATCTGCACCCGCAGTCCGCCGTGAAGAGATCAGCAGCCCCTTAGAAGGAAAAGTGGTTCCGCTAACAGAAGTGAAGGATAAAGTGTTTGCATCGGAGACACTCGGAAAGGGAATAGCGATTTTGCCGGAGAAAGGCAGACTCGTCGCACCAGCGGATGGCGTGATATCAACCGTTTTTCCGACTGGCCATGCATTCGGCATGGTAACCGATCAGGAAACGGAAATCCTGATTCATCTCGGATTTGATACGGTGAAGCTGGAGGGTAAGCACTTTTATCCTAAGGTCGTACAGGGACAAACCGTCAAACAAGGAGACTTGCTTGCTGAATTTGACCTGGATGACTTACTAAAGGCGGGATTTGACATGAACACGCCGATCGTCATCACAAACGCAGATCAATATACCGACGTCATTCAAACAGATCAAAAGCAAGTCAAAATAGAAGAAAGAATCTTTTCTTTAATCTAAAACCATTGGAGGAACAGACAATGAACTATAAAACACTTGCAGCATTTCCGGAGAATTTTTTGTGGGGCGCTTCGACCTCTGCCTATCAAGTGGAAGGCGCGTGGAATGAAGATGGAAAAGGCCCGTCAGTGATTGACGCACGCGACAGCTATCCTGAGGGAACAACTGATTTTAAAGTTGCCAGCGATCATTACCATCGCTATAAAGAAGACGTTGCGCTGTTTGCTGAAATGGGCTTTAAAGCATACCGTTTTTCCATTGCATGGACACGGGTAATCCCTGACGGTGACGGAGACATCAATCAAAAGGGAATTGAATTTTACAGCAACCTGATTGATGAGCTGCTCAAATATAAGGTTGAGCCGATTGTTACGATGTATCACTTTGATCTGCCGAATGCCCTGCAGAAAAAAGGCGGCTGGTCGCAAAGAGCCACAATTGATGCGTTTGAACGGTATTCCAAGGTGTTGTTTGAGCACTTCGGTGACCGTGTGAAGTACTGGCTGACCATCAACGAACAAAACATGATGATCCTTCATGGCAGCGCTTTAGGCACACTTGACCCGAATCTCAAAAACCCGAAAAAAGAGCTGTATCAGCAAAATCATCACATGCTGGTGGCGCAGGCAAAAGCCATGAACCTTTGCCACGACATGCTGCCGGAAGCCAAAATTGGCCCTGCTCCGAATATCGCGCTCATCTACCCAGCGTCTTCAAAACCGGAGGATATTGTGGCGGCTTTCAACTATAATGCGATTCGGAACTGGCTCTATTTAGACATGGCAGTTCATGGGCGCTACAATACGACGGCGTGGGCTTATATGAAAGAAAAAGGCTATACGCCAGTCATTGAAAATGGTGACATGGAGATTCTGCAATCTGCGAAACCTGATTTTATCGCCTTTAACTACTACACCTCTCAAACAGCGGCAGCGAGCAAAGGCGACGGATCGGATGAAGTGGCACGCGGAGGAGACCAGCATTTGAAAACGGGAGAAGACGGTGTCTACCGCGGCAGCAGCAACCCGCATTTGAAGAAAAATGACTTTGGCTGGGAGATTGACCCGGTCGGTTTCCGCTCCACGCTGAGAGAAATCTATGACCGTTACCAGCTGCCATTGATCATCACAGAAAACGGGCTTGGCGCTTTTGATCAATTAGAAGAAAATGATACGGTCAATGATGATTACCGCATTGATTATTTAAAACAGCACATCGAACAAATTCAATGGGCCATCACAGACGGTGTGGATGTGTTCGGCTACTCCCCATGGTCAGCCATTGATTTGATTTCTACGCACCAAGGCTGTTCGAAACGCTACGGCTTCATTTACGTCAACCGTGATGAATTTGATCTGAACGATCTGCGCCGAATCCGCAAGAAAAGCTTTTATTGGTATAAAGAGGTGATTGCTTCAAACGGTGAAGTGTTGAAGGGTAGTTAACAATATAAAAATTATGAACATTGATTCATAAATGTCTTCCAGAAGACCAAGTATTTGATACTTCATCTGTCTTGACGAATAATGCTGACGATATGTTTTTCTTCGGCACTTCGTCAGATCGAACACGGATCGCCTGGATTTTGTCTGGCAACAGTCATTACTATGACCGCTTGCATCCGTTTAATTTTCGGAAGAATTCCTTCCTGTTCATATCGCAGCGTTGAAGAAGGAATACCAAACATGTTCTTACTTATTGAATTTGATACATCTCATCATCTTCATTTTGTTAAAGTTGGGTTGCAAAGCCAAATTAATTATCAATCTAAAAGTGATAGTTACAGGATTCTAGGATTCGTTATTATCATTATTATGACCGATGTTCCCTTTTAAAAGAATCATGTATGATCGGTAAAGAAAACGCTTTCGAAGAAAGGGGAATGCCAACATGTCTTATCGTATGAAACGAGTGTTGTTGCTTCTTGTCACTGGATTGTTTATGAGTTTGTCTGCAATCACTTCTACTGCCTCGGCTCAAACAGGTGGATCGTTTTTTGACCCTTTTAACAGCTATAACTCCGGTTTATGGCAAAAAGCAAATGGTTATTCGAATGGAAATATGTTCAACTGCACTTGGCGTGCAAATAACGTATCCATGACGTCATTAGGTGAAATGCGTTTGGCGCTAACAAGTCCATCTTATAACAAGTTTGACTGCGGGGAAAACCGCTCTGTTCAAACATATGGCTATGGACTTTATGAAGTCAGAATGAAACCAGCTAAAAACACAGGGATCGTTTCATCGTTCTTCACATACACAGGCCCAACGGATGGAACGCCTTGGGATGAGATTGATATCGAATTTTTAGGAAAAGACACAACAAAGGTTCAATTTAACTATTATACAAATGGTGCAGGAAACCATGAGAAGGTTGTGGATCTCGGCTTTGATGCAGCCAATGCCTATCACACGTACGCGTTCGATTGGCAGCCAAACTCTATTAAATGGTATGTCGATGGGCAATTAAAACATACTGCGACAAGCCAAATTCCGACAACACCTGGAAAGATCATGATGAACTTGTGGAATGGTACGGGTGTCGATGAATGGCTCGGTTCCTACAATGGTGTAACACCGCTATACGCTCACTACGACTGGGTGCGTTATACAAAAAAATAATGTCAAATGTGATAAGAGCATGCTGCCTCAATATAGCCAGGCTCTTATGATTGTAGTGAGAAGTTGTTGGCATGAATATCTTCTATTCACTCAAAATATCCTATGTGATATATATTTTGATCTTGGGTTTTCGGATGATACAGAACAAAAGGATTTCCGCCAGCGGAAATCCTTTTCTTATTAAAACGAGATAATCCCAATCAAAAGCGCCGCAATCGTCATGACAATCGTTGTCCCCACGGCCCATTTGATAGTGAATTTTTGATGGTCGCCAAAGCTGACGCCTGCCATTCCGACCAATAGATAGGTGGAAGGCACAAGCGGGCTGAGCAGATGCACCGGCTGGCCCAGCAAGGAGGCCCTTCCGATTTCAGCAGCGTCTATTCCGTAAGCGGATGCGGCTTCTGCGATGATGGGAAGGACACCGAAGTAAAAGGCGTCATTCGACATGAAAAAGGTGAATGGCATGCTGACAATGGCGGTGATCAACGGCAGGTGCGGGCCCATGGCATCAGGGATGAGTGAAACGAGAGAATGTGCCATCGCATCGACCATTTTTGTGCCGGAGAGAATGCCTGTGAAAATACCTGCCGCAAACACCATGGAAACAACGTTTAGCGCATTTCCCGCATGCGCCGAGATCCGTTTCTGCTGCTCTTTGACATTTGGATAGTTGACCATCAAGGCGATGGCGAACGCGATCATAAAAAGAACAGGGATCGGAAGCAGGCTGGTGATCAGAGCGGCCATCAGAGCGATAGTCAGCAGCAGGTTAAACCATTGGAGAGCGGGACGTTTAAGCGGCGCTGCATCCGGATCGGAGGACGGCGCGTGTTCAATCGAAATGACGCCGAGCCGCTTTCGCTCTTTCTTTCCGAGGATATAAGCAACGGCGGTCACCCAGAGAACGCCGGCGATCATAGCGGGAATCAGCGGCGTGAAGACCTCCGACGTGTCCAATTTTAAGGAAGCCAAAACCCTCGCTGTCGGCCCGCCCCACGGAATAATGTTCATGACCCCAGAACCGAGCATTGCAATTCCCGCTAATACCAAACGGTTCATGCCGAGCCGTTTGTAAAGAGGCAGCATCGCCGCAATGGTAATCATATAGGTTGTTGTCCCATCTCCGTCCAGCGAAATGGTCATCGTCAGAACCGCGGTGCCGACGGCGATTTTTAACGGATCTCCTTTGACAAGCGAAAGGATTTTTGCAATGAGAGGATCGAACAAACCTGAGTCAATCATAATGCCGAAATAAAGGATGGCGAATAACAGCATGATGCCGGTAGGAGCGAGGTCTGTTACGCCCTGAATCATCATCTCGCCAAGATCTTTTCCAAATCCGCTGATCAGGGCAAACACAACAGGAACAACAATCAACGCAATAAGAGCGGAAAGCCGGTTAGACATAATAAGGTACATAAAGACAATCATCATCACAAAACCGAGTATGGCAAGCACGATATGACCTCCCCCATTTAACAGCACATTTTTAGTAAGCGCTTCCACATTTTCTTTTTGAGAAGAAGGCTTATTTCAAAATGTATGACCTCATCCTGATATGTAGACCTAAAATCCTATTGAGCGGATTAGCAGTTTATATGAAGAATGCCACGGGTAAATGTGCTGTAGAATGTTTCGTTTTAAAAAGGGGGAACAGACATGAATGATGATCAAAACAAACGTGTAAATGAACACTCAAAGGACGAGCAGCTTGAGCAGTACAGGGTCGATAACGGCGGGAAGAAAATGACGACAAACCAAGGTTTGCGGGTGTCAGAGGATGAGCACTCGTTAAAAGCCGGGGTTCGCGGCCCGACGCTGATGGAGGATTTTCACTTCCGGGAGAAAATGACGCACTTTGACCATGAGAGGATTCCGGAGCGTGTTGTGCATGCGCGCGGGTATGGCGTGCATGGCTTTTTTCAGGTTTACGAGCCGATGACCGAGTATACACGGGCCAAATTTCTTCAGGACCCTTCAGTGAAAACACCGGTATTTGTCCGATTTTCGACGGTCGCGGGTTCTAAAGGCTCCGCAGACACAGTGCGGGACGCCAGAGGCTTTGCGACGAAATTTTATACTGAAGAAGGAAACTATGATCTTGTAGGAAATAACATCCCGGTGTTTTTCATTCAGGATGCGATCAAATTTCCGGATTTGGTTCACGCGTTTAAGCCTGAACCTCACAATGAAATGCCTCAGGCCGCGACTGCCCATGATACGTTTTGGGATTTTGTCGCCAATAACCCTGAGTCGGCTCACATGGTGATGTGGACGATGTCTGACAGAGGCATCCCTCGCAGTTACAGAATGATGGAAGGCTTCGGCGTTCACACGTTCCGATTTGTCAATGAACAAGGAAAGGCGCGTTTTGTGAAATTCCACTGGAAGCCGGTGCTCGGCGTGCATTCTCTCGTATGGGATGAAGCGCAGAAAATTGCCGGGAAAGACCCTGATTTCCACCGCCGCGACCTGTGGGAAACGATTGAAAACGGCGGCACGGTTGAATATGAGCTCGGCGTGCAGATGATTGATGAAGAAGATGAATTCCTATTTGATTTTGATATCCTTGATCCGACAAAGTTGTGGCCGGAAGAGCTTGTACCGGTGAAGATCATTGGGAAAATGACGCTGAACCGTAACCAGGATAATGTGTTTGCGGAAACGGAACAAGTCGCATTCCACCCGGGAAATGTCGTGCCGGGCATCGATTTTACCAATGACCCGCTATTGCAGGGACGGCTTTTCTCTTATACCGACACACAGCTCATCCGTCTTGGCGGTCCGAACTTTCATGAGCTTCCGATTAACCGGCCGGTATGTCCGTTCCATAACAATCAATATGACGGCTATCACCGGATGACGATCAATAAGGGGCCGGTCGCTTATCATAAAAACTCTCTGCAAAACAATGACCCGTCGCCAGCGACAGCCGAAGAAGGCGGCTACGTCCACTATCAGGAGAAAGTCGAGGGCAAAAAAATCCGCCAGCGGAGCGACAGCTTCAACAATTATTACTCACAGGCGAAGCTGTTCTGGAACAGTATGTCTCCTGTCGAGAAACAGCACATCATCTCTGCCTTCTGCTTTGAGGTCGGGAAGGTCAAAAGCAAGGACGTGCAGCGGCAGGTCGTTGACGTCTTCAGCAATGTGGATACAGGCTTAGCAGAAGAAATCGCCAAAGGAGTGGGCGTGGCGCCGCCGGCGAAACGGAAAGCATCAAAAGAAATTCTTACCTCACCTGCGTTAAGCCAAGCCCGTACAGTGAAAACAGCGTCAACGAGAAAAGTCGCTGTTCTCGCCGGAAACGGATTCCATGAAAAAGAGCTGCAAACAGTGCTGGACGCCTTAAAGCAAGAAGGGATCACAGCGGATATCATCAGCCAAACGCTGGGGTACATCACAAGCGGCACCGGACAGCAGCTTGAGGCCGGCGGCACGTTCCTGACGGCTGATTCTGTTCTGTATGATGCTGTCTATGCCGCAGGAGGACCGGAGTTAAAAGGCAACAAACAAGCGATGGCGTTTATCAGAGAAGCATACAACCATTATAAGGCGATCGGTGCAGCAAACGAAGGAATTGATCTTCTTCAATCAGCTGTCGGGACAACAGAGGGGCCGGGCATCGTGACTGCGAAAGATGAAGCGGACTACACCGCCTTCAGCAAGGCGTTTATCGAGGCCGTCGCCGCACACCGCCATTGGGATAGACGAATTTGATCCGCTCCTGTATCTTAAGGGAAGATACTTTTCAGAAGGAGCATGACAAATGAACGAAAAACAACTCGCTGAAGCTTACGAACGCGATGAAAATATGATGATTTTGGTGTTTGCCCAATGGTGCGTGAACCATGATCTTGATCCGGTGGAGCTGTACGCCAAAGCATATCCGCAGCAAAAGCTGAATGAAAGCTTGAAAAAAACCATGGACGAACTGGTCGTACCCAAACACGAATCAGAACACATTCCGGATCAGACCGTCATTGCGGTGTTAGAGATGTTTGGAAATACAGATTTGGCACAAGCGGTTCACGAAGCAATTGCTGAGCGTAAACAATAAAAAAGAGACATACTGTGTCTCTTTTTTTATTAGAAAAATCGAGCTATTAGACCTAGAAACTTCTTTTCACTTCCATCAGTCTATAAAAGTGTACCTTGCAGAAAAAAGGGAATAATAAGCAATGCACATCAAAGGAGGAGATCGTATGAAATGGAATAACATGCTGAAAGCCGCGGGGATTGCAGTTTTGCTTTTTGCTGTATTTGCATATGCAGCCCCATCATCAAAAGCAGCTCAAGAGAAAACACCGACTGTCAGCAGCCATACGTACAAAAAGATCAAGGAATTAAAGTATCCACAGGTGCATCACATCGGAAATGACGCGTTTGAAAAGAAAATCAATCAAGAGCTGAAAGCCTACATTGAACAATCGTATCAGGAATACCTGAAAAACAAAAAAGCAGGCGAACAGCAGGGCTTCAAAGCGGAATATCAAACATCCTTCAGCGTCAAATACAATGCGGCAGGCAAGCTCAGCATTCAAACGCTCAATTATATTTATTCAGGCGGCGCCCATGGTTTAACATCTGTTCAGTCCTTCAACTATGACTTGAAAGCACAAAAGCGGGTAACATTGAATCAAATTCTGAACTCCAAAACAAAAATCAGCAAAACGAAAGACTACCTATACAGCTATATCAAAAAACATGACACGCTGTTCTTCCCTGACGTAAAGAAAGAGGATATTACCCTTAACCAAGACACAACGTTTTACTTTACGAAAAACGGGATCGCCATCGTCTTCGGCCAGTATGACTTGGGACCTTATGCAGCCGGAATCCGGGATGTGCAGGTGCCTTCCTCTATTTATCAATAATCAAAAGAGCCATATCCGCAAAAGGGATATGGCTCAATGTTTCTACCACACAAACAGGCCGACAATCGCAGCACTTAGTAAAGATACCGCAATTCCGCTGACGAGCAATTTCCACACGTTTTTCCCGATGACCGTTGACTTTTCGCCGTCAAGGATCGAGTTGTACGTACCATAAATCATGCCGACTGTACTAAAGTTGGCAAATGACGTCAGGAATGTCGTCGCCACCGCAACTGTGTGAGGCGGAAGTGATTTGAGATTTTCTTTCAAGTCAAGCATCGCAACAAACTCGTTCGTTGCCAATTTCATTCCCATCAGCTGAGCGACATACATCGCATCGTGTACCGGCAGCCCAAGCAGGAATGCGAAAGGACTGAAGAGATAAGCAAAAATCGTCTGGATGGTGAGGCCGTGTACGAAAACGCCAAGAATGCCATTGACTGCTGACGTTAATGCGACATATCCGATCACCATTGCCAAAATAACGATAACCATGTTCATGCCGACAAGCATACTGTTAGAAATCGTAGAGAAAAAGTCTTTCTTCTCTTCTTTAGGCGGTGTATAGATGATATCTTCATCTTCCGGCACATGAACAGGGTTCAGCAGGTTTGCGATAATCAGCGCGTTTAAGCAGTTCAAAGGAATTGCTGTAAACACGTATGTCGCCGGCACCATTGACAGGTAAGAACCAATAATGGAGCCGCTGATGCTGCTCATGCTCATTAAGCCGAATGTAAGCAGGCGGTTGTTATTTAATACCGTAAGCTGCTGGCGGATGACCGCAAGTGCTTCCGTATTTCCCAAGAACATCATTTGAATAGAGAAAAAGCTTTCTAATTTCGGCAAGCGGGAAGCCTTTGAAATCACCCATCCGATTTTATCAATCAGCCAAGGCAAAATGCCGAAATATGTTAAAATATCAAAGAATGTGACGATAAAGATAATTGGAAGAAGTGCACTAAAGAAAAAGTCTACTGTTTCATTCGCCATGACAGACGGGAAGGCAAACGCGATACCGTCACTGGCGCAAGCAATCAGCCAAGTGAAGAAATCACCAATTTTGCCGATGGCCCAGCTCCCGACTTTCGTTCCCAGCATAAACCAAGTAATCAGCAATTCCAGAACAATTAACGTAATGATCGGGCGCCACTTGATTTTCTTTTTCTGCGGAGAACATAGGAATACAACTGCCATAATCACAATGAGACCGACAAGGTTTAATAAAAAGTACATGATAGCAACTCCTATGAGGTTTATTATGGAAACAAAAAAAGCTCTTATCCTTCACAAATTCTGGAAGTGCAGAAAGTGTGAAAAATAAGAGCAAACAGAAAAGAACTTGTCCTTTTCAACTCGTTCAAATTTATTCAAACTTTCTTGTAGTCTAGTTTTTTACGGTTACTAGGTAGAAACAATCAGACCATATTACTGATCATATACAAGAATGTCTATTTTCTAAGATGATAGCAGTATTTTATCCTTTCACTTTTTGAAAATCAACCTTTTTAACTATTTTCACAATAATAAAATTTATATTTTGAATTTGAGAAAATAAAGGAAAAACATGTTGGATTGCTATGTTGATATGATGTTAAGAATTCAGGAGGGGAGAAATGAAGCATATCATCATTACGGGCACGTCAAAAGGGATTGGCGAAGCACTAGCCCAAAAACTCATTCATTGTAACCATCGGCTGTATTGTATTTCAAGACAGCCTAATCAAAGCCTGATTGATCAGGACACCCATTTGCAATATTACTCGTTCGATCTCAGAGAGACCCACAAGATTGAAGCACTCTTTCAAGACTTGTTTGAACACATCAAACATGATCCGCAGCCTGAAGGCATTTATTTGATCAATAATGCCGGTGTGCTGTCGCCTGTGGCGCCGATTGAACACAATAAAGCGGAAGACATTGTCCAGCATATGCAGGTGAATTTAATTGCTCCAATGGTCATGACCTCCCAATTTATGAAGCACACGAAGCACATCGAAATGGATAAGCGAATCATGAATATCTCGTCAGCTTCAGCCAAATATTTATTGCCCTCACAAAGCTGCTACAGCACGTCAAAAGCGGGTCTGGATTCATTTACGAAAAGCATCAATCTGGAACAGGCGAATCAGCAGAATCCAGTGAAAATCGCATCGGTTTATCCCGGGATGATTGACACTCAGCTGCAAACTGAAATCCGCTCGGTCCGCAAAGAAGATTTTCCATATGTTGATGAATTCATTCAGTTACAGAAAGCAGGGAAATTACAGTCCCCTGAAGAAACCGCAGACGCATTACTTCATTTTCTGAATCGAGATGACTTTGGTGAACAAGCAGTCGTTGAGCATCTCATTCCGTTTTCTGGCTAATTGTTGTATGATAGGAGCGGGGAAACCCCATACAGCAAAAAAGGGAGTTTTTTTCATGATTATCCAATTCATTCGTTATAGATAATGACAGGTATAGACAATCTGCCAGACCTGGCCAATTTTTGAGAGAGGCCCAGGTTTATTTGTCTATGCCTTTTTCATTTATCTAAAAATGAATGAATGAGGTGTTTTTATCATGAAACGAACAGCTGATGTCAGCCAATTCGCCCCCATGTTTCGATGCCCGCTCTGCGGTTCTTCCATGGATGCGGCTTCAGGAAAAAGCTTGATTTGTACAGAACGAGGGCATACATTTGATAGATCTCGGCACGGATATGTGAACTTCCTGACGAAGCCGGTCAAAACCGGTTACGATGCCGGGCTTTTTGAGGCGAGGAGCAGGCTGATTGGGGAATGCCGGTTTTTTGAACCGCTCCATCATGCAATGGCAGATCTCATCAGTCACTTCAAATCTGGTGAACAAGCTTTCACCATCTTGGACAGCGGATGCGGTGAGGGATCTCATTTGAATTCGCTTTGCGGCTTTGATTATGCAGGGAAAACAGCGATGGGAGCAGGCATCGATCTTTCAAAGGATGGGATTGTAAAAGCTTCTAAGACATTCAAAGATCAAATGTGGGCGGTTGCCGATGTGGCTTGTGCGCCCTTTCATGACCGCCAATTTGATGTTGTCCTGTCAATTTTTTCGCCGTCCAATTATGCAGAGTTTCATAGATTGCTGAAGGATGACGGCATGCTCATCAAAGTAGTGCCGCGAAAAGATTATTTAATAGAATTAAGGCAATTTTTATATACTGATTCACCAAGGCGTACGTATTCCAATACGGCAGCTGTTGAGCGTTTTACAGCGAATGTTGAACGCAGTCATCAAGCGAGGCTGCGCTATATCAAAACGCTTAACCGGCAAGCGATACATTGGCTGCTCCAGATGACGCCGCTCGCCTGGTCGGCGCCGAAAGACCGAGTCAGCCTGCTGAAAGAGATGAAATCAGCCGATATCACGGTTGATGTCGATATCCTAATAGGAATGAAATGAATGGCAGAGGAAAGCTCCGAAAAAAGGAGCTTTCCTTTTTTAATCGGAATAGTTGGCCCCCGCTTCTCGTACATATGGAAAGGGGACGGAAACAGCCGATGCGGGGAGTTTTTGTAAACGCTTTCTAGTCCGTAGAAATGGGGGATGCTTGTGGAACTGATCATTATTCTATTGGCACTAGGCTTG
Organism: Bacillus sp. SN1; assembly: GCF_002796895.1. Classification (NCBI taxonomy): domain Bacteria; kingdom Bacillati; phylum Bacillota; class Bacilli; order Caryophanales; family Bacillaceae; genus Bacillus; species Bacillus sp. SN1. The sequence continues at coordinate 222,447 of NZ_PHIE01000002.1, forward strand.
CTGATGTTTACGGCGTATCGGGGATTTTCTGTCATATTGTTTGCGCCGATTTGCGCGTTATTCGCGGTGCTGCTGACTGATCCAAGCCATGTGCTTCCTTTTTTCTCATCGATTTTTATGGAAAAGATGGCGGGTTTTATTAAGCTGTATTTTCCGGTATTTTTGCTCGGTGCGATTTTTGGAAAGGTCGTCGAAATGTCCGGGCTTGCGGCATCGATTGCGAAAACGATTGTCAGGCTTGTCGGGGCAAAAAGAGCGATACTTGCCATTGTGCTGATGGGCGCTATCTTGACGTACAGCGGCGTCAGCCTGTTTGTTGTCGTGTTTGCCGTATACCCTTTTGCAAAAAATCTGTTCCGAGAAGCAAACATACCGAAACGCCTTATCCCGGGAACGATTGCTTTAGGGGCTTTTACGTTTACGATGGACGCACTTCCGGGTACGCCGCAGATTCAAAATGTCATCCCGACGACGTTTTTCAAAACAGACATTTATGCCGCTCCTTGGCTTGGCTTGATCGGCGCAGTGATTGTGCTGGCAGCGGGCATGCTCTATCTGGAATCGAGGCGGAAAAAAGCACAGGCATTCGGCGAAGGCTATAGCGGTTTTGATTCGGAGGATTCAGCCGCTCTCGAAAAGTCTGAGTTCGCGGCAGAACCTGACAAAAGCCCGGTGCAGCATGCGCTTGCCTTTGTCCCGCTTATACTCGTAGGTGCAATGAATAAATGTTTCACCATATACCTTCCAAAGTGGTATCCGAATGGATTTGATTTTTCGTCGATCGGATTAAAGGAGTTCGGAAAGCTTGATATTTCTTCAGCAGCTGCCATTTGGTCGGTTGAGCTCGCTCTGGTAATTGGCATCATTACAACGATTTTATTTGATTGGAGAAGAGTGTTTGCCCAAATGAAGGAAGGGCTGAATGAAGGGATCGGCGGCGCCTTGCTGGCATCTATGAATACGGGTGCCGAGTATGGTTTCGGCGGCGTTATCGCCGCACTGCCGGGGTTTCACAAGCTGAGCAGCGGAATTTCGCACACCTTTACCGACCCGCTTGTAAACGGAGCTGTCACGACAACGGCGCTGGCGGGAATCACCGGGTCGGCTTCAGGAGGTATGGGCATTGCGTTAAGCGCGATGTCGGATCAATACTTGCAGGCGATTCAGGCTTACAACATTCCGCCGGAAGTGATGCATCGGGTCATTTCGATGGCATCAGGCGGTATGGATACGCTGCCGCATAATGGTGCTGTCATCACGCTTCTGGCCGTGACGGGACTGACTCACCGGCAATCATATCGGGATATTTTTGCGATCACGCTCATCAAAACGGCTGCCGTATTTGCTGTGATCGCGATTTACAGCCTGACGGGTCTAGTGTAGGAGAAAACGAAAGGGGCATCAATATGGGAAAAGTGCTGTCATCTAGTAAGGAAGCTGCGGAACTGATTCATGATGGAGATACGCTGATCGCAGGAGGATTCGGGCTGTGCGGCATTCCTGAACAGCTCGTTTTGGCGATAAGAGACCAGGGAGTAAAGGATTTAACCGTTGTCAGCAACAATTGCGGAGTCGATGATTGGGGGCTTGGTTTGCTTTTGGCTAACAGGCAAATCAAGAAAATGATCGCATCCTATGTCGGTGAAAATAAAATTTTTGAGCGGCAGTTTTTAAGCGGAGAGCTTGAGGTCGAGCTTGTTCCTCAAGGAACGCTCGCCGAGAGAATTCGCGCAGGCGGCGCGGGCATACCGGGATTTTACACGGCGACAGGCGTCGGCACCTCAATAGCCGAGGGAAAAGAACATAAAACGTTCGGCGGCCGGACATATGTGCTGGAGCGAGGCATTACCGGCGATGTGGCGATCGTCAAAGCGTGGAAAGCGGACACTATGGGGAATTTGGTTTTTCGGAAAACGGCGAGAAATTTCAATCCCGTTGCCGCCATGGCAGGCAAGATCACGATTGCCGAGGCAGAAGAAATCGTGGAAGCGGGAGAGCTCGATCCAGATCACATCCACACACCGGGAATTTACGTACAGCATGTGGTGCTTGGTGCGAGCCATGAAAAGCGGATTGAAAAACGAACAGTTCGGCAAGCGGCGGGAAAGGGTGAGGCGAAATGAAGGAAGCGAGAAAACGAATGGTCAAACGGGCTGTACAAGAAATTAAGGATGGCATGAACGTCAATCTTGGGATTGGAATGCCGACGCTTGTCGCAAATGAGATACCCGATGGCGTTCACGTCATGCTTCAGTCAGAAAACGGCTTGCTCGGAATCGGCCCCTATCCTGTGGAAGGAACAGAAGACGCGGATTTGATCAATGCAGGAAAGGAAACGATCACTGAAGTGACGGGCGCTTCCTATTTTGACAGCGCTGAGTCATTCGCAATGATAAGAGGCGGGCATATCGATTTGGCTATCCTCGGCGGCATGGAGGTTTCTGAGCAGGGCGATTTGGCCAATTGGATGATCCCCGGCAAAATGGTCAAAGGGATGGGCGGCGCCATGGATCTCGTCAACGGGGCGAAACGGATCGTTGTCATCATGGAGCATGTCAATAAACATGGCGAGTCAAAGGTGAAACAAGCTTGCACCCTTCCGCTGACAGGCCAGAAAGTCGTGCACAGGCTGATTACGGATTTGGCTGTGTTTGATTTTGATAACGGCCGGATGACACTGACTGAGCTTCAGGAAGGCGTCACAATTGAAGAGGTTTATGAAAAAACAGAAGCTAATTTCGCTGTAAGCCAGTCTGTGCTCAAACAAAATTCTTAATGGGAAGGTGTTTGACATGAACAAACAAGTCGCATTGGTGACAGGGGCAGCCGGCGGAATCGGATTCGACATCGCAAGGGAATTCGCCCGTGAAGGCGCCAGCGTCATCGTTTCGGATCTCCATCAGGAAGCGTGTGAAAAGGCCGCCTCCAAGCTTGCCGAAGAAGGCTTTGACGCAGCAGCCGTTCCGTGTGATGTGACAAAGGAAGCGCAAGTCGCTGATACGGTGAACACCATCCAAAAACGATACGGCCGCTTGGATATTTTGGTGAACAATGCCGGTATTCAGCACGTCGCCCCGATTGAAGAGTTTCCCACAGAAACCTTTGAACAGCTGATCAAGGTCATGCTGACGGCGCCCTTCATCGCGATGAAGCATGTGTTTCCGATCATGAAAAAACAGCAGTTTGGCAGAATCATTAATATCGCGTCTGTTAATGGCTTAGTCGGCTTTGCGGGGAAATCCGCTTATAATAGCGCCAAGCACGGCGTTATTGGGCTGACAAAGGTCGGGGCGCTGGAAGGCGCGCCCCACGGCATTACAGTCAACGCGCTCTGTCCGGGTTATGTCGATACTCAGCTTGTCCGCAATCAGCTGAGCGATCTTTCGAAAACAAGAAATGTCCCTTACGACTCCGTACTTGAACAGGTCATTTTTCCGCTGGTCCCGCAAAAACGACTGCTTTCCGTCAAGGAAATCGCGGATTATGCGGTGTTTTTGGCAAGCGGGAAAGCGAAGGGCGTCACCGGGCAGGCTGTCGTCCTTGATGGGGGCTACACCGCTCAATGACATAAAAAAACACACTTGCTCCGTTAGAGAATCAAGTGTGTTTTTTGGCTTATTTCCAAACATCGTTAGCGATCTCAACCACATGGCGGAGCTTCGCCCATTGCTGTTCTTCAGTCAGCTTGTTGCCTTCCTCAGTTGAAGCGAATCCGCATTGAGGGCTGAGACAAAGCTGGTCTAAGCTCACATAACGGGACGCTTCTTCGATACGGCGTTTCACGTCGTCCGGATGTTCAAGCTTACCGAATTTAGATGTGACTAAGCCAAGGACAAGCTGAAGATCAGAGCGCTTTACATAACGGAGCGGTTCAAATCCGCCTGAGCGTGAATCATCATACTCCAGGAATAGACCGTCCAGGTTTAAGCCGTCAAAAATGGTTTCGGCTGCTGCGTCATAGCCGCCTTCTGCTGTCCAAGTGGACTGGAAGTTGCCGCGGCAAATATGCATGGTTACCGTCAGGTCATCCGGACGGTCTGCAATCGCGTCGTTAATCGATTTCGCAAACAGCTGGCGAAGCTCGTCAGGCGTTGTGCCGAACGCTTCGATTTGTTTTAAGCCTTTTTCAGATAAGAAAACAGCCCATGCCGTATCATCAAGCTGGAGGTAGCGGCAGCCTCTGTCATAAAACGCTTGAATCGCTTTTTTATATGCTTTGGATACATCGTGCTGGAAAAGTTGATAATCGTTTTTGTATGCATCCTTTTCCAGTTTTCCGCGGAAAAACAGCATATTCGGGCTTGGGATCGTCATTTTTGGCGTCGCGTCACCGGCAATGCTATGGAGAAATGAGTAATCTTCAAGCATTGGGTGAGTTGAAAAGTCGATATCGCCTGTGACTTTAATGCCGCGTGCTTTTGTCTGTACGTTATGGAATTGAATGCCCTGCTCAGGAGTAAACGGCTCAACGCCATCCAGGTTTTCCAGGAAATCGAAATGCCACCACGCTCTGCGGAATTCACCGTCTGTCACGACGTTCAAGCCGGTTTCCTTTTGTTTTTCCACAATGCGTATGATTTCATCGTTTTCGATCTGGCGAAGCTGCTCAGCCGTAATCTCGCCGGCCGCTTTTTGCAGCCGCGCTTTTTTGACGGGCTCTGATCTCAGCAGGCTTCCGACTTGATCCGCGCGAAACGGCGGTTTTTTTCTTTGAATTGATTTTTGTTCTGCGGGTGTTGTTTGTTGTGACATGTTGTCCATTCCTTCTTTCCATTCGAATATAAAAAAGCTCTTCCTTTGGATAAGGAAGAGCTTGCGTGACAATCTCAACCTTATCTTCAAGAGCAATCATTGCTCTAAAGGATTTAGCACCATTCTGTTAAACAGCGGTTGCCGGGTATCGCAGGGCCAGTCCCTCCACCTCTCTTGATAAGGAAAACCTTTTTATGAAATTTTCTGATAGTATCTATTATTCACACATTTTCTGTTTCTGTCAATGATAGATTATCTCCACACATCGTTGGCGATGTCGACGACATGGCGCAGTTTTGCCCATTGCTGCTCCTCTGTCAAAAGATTGCCTTCTTCTGTAGAGGCAAAACCGCACTGAGGGCTGAGGCACAGCTGATCCAGGCTGACAAAGCGCGCAGCTTCATTGATTCGGCGTTTCACATCATCAGGATTTTCGAGCTCGCCGTATTTCGATGTGATCAAGCCGAGCACAATTTGCAGATCCTTGCGTTTCACAAAACGGAGCGGATCAAAGTTTCCAGAGCGGTCATCATCGTATTCCAAGAACAGGCCGTCCAGGTTTAAGCCGTCCAAAATCGTTTCCGCTACAGCGTCGTAGCCTCCTGATGCCGCCCAAGTCGAACGGAAGTTGCCGCGGCAAATGTGCATCGTGATTGCTAAATCATCAGGGCGGTCTGCCACTGCATCGTTAATCGTTTTGGCAAACAAGGCAGGCAATGTTTCTGGATCGCCGCCGAGCGCCCGGACAACCTCTCTGCCTTTTTCCTCAAAGAAAAGAGACCATGACGTATCATCAAGCTGAAGATAGCGGCATCCAGCGTCATAAAAGGCTTTAATTGCTTTTTTGTACGCTTGGGCCAGATCATGAAAGTATTCCTCTTGGTCGTCATAAATCCCTTTATCCGCTTTTTCACCGAAAAACAGCATATTCGGGCTCGGAATCGTCAGCTTTGGTGTCGCGTCGCCGGCAATCGCATGTAAAAATTGATAATCGGCAAGCGCTGGGTGGCTCGTAAAATCAAGTTTTCCCGTCACTTTGATGCTGCGTGCTTTTGTTTTCGCGTTATGGAACTGAATCCCTTCAGCCGGGATGAACGGTTCCACTCCGTCAAGCCCTTCCAGGAAATCGTAATGCCACCAAGAACGGCGGAATTCTCCGTCTGTTACCACATCGAGACCGATTTCTTTTTGTTTTTCCACAATGCGGGTGATTTCTTGATTTTCAATATCACGAAGCTGTTCCGCTGTGATCTCGCCGGCCGCTTTTTTCTGCCGGGCTTCTTTTACCGGAGCGGAGCGCAGTAAACTGCCGACATGATCGGCGCGGAAAGGAGCTTTGTGTTGTTGTACTGTTTTTTGTCCTGCGGCATTTGTTTGTTGAGCCATGTCATTCGCCTCTTTTCTGAAATGTGTTGAGCATAAAAAAGCTCTTCCTTTGTGTAAGGAAGAGCTTGAACGATCAAATCTCTGCCTCATCTGCAAGAACGCAATGTTCTAAAGGATTTAGCACCATTCTGTTTGAAACAGCGGTTGCCGGGTATCATAGGGCCAGTCCCTCCACCTCTCTTGATAAGGTAATCTTCATATTCAGATTTCAATTATCTTAATATTATTACTTTTGGCTCAATTGTCAACACTTTTTAGAAAATACTTTCATCTTCATCGTCATATAATACCATATCAAGCACGATAGCGATGGCCGTGCAGATCAGCACATCTTCCTCGTTTGCAATCTGCAAGTGATAGGAATCACCCCAGCTCAGCCACTTCTTGCTCACCGACATCCGGACATTCTTTCCGTCCGTCAGCTGGAATTCATCCTTCCACAAGTCACCGTCAATTTCCCAGTTAAGCTTAGAAATTTCAAATTTTGGTTTGAAAAATGTTAGTTTCTTCGTCACCTCACAAACTGTTTCCCCGCCAATTGAAATCACATATCGCGGCAATAAAGACATCACTTTTTGTTCAATGGATACGAGCGTTTTTCCGGATAAATCTGTCATTTGCAGCGAGTCCCCTAACGAAAAGAACCGTCCCTCGACCTTGAATGTCTCCTGTTCATCCCGGTCATAAATGTGAAATGCATCTTTAAACGAGAACATTTTTTGTTTCATAAATAATTCGATCATTGCTGAAGTCTCCTTTTGGATTTGCCTTATAAGAGATTACGGACAGGGGGCAAAAAGGTTTCAAGCACCAAGTCTAGTGATCAGAAACGCTGGATGATAAATTGAAAAAGGCTGCATTGTTCAGCAGCCTTTTCGTTTGATATATGAATTAGGATAGATGCATCCGGCGTTTTTGGCGGATGGCGTCAAGGTCGATTAGGTTGTTGTGATGAGGTGCGGCTGCTGGCAGAGGGCTTGTCTTTTGCGGTTTGCGGCGATTGTCCTTACTGAAAGAAAAAAGAAGATAGCCGCATAATGCGATGATAATAAAAAGGATCATTTTACATTCCTCCCAAAAAAAGTTTTGGTATTCTCTATTGTACGGATAAAATGTCAAAAAGTATTCAAAAAATTCCAAATTGGTTAAAAATAAATAACTGCCCCTCAAAAACAGTCTAACCTGATAACCTGAAAATAGTCTTGCAAATTGGTGATAGTTCATGTTGATGATTGGTTCTATAGTTACTATCGACGATAAAATAAATTCCTTTATATAACTTTTAACCTAAAATTACATAATTCCAATTACCTGTTTTTGGGTGCTGTTTTCTTGCTTGTTAGGTGTATACCCTATTTTTCGGAATCAAACACAAAAAACCCAAATTACGGAGCATTTGGGCGGTACGGGGGAATGCAGATTGTGGTTTTGGGGATTTGGATGACTGATCAGAAGAAGCGTTTGAACATTTTTCTGATCTTTTGAAACGGGCTCGATTTCTTTTGCATTTTAAGAGGCCGGATCGTGATCCATTTTTTAAATAGGCTCTTTTTTGCAGCGATTGCATGTTTTGTCATTGTTTTTCCTCCTTATGTGTTCATACTTGTTTTACGGAGGATGTATTCAAAATGTTTCGTTTTTACGCAAAAAAACCAGCCCTTTTTTGGACTGGCTTTTGGCATTACGCCTGTTCTTCAAACAGCTTTGCAATCTCAACGATGACGTTTACGGCTTTGACCATGTTATCAGCTGAGATGTATTCGAACTTTCCGTGGAAGTTTTCCCCGCCGGTAAAGATGTTTGGCGTCGGGAGTCCCATGTAGGACAGCTGGGATCCGTCCGTGCCGCCGCGGATTGGAGAAATCTTCGGTTCGATGCCGAGGTTTTTCATCGCTTGCTCGGCAATGTTGACGATTTCGATGACAGGTTCGATTTTCTCTCTCATGTTGTAGTATTGATCGTTCATATCAAGCTGAATCCGGTCTTGCCCGTATTCGTTTTGAAGTTCTTCAACGACTCGCTTCATTGTTTCTTTTCTGCTTTGGAAGTTTTCTTTGTCAAAGTCTCTGATAATGTAGTGGAGTTTTGTTTCCTCTACATCTCCTTGAATCGACAGCAGGTGGTAGAAGCCTTCGTAGCCTTCTGTATATTCAGGCGCTTCGTCTGCCGGCAGCAGGCTGTTCAGCTTCATTGCGATTTTTGCAGAGTTGATCATTTTCCCTTTTGCCGTGCCGGGATGTACGTTGTTGCCTTTGAGCGTGATTTTTGCGGCAGCGGCATTGAAGCTTTCGTATTCAAGCTCGCCGAGCGGACCGCCGTCAACTGTGTAGGCAAAGGACGCATTGAATCGTTTCACATCAAATTTGTGCGGGCCTCTCCCGATTTCTTCATCAGGCGTAAAGGCGACTCTGATTGTGCCGTGCTTGATTTCAGGGTGTTTGATGAGGTAATCCATGGCTGTCATGATTTCGGCAATGCCGGCTTTATTGTCTGCGCCGAGAAGGGTTGTGCCGTCTGTGGTGATGAGTGTGTGGCCCTTATAGCCGGACAGCTCAGGGAATTGATCAGGCGACAGGATGACCTGCAGCTGTTCATTGAGAACGATGTCTTTTCCATCGTAGCTTTCTACGATTTGGGGATTCACGTTTTTGCCGGTAAAGTCTGTGGCGGTGTCGACGTGGGCGAGAAAGCCGATTGTCGGCACATCTTTTTCAGTATTGGAGGGAAGAGTCGCCATGACATAGCCGTTCTCATCAATGGCTGCATCCTGCATGCCGATTGACTTCAATTCATCGACAAGCATGTTTCCTAACGTCAATTGGCCGGGTGTGGAAGGGCAGGTGTCGACGGATTCATCGGACTGTGTGTCGACCTTTACGTATGTAGTAAACCGTTCAATGATTTCTTCTTTCATTTCCAATCATCTCCTTTGTCTTATTTTATCATGGCGGGATGAGAGATTTCTATTGCACAATACCGTTTCGAATGGCAAAAACGACTGCCTGTGTCCGGTCTTGGGCGTTACATTTTTGCAGGATGCGGTGCACGTGGGTTTTCACCGTGCTTTCGCTGACGAAAAGCTTTTCAGCAATCTCTTCATTTCTCAACCCATAGGCCATTTGCTGAAGAACCTCGAGCTCTCTTTTGGTAAACGGCTCTGCCAGTTCTTCGGCTTGAGTCTGTTGCTTCGAGCGAAATGTCTCACTGATCATTTTAGCAGCTGTGGCCGTACGGAAAATCGCTTCGCCTCTGGCCGCGGCGCGAATGGCGTCTATCAATTCTTCAGGAAGCGTATTCTTTCAGCAAATAGCCGACTGCACCCGCACGGATGCCTTCAAATACATATTCTTCCGTGTCGAAGGTGGTTAAAATGACTATCTTTGTATCTGGGAGTGCGGACATAATGTCTTTTGCTGCTTCGATGCCTAAGCAATGTGGCATTTGGACATCCATGAGGATGACGTCGGGTTTTGTTTGCTTTGCCAGTGCAATGATGCCGTGACCGTCGCCGGCCTCACCGGAAACCGTCATATCCGGCTGTGCGTTGATGACATAGCGGAATCCTTCGCGCACCAGCGGCTGATCATCGGCAAGTGCGACGCGTATTTTATCTTTGTTCATCTTTTTGCTCCTTATTTGTTGTCGTGAGCGGCAATGCCAGCTCAATTTGCAGGCCGCTCGGCTGCACAGTGCTGAGGGACAGGGAACCGCCTGCTTTTTCAGCGCGCTATTTCATTCCTGTCAGGCCAAATCCATAAATAAGATTTCCGGTGAATTGTCCGTCTTATCGTATTGCCTACAAAAAATATGAAGAAACTATTAATAAACGATTAAACTTCTTAAAAATGGATGTAGGCCAGTTCTAAACACTATATAATAATATCAGGTCATTTTTTAGGAGGGTTTACATCATGGCAATACTTGTTACAGGCGGTGCCGGGTACATCGGAAGCCACACATGTGTGGAGTTATTGAACAGCGGCTATGAGATTGTCGTTCTTGATAATCTGTCCAACAGCTCGGCTGAGGCGCTGAACCGCGTCAAGGAGATTACGGGAAAAGATTTAACGTTCTATGAAGCGGATCTATTGGACCGGGAAGCGGTAGATTCCGTTTTTGCGGAAAATGAAATTGAAGCTGTGATTCATTTTGCGGGGTTAAAAGCAGTCGGTGAATCTGTGGCGATTCCGCTCAAATATTATCATAACAATCTGACAGGAACGTTTATTTTATGTGAGGTCATGGAGAAATACGGCGTCAAAAAAATCGTATTCAGTTCGTCTGCGACGGTGTATGGCGTTCCGGAAACATCACCGATTACGGAGGATTTTCCATTAGGTGCGACAAATCCTTATGGGCAGACGAAGCTCATGCTTGAACAAATTTTGCGTGATTTGCATACAGCCGACAATGAATGGAGCGTTGCGCTGCTTCGTTACTTTAATCCGTTCGGCGCGCATCCAAGCGGACGGATCGGTGAAGACCCGAACGGCATTCCGAATAACCTCATGCCGTATGTGGCGCAGGTGGCTGTCGGCAAGCTTGAGCAACTAAGCGTATTCGGAAATGACTATCCGACAAAAGACGGGACAGGCGTACGTGATTATATTCACGTCGTTGATCTTGCAGAAGGCCACGTCAAAGCGCTGGAAAAAGTATTGAACGATACAGGAGCCGACGCATACAACCTCGGAACAGGCACAGGCTACAGCGTGCTTGAAATGGTCAAAGCCTTTGAAAAAGTGTCAGGGAAAGAGGTTCCGTACCGTTTTGCGGACCGCCGTCCTGGAGACATTGCGACCTGCTTCGCAGACCCTGCAAAAGCCAAGCGGGAACTGGGCTGGGAAGCGAAACGAGGCCTTGAGGAAATGTGTGCTGATTCTTGGAGATGGCAGTCTTCTAATGTGAATGGGTATAAGAGTGCGGAATAAGAATAGAGGCCTTCTCAACAGAGAAGGCCCTTTTCAGCTATTATTTGATTTTCACAATAACATCATTACTGAATTTGAGTTTCCAAGTTCCTTTAGCGTAAGCATCCTTGTCCACTTCGAATGCTTTCACATCTGTTACTTTAATATTAGGATTTAGATCACTTAATATTTTAGAGTTGTCAACTTTTGTCTCAGTTGCATAGGTCGAAGAAGCATCGATATCGGAATCATAAGAAGTGCCATCGCTATCAACTAATTTAACAGTTGGAATTGAAAAAGAACTTATCGGCTTTTTAGATACGTTTTTAATTGTATATTGAACAGCTACAATAGTGCCTCCATCAGACGCTTTCTTTTCAATGTATTGAGTGCCGACAGAATCTCTGTCCTCTACTTTCGTAACCGTTACTTCAGTTTTTTCAGTTTTTACAGTATCACCGATATTGTATGTTTTTTCAGTTTCTGCTTTGCTGCTGCTTGATGTTTTGGAAGTGGCTTCTGAACCGCCTCCGCCGCCAATGTTAGCAATAATAATGATAACAACAACTGCGAGAATAAACGTAATGATCTTATGTCGCATAAAAAAGTTACGTTGATCCTTACCACAGTTAGGACATTTTTTTACACCCTTTGCAATTTCTTGACCGCAAGCTTTACAGGGTACTAGTTTTCCTGCCATTATATTTCCTCCTATGTAATTAAATGTACAAAACATATGTACTATAATGCCTATATTATTTCACTTAGTCAATATAAAATTATGAATTTCTTATAATTATTATCATTTATAGTTAATTTTACTTGTAAAATATATGCTATTTTTCTTATCGGTCATATCTATTATTTGTTAATAAATAAATCGCTTTATCTTGTAGCCCATCTGAATAAATCTCCGCAAATACCCCTTGAACCAATTCGAACCGTCCCTTATAATGCTAATATTGGAAAGTAAACAAGATATGATAAAAAACAGTGGTTTTCTAGGGTTCCGCAATGCAAATTGGTCTGTGACCGAGAGAAAACACATAACAGCCTGGCTGTTATGACACGGTGGGATAAAAGCCCAGGAGTTTCTGCTCTTTTGCGAGAGCGTACTCCTGGGTTTTTTTGTTGATACTATCTGGAGAAGGAGTGTTTTGTGATGAAAAAGAAAATGCTTGATGTGCTGATGCTTGTGATTGGTGCTTTTTTCTTCGCGCTTGCAGTGAATTTGTTTGCGATTCCCAATGACCTTGGGGAAGGCGGGGTCACTGGGATTACGCTGATTTTGTATTATGTGTTTCAATGGTCTCCCGGAGTAACGAACTTTATCTTAAATGCATTTCTGCTTTTAATCGGCTACAAGTTTCTAGACGGTAAAACCACTGTCTATACCATCATTGCCGTAGCGGCGAATTCGCTTTTTCTCCATCTGACACACGGGTGGAGCATTCCGTCTAATGAATTGATCATTAATACGATTTTCGCGGGTGTATTTGCGGGAGTCGGTATTGGCATGATTATTCGAGTCGGCGGCACAACCGCCGGTTCTGCGATTCTGGCCAGAATCGCTAATAAATATTTAGACTGGAATATCAGCTACGCGTTATTGTTCTTTGATTTAATCGTGGTATTTAGCTCTTATTTTATTATTGGTGCGGAAAAAATGATGTTTACGATCGTGATGCTGTATATCGGAACGAAAGTGATGGACTTCATTATTGAAGGATTGAATACGAAAAAAGCCATTACGGTCATTTCGGAAAATAAGAGTGAGATTGCGGAGCAGGTGAATACCTTGATGGATCGGGGTGTCACGATTTTATCAGGGAAGGGAAACTATACGGGCCAGTCGAAAGAGATTTTGTATATCGTCATTAACAAACAGGAGCTGTCCATGCTGAAGAAAATCATCAGAAGCTGTGACAAAAAAGCGTTTGTAATCGTTCATGACGTGCGCGATGTGTTTGGCGAAGGGTTTGTTGACATATCTAAATAATGAAAATCCCTCTGCACTTGAAGCAGAGGGATTTGTTCGTTTAGAACGGATATTTGCGGTATTGCTCCTGGATTGATATCCATTTCGTCACGGTAAATTCCTCGACTACCCATGGATTTCCGAAGCGGCCGACACCGCTTGCTTTGTTTCCGCCAAAGGCGATATTCGGCGAGTCATTAACGGACTGGTCGTTGACATGGGTCATGCCGCTGTCAATTTGCAGGGCAAACTTTTCGCCTTTTTCTAAATCAGAAGTGAAAACAGCCGAGCTGAGGCCGTATTCTGTATCATTTGCCATATCAATCGCTTCCTGATCGCTGGAGGCTTTGATAATGGTGGCAATGGGGGCAAACAGCTCCGTTTGGGCAATTTTGCTGTTGTTGTCTGCACCGACAAAGACATACGGTGTGAGCACGTTTCCGACGTGTTTTCCTTCAACCGCAAGCTCAATGCCGTCTGCCTTTGCCTGCTCAATGATCTCCAGCGCTTTTTCGATTTGGTGTTCGTTGATCAGCGGGCCGACAACGGTTTTCGGATCGGTTTGATCGCCGTACGGAAGCTGTTTGACACGGGCGGTGAATTTTTCAACAAACTCATCGTACACATCTTGATGAACGATGATCCTGTTGATAATCATGCAGATTTGTCCCTGGTGAATAAATTTCCCGAAAATCGCGGCGTCTACAGCACGATCGACATCCGCGTCTGATAGGACGGCAAATGGGTTGTTGCCGCCGAGCTCAAGGGCCATCCGCTTGAAGTTACGCCCAGCGATTTCACCGATGTGACGCCCGACTGCGGTTGATCCCGTAAAGCTGATTAATTTCGGGATTGGATTGGTCAGCATGTCGTCCCCGATTTCCTTTAAGTCCGTCAACATGACGTTGAGGACACCCGCAGGAAGGCCGGCGTGTTCAAATGCTTTTGCAATGATGGTTCCTCCGGAAAGAGCAGTTTGAATATCTGGCTTGTGAACAACACTGTTTCCCAGCGCAATCGCAGGTGCAATCGTTCTCATTGATAAATTCATGGGAAAATTAAATGGAGAAATTGATGAAATCACACCGAGCGGAAGGCGGTAAATCTTATTGATTTTTCCTTCAATGTTGGATGGAACCTCTTTGACGCCGCCCAACTCGCCGGTATACGTCATGGCTTCATCTAAAATCGCAATGGTTTGCTCAAGCTCGATCGTTGCTTTAATGATCGTTCCGCCGGTTTCGCGGGAGATCATCATGATGATGTCATCACGGTTTTCCTGTAAGTAGCCGCGCGCTTTTTGCAGGACTGCTTTTCGGTCTTCTGTTGTGCTCTTGGCCCACTCTTTTTGCGCCTGCTGTGCCATGTCAAACGCATCCTCCAGCTGTTTGCTTGTTGCCAACGATGCTGTTGTAATCACAGACTGGTCATATGGATTCAAAATGTTCTCCGTACGCCCGCTTTCCCCTTCTGTCCATTTTCCGTTGATAAAACTTTTGTTCAACGCTTCTAAACCCATTCATGATCACCCTCCTTTTTTTGTCCTGCATATCCTTTTCTATTTCCGCTGAAGCCAATATGTAAACGAACGAGGTTTCCCTTTCAGTTTCTCGTCTATCTATGCCGGATATACTCTTTTTTATTGGAGAACCTGTGCATTTCGCCTTATACTGAATATACAGATCCTTACATGAGAGAGGAGACCATATGAAATCGCTGCTGGCTATTTATCCCGGTTCGATTGTGTCTGATGAGCTTTGCGTAAAGGAAGACTGTCTATGCTTTTTTGATGAGAACAATAAGAGATATATCTTCATTCCGAAAAAGGAAATTAGCGAAAAAGAGACATTGCTGCTGCAGTCATTTTTGACGCCTGCGGATGAGGTCAATCAAATGTCTTTGAAGTCGCCGGAGGAAAACAAGTGGTTTGCGTTTCTTTTTTCTAAAGGGGAAGTGCCGGCGAACATAAAAAAGCGGACGAGATTTGTTCATTTTCATTTAATTGGCAAAATGGAGCGGGTGTCCTTTGCGGAAGCCGTTCGCCATTTTTGGCCGGTGTCTTTTGTCATTGTGTGGATGCATGAGGACAGAGGCGTGATTGTCGAGCAGGAAAGTGAAGCGGCGGCGGGGAAAGATGAACTGGAATCACTCGCTAAAGTTCTTGAGAGTGATTTCTACTTCAGTGTCCGTTTTTATGCCGGGAGATTTTATGAGCCGGATGAGAATCTGCGAACACATTACGCCCGTGAACAGACGTATTTCCTGTTTGCTGAAAAACGGCTGCCTCAGGTGCAGAGTGTGACCTTTGATATGATTTTTCCTTTTTTATTATTAGAAGCAGAAAAAGAAAAGCTGGAGACACTGCTCTCTGAAGAAGCGGAGCTTTTATTTGGAAATGAATCTGAGCTGAGGAAGACAATCAAGCTCTTTATTGAAAACAATTCAAACGTGACGTTAACGGCAAAAAAGCTGCATCTGCACCGCAACAGCCTGCAATATCGAATTGATAAATTTATTGAGCGGTCAGGGATAGACATTAAAACGTATAAAGGCGCGCTGCTCGCCTATTTTATCTGCCTGCAAAGCGAAGTTTCAGAATAAATTGGAAATATGCACGAAAAATGGCTGGCTGATTTTATGAACGCTGCCCATTCCAGCGATATGAAAAAGCTGTTACACTCAAATTAAGAAAGCGTTTACAATAACAAAGGGGGATGTTAGATGGCTGAATTGCGGATGGAGCACATTTATAAATATTATGATCAGAAGGAAGCGGCTGTTGATGACTTTAACCTTCACATTGCCGATAAGGAATTTATCGTATTCGTCGGCCCGTCAGGCTGCGGGAAATCAACGACGCTGCGGATGGTTGCAGGGCTTGAGGAAATTTCGAAAGGCGATTTTTATATTGAAGGAAAACGGGTAAATGATGTAGCGCCAAAGGACAGGGATATCGCGATGGTATTTCAAAACTACGCGCTCTATCCGCATATGACGGTCTACGATAATATCGCATTCGGGCTGAAGCTTCGAAAAATGCCGAAACCAGAAATCAAAAAAAGGGTAGAAGAAGCCGCTAAAATTCTCGGGCTGGAGGAATATTTGCACCGCAAACCGAAAGCGCTGTCAGGCGGGCAGAGACAGCGGGTCGCACTTGGACGGGCAATCGTGCGGGATGCAAAGGTGTTCCTGATGGATGAGCCTTTGTCGAATCTGGATGCGAAGCTGAGGGTGCAAATGCGGGCGGAAATCATTAAGCTTCATCAGAGGCTGCAAACCACAACGATTTACGTGACGCATGACCAGACAGAAGCGCTGACGATGGCGACACGGATCGTGGTCATGAAAGACGGAAAAATCCAGCAGATCGGGACGCCGAAGGATGTATACGAATTCCCTGAAAACGTATTTGTCGGCGGATTTATCGGATCACCGGCGATGAACTTTTTCAAAGGAAAGCTGACGGACGGCGTAATCAAAATCGGTTCTGCAGCATTAACCGTGCCGGAAGGAAAAATGAAGGTGCTGCGTGAAAAGGGCTACATTGGCAAAGAAGTCATCTTCGGGATCCGTCCTGAGGATATTCATGATGAATTAATTGTCGTGGAATCGTATAAGAACTCTTCGATTAAAGCGAAAATCAATGTCGCAGAGCTGCTCGGTTCTGAAATCATGATTTATTCGCAGATTAATAATCAAGACTTTATTGCGCGGATCGACGCCCGTCTCGATATTCAATCAGGTGATGAGCTGACGGTGGCGTTTGATATGAATAAAGGCCATTTCTTTGACAGTGAGACAGAAGTGAGAATTCGTTAAGTTCAAAAGCCGGACATGGAGACATGTCCGGTTTTTTTTGTGTACTCTTAAAGGTTTACAGAAAAAACCGCAGAGGGTAGTGGTTGGTAAGAAAGGGGAGATCGTGATGTGGCATGCGGCAATGTGGGGCGGGATCTCCGGCTCTGCAGTATTGCTGGGCGCGCTGGCGTCCATGTTTTTTTCGATTCGCAAACAGATCATCGGCTATATTATGGCTTTTGGCACAGGCGTCTTAATTGGCGCTGCCGCTTACGAGCTTCTTGGGGATGCAGTGGCAGAAGGCGGAATTGTGTCGACAGGCGCCGGATTTATTGCGGGGGCAGTCGTTTTTACGATTTTTGATTACGCGGTTTCCAAAAGAGGCGCGTCACAAAGAAAAAGATCGGGACAAGCAGCTGCCGGCGGCGGAGGAATCGCCATTTTTATCGGCACCATCATGGATGCTGTTCCGGAATCGATTATGATTGGCGCCAGCCTTCTCGAAGAAAAATCGGTCAGCTTCCTTTTGGTGATTGCCATTTTTATCAGCAACATACCTGAAGGGCTGTCCAGTACAGCAGGAATGAAAAACAGCGGGTATTCCAGAACGAAAATGATGCTGCTTTGGGCTGCAGTGTTCGTGATTTCGATTCTCGCATCATGGTCAGGATATTTCTTTCTCGACGGCGCTTCTGAAGAAGTGATGTCAGCAATCGCAGCGTTTGCGGGCGGGGGCATCATTGCAATGATTGCTTCGACGATGATGCCCGAGGCGTACGAAGACAGCGGTCCGATGACAGGTTTGATCGCTGCACTTGGCCTGTTAACCTCGCTGGTTTTGAATCAGTTTTCTTAAATGTGAGCCGGTCATGCTTCCATGTCCGGTTTTTTTGCTTGAAAATCTCAGAAACAAACCGATGAAAAAGGAGGAAGAAATAGACAGAAAGCAGGAGAACGATGAAACGATTGATTTTAAGCGCCTTTCTTTTAGGCAGCTGCTTTGCTCTCGCGGCTTGCGCTGATCAAGAGGCAAACGCGGAGCAGCAGATGCCGAAAGCAGAACAAAAGAAACCGGAAGAAAAGACAGTACATATTCAGAAAAAAGAAGACGATACATCCGCATGGATTAAAACAGAGAAACCGGCAAAGCTGCCGATTTTGATGTATCACAGCATTTCCTCAGGAAACAGCCTCCGTGTCCCGATGAAAGAATTCGAAGCACATATGAAGTGGCTGCACGATAACGGCTATCAGACATTAACGCCGAAAGAGGCGTATCTCATGCTGACGCAGGATAAAAAGCCGAGTGAGAAATGCGTGCTGATCACGTTTGATGACGGATACACAGACAATTATCAAGACGCGTATCCGGTGCTGAAGAAGTACGGGATGAGGGCGACGATTTTTATGATCGGCAAATCGATCGGACATAAACATCATCTGACAGAGGACCAAATGAAAGAAATGGCGAAGCATGGCATATCGATTGAAAGCCATACGATTGACCACCTTGAGCTGAACGGGTTAACGCCTGAACAGCAGCACAGTGAGATGGCTGATTCGAAAAAACTGTTTGACAACATGTTTCATCAGCAAACCTCTATCATCAGCTATCCGGTGGGGCGCTACAATGAGGATACGCTAAAGGCCGCCAAAGAAACGGGCTACCAAATGGGCGTGACGACAGAACCGGGCGCGGCATCGAGAGACCAGGGAATGTACGCCCTCCATCGCGTGCGCGTGTCCCCGGGCATGTCAGGCGCATCTTTTGGCGCGTACATCGAGTCGATGAAATAAAAAAGGAGGCGCTCAATCGCCTCCGCCGCCACAGCCGGAATCGCTGAAACCTCCGTCACTGCCGCATCCATCATGGTGCGAGCCATGATCTGAATAACCGAAAAACCCGTTGTCCGCCTGCTGGCGGCTTTTGTTTTCCAAGGGCTGCGGCTGAATGACTGAAAGAAAAACGATAATAGCTACAATCAATAAGATGATCACAATCATTTCTGGTCACTCCCTTTTTTCACCATATCTGTTATACGAATGAAACGCTGATCGGTTTCACTTCAAAGAGATCGATTGTTTCAGCCGGTCTCTGAGCCAGCGCATGAGGCAGGAACTTGCAAAAACACGGACATGCAAAAAAGCAAGCTCTTTCGTTTTACAAAGAACTTGCTTGCGGTATATCAATAAAACTGGTGAAGCAGCAATAAGGTTAAGGACACTGTAATCGCTCCCCCGATTCGGGTAGACACCTGGGCGAATGGCATCAGTTCAAGTCTTTCTGCGGCGCTTAAAATGGCGACGTCCCCGGTGCCGCCTTGCCCTGAATGGCACGCATTGATAATAGCTGTCTCAATCGGATACATGTTCAGCCATTTTCCAGTGAAAAAGCCGACGGCCATCATGGTCACAACAACAGACAGAATCGTAATGATATTGCTGAGGTTGAAGGCAGCGACAAGCTTGTCCCACGGCGTCATAGACACCCCGATCGCAAAGAGCAGCGGGTAGGTCACAGCGGTTGAAAAGAAGCGGGACACCCCAAACGCGCCATTTTCAATTGAGGCAGGCACCAATCTGAACAACTTAATCAGAACAGCCAGTAACAGCATGGCAACCGGTGCCGGAAATCCGAAAAAGTCGTGAGCGAGCATGCCGACTAAATATAAAGAAACGGCAAGGATACCACCTGACGCAAATAAAGAAAGGTTGAACATTTGCTGGCCGCTTTGTGATTCCTCCAGAGCAGGGGACACTTCTTCAGATCGGTCCACTTTGCCGTTGCCTGTCCATTCCGGTTTTTTCTTTCCAATTCTGTTCAGCAATCCCGCTAGAATGATCGCGCACAGGCTGCCAAGCATAATCGACGGCAGAACAAGTGCAAACGCTTCCCCTTGAGACATGGGCATAATGTCAGAATAACCGATGGACAGCGGGATAGCGCCTTCTCCGACTCCCCCTGCCATGATCGGAATGACAATGTAGAGCAGTGTATGCTGAAATCCGAGTCCGAGCAATGTGCCGACAGCCAGTCCGACAATAGCAGCCGCGACAGAACCGGCAATAAGTGGAATAAAAATTTTCATGAATGCTTTTACGAGTGTTTCTCTTTTCATGCCGAGGATGCTTCCCACAACAATTCCTGCGATAAATAAGTATAGAAAGTTTGAGTTTTCTGTAAATTCTGTGGTGGATTTGACGATATCATGAGGCAGCAGGTGATAGTAGACGACAGCGGACGGAATAAAAGTAGCTAGGATGGCCGGGCCGCCGATAGAACGAACAATCGGTATCGATTTGCCGATTTGGGCAAAGGTGAACCCGAAAAATGCCATGACGGCAATGGATGTCAAGATGTCACTTTTTACATCGTGATGCATAACAAAAACAGTGATTAATATAAACAGCAAGGCATACACAGGAAGCGGTATGATGCCTACTTTTATATTCATGGCTCTTGCAAACCAATTCTCTTTTCGAACCCCTTCGTGAATTGTATCCGTTTGCAATTGCATTTGTGTTTGAAGCTCTCCCATTGAAAAACCTCCCCTTTCTTGATGCAGTGAAATTGTTCACTACGTTAAGTATACTAAAAAATTGAAATTATTAATATATTAAAAATTTACTATTCAACTTTTCACTTCATCACGTTACTGATGAAAAGAGGCATTCTGACTAAAATCGATCTGTGACAGAATGCTGAGAAACGAGTGCTGGTGCCGGACAAGCATTTTATTCGCAAGGAACGATGTGTTGATGTACGATAATAAAGGGTCATTTATCCTAGCAGCCGTCATAAATCAGCAACGAAATAGACAATAATCCGTCACATCATTCAGGACTTTTTAGGTATTTTGGGCTTTATTTTTGAAATGAATCGTTGTAAAGTACTTAATATGAACCAGTCAGAGATTGTGTCATTTGGTCAGTCTGGCAATCTTGCATCATATTGAACGACTTTTTGACACATTTGTGAAATATTGAACAATATTTTTTTCGTCTATTTTGTGAATTACTGATCAAAGTTTCGGTTCTGCTTGTGAAGTAGTGAGCAAACTAACAGTTTCAACCGGAAATGGAGGATAAAGCATGAGTGAATTGGTATTAGCCCGTATTCAATTTGCATCAACAACGTTGTTTCACTTCTTGTTTGTGCCGATGTCTATCGGGCTTGTGTTTATGGTTGCGTTGATGGAGACTCTTTATCTTGTGAAGAAAAATGAGCTGTACCTCAAAATGGCAAAGTTTTGGGGGCACTTATTCTTAATAAATTTCGCAGTCGGTGTCGTAACAGGGATTTTGCAAGAATTCCAGTTTGGACTGAACTGGTCTGATTACTCCCGTTTTGTCGGAGATGTATTTGGCGCTCCGCTTGCGATTGAAGCATTATTGGCGTTTTTCATGGAATCTATTTTTATCGGATTATGGATTTTCGGCTGGGACCGCCTGCCGAAAAAAATTCACGCTCTCTGCATTTGGCTCGTGTCATTCGGAACGATTATGTCGTCTTTCTGGATTTTAACAGCGAACTCCTTTATGCAGGAGCCGGTCGGCTTTACGATCAAAAACGGCCGCGCAGAGATGAATGACTTTGGCGCGCTGATTACAAACCCTCAGCTTTGGGTTGAATTCCCGCACGTCATTTTCGGTGCGCTCGCCACTGGGGCTTTCTTTATCGCCGGAGTGAGTGCTTTTAAACTATTGAAGAAAAAAGAAGTGCCGTTCTTTAAACAATCTTTTAAACTCGCAATGATCGTCGGCCTTTGTGCCGGTCTTGGCGTCGGCCTTAGCGGGCACATGCAGGCTGAGCACTTGATGGAATCACAGCCGATGAAAATGGCTGCCAGTGAAGGCCTTTGGGAAGACAGCGGTGACCCTGCTGCTTGGACGGCTTTTGCCACAATCGATACAAAAAATGAAAAAAGCTCAAATGAAATCAAAGTTCCTTATGCCTTGAGCTACCTGGCATATCAAAAATTCAGCGGAAGTGTCAAAGGGATGAAAACACTTCAGGCTGAGTACGAAAAAATATACGGAAAAGGCGACTACATTCCGCCTGTCAAAACGACGTTCTGGAGCTTCCGCATCATGGTAGGAGCAGGTGTTGTCATGATTCTTGCTGCGCTAGGCGGCCTTTGGCTAAACCGCCGCAAAAAGCTTGAAAACAGCAAATGGTATTTGCGCATCATGATTGCTTTGATTTCCTTCCCGTTTATCGCGAACTCTGCGGGCTGGATTATGACAGAAATCGGGCGTCAGCCTTGGACGGTTATGGGCTTGATGACTACGGCTCAATCCGTGTCGCCTAACGTAACGGCGGGCTCCCTGCTATTTTCAATCATCGCCTTCGGAGTGATGTACTTGATTCTGGGTGTGCTGCTTGTCTTCTTGTTCATCCGTGAGATTAAAAAAGGTGCACATCATGATGAGCATCATGATGTGCCTGTATCAACAGATCCATTTAGTCAGGAGGTATACCATGGCATCTCTTCATGATCTTTGGTTTATACTCGTTGCTGTATTGTTTGTAGGATTCTTCTTTTTGGAAGGCTTTGATTTCGGGGTCGGCATGGCGACTCGTTTTCTTGGCCATAATGAATTAGAACGCAGAGTGCTGATCAACACGATCGGACCGTTTTGGGACGCGAATGAAGTATGGCTTTTGACTGGTGCAGGCGCCATTTTCGCTGCATTTCCGAACTGGTATGCAACGATGCTGAGCGGTTATTACATTCCGTTTGTCATTGTGCTGCTTGCGTTAATGGGCCGCGGGGTCGCATTTGAGTTCCGCGGCAAGGTCGATCATTTGAAATGGGTAAAGGTTTGGGACTGGGTCGTTTTCTTCGGCAGTCTGATTCCTCCGTTTGTGCTTGGCGTGCTGTTCACGACATTATTCCGCGGGATGCCGATTGATGCCGATATGAACATTCACGCGCATTTTTCTGATTATATCAATGTTTATTCTGTACTTGGCGGTGTGACTGTAACACTTCTTTGCTTCCAGCATGGATTAATGTTTATCACGCTGCGTACGATTGGTGATTTGCAAAACCGCGCCCGGAAAATGGCACAAAAGATAATGGGTGTTGTTTTTGTAGCGGTTCTTGCCTTCGCGGCCCTTTCTGCCTATCAGACAGACATGTTTACACGCCGCGGCGAGATTACCATTCCGCTTGTTGTTTTGATTGTCATCTGCTTTATGCTCGCGGCTGTATTTATCCGTAAGAAAAAAGACGGCTGGACATTCGGAATGACAGGCGCGGGGCTGGCGCTGACTGTAGGAATGATCTTTATTTCATTATTCCCTCGGGTAATGGTCAGCTCGCTTCAAAGCGCGTACGATTTAACAGTAGCTAACGCTTCTTCCGGTGATTATTCGCTTAAAGTCATGTCAATTGCAGCATTAACCCTATTGCCGTTTGTAATCGGCAGTCAGATCTGGAGCTATTATGTCTTCCGGAAGCGCGTCAGCCATAAGGAGCCTATGACTTATTAATGGGAAAAGACCTGTTTCGATATAAAGGAATGAAGCGGATTCTCACCGTGATTACTTGTTTAACGCTGATTCAGACAGCCGCCATCATTATGCAGGCAGAGTGGCTGAGTGAAGCCGTAACCGGGCTGTTCAACGGGAAGAGCATTGCCTCCCTGTTTCCGGTGATCGGCTTTTTCCTCATCGCTTTTGTCGCCCGGCAAGGGGTGACGGTGGCGCGCCAGAAAATCGTCTATCAGTATGCTGCCCGGACAGGAGCAGATTTGAGAAAGAGTTTTCTTGATCAGCTGTTCCGGTTAGGCCCCCGCTTTGTAAAGAAAGAGGGGACAGGGCAAATGGTGACGCTGGCAATGGAAGGCATCAGCCAGTTCCGGCGCTACCTGGAGCTGTTTCTGCCGAAAATGGTCAGCATGGCGATTGTGCCTGCGGCGGTTGTCATTTATGTATTTTTTCAGGATCGCACATCAGCCATCATTTTAGTCGCTGCTATGCCGATTCTGATTATTTTTATGATTCTCCTCGGCCTTGTCGCGCAGAGAAAAGCGGATCGTCAGTGGAAATCCTATCAGAGACTTTCCAATCATTTTGTTGATTCTCTTCGCGGGCTGGAGACATTGCGTTTCTTAGGTTTGAGCAAGTCACATAGCAAAAATATTTTCTACGTTAGTGAACGGTATCGCAAAGCAACGATGAGTACGCTTCGGGTGGCATTTTTATCTTCATTTGCCCTCGATTTTTTCACGATGCTGTCGGTGGCGACAGTTGCAGTGTTTCTTGGCCTGCGCCTCATTGACGGCGATATTTTGCTTGGGCCCGCTTTAACGGCGCTTATTCTCGCACCTGAGTATTTTCTGCCGGTGCGGGAGGTGGGAAATGATTATCATGCAACGCTAAACGGACAGGAAGCAGGCAAAACCATTCAAGAGATTTTGTCGCAGCCTGGTTTTAAAGAAGAGACGCCGCTTCAGCTTGGGACGTGGTCCGAACAGGATGAGCTGAAGCTGTCAGGTGTGTCAGTCGGCCGGTCGGTGTCCGATATTGACCTGTCATTCAAAGGCAAGAAAAAAATCGGCATCATCGGTGCAAGCGGTGCCGGAAAATCAACATTAATTGATATCCTCGGCGGATTTTTGGAGCCGGATGGCGGCATGATCGAGGTCAATGGTTCAGGGCGGTCCCATTTACAGGACGGCAGCTGGCAGAAAAACCTCCTCTACATCCCGCAGCATCCGTACATTTTTGATGATACGCTGGCGAATAACATTCGCTTCTACCACCCAAGCGCTTCGGCCGAGGATACAGCCCTCGCAGCTGCAGCGGCGGGACTGACGGAGCTGGTGGACAAACTTCCGGACGGATTAGAGGGCCGGATCGGGGAAGGCGGCCGGGCGCTCAGCGGCGGCCAGGCTCAGCGTGTCGCGCTGGCTCGCGCCTTTTTGGGTAACCGTCCGATTCTGCTGCTGGATGAGCCGACTGCCCATCTTGATATCGAAACAGAATATGAAATAAAAGAAACGATGCTGGATTTATTTGAGGATAAGCTCGTCTTTCTCGCGACTCACCGCCTTCACTGGATGCTCGATATGGACGAAATTATCGTGCTGGACGGAGGCAGGGTTGCGGAAGTCGGGACTCACGATGAATTGCTGGCGACAAACGGTGTGTACACCAAACTCGTGGAGGCACAACTGGGGGAAAGAGCATGAAGAAAGAAGAATGGATTCTGCCGTATATCAAGCAAAATGCCCGCCTGTTCGTTCTGGTTATCTTTTTGGGCGCGGTGACAATTTTTTCTGCTGCTTTTCTCATGTTCACCTCAGGGTTTTTGATCTCTAAGGCGGCGACAAGGCCGGAAAACATCCTGCTTATTTATGTGCCGATTGTCGCTGTGCGCACCTTTGGGATCGCGCGGTCTGTGTCACGATATGTGGAACGCCTCGTCGGCCATCACATCATTTTGAAAATCGTGTCCAACATGCGCGTCCGCCTTTACAACATGCTTGAGCCGGGTGCCTTGATGCTGCGTTCCCGTTTTCGTACGGGGGATATGCTCGGCATTTTGTCTGAGGATATTGAGCATTTGCAGGATGCCTTCTTAAAAACGATTTTTCCTGCGATCTCTGCCTTGCTTTTGTATGCTGTTTCAGTGATTGCACTCGGCTTATTTTCTTGGCCGTTTGCCATATTGCTTGCGTTTTATTTGTTTGTTCTTGTTGTGCTGTTTCCGGTTGTATCTTTGCTCGTGACGAGAGCGAGGAATGCGGAGCTGAAAAGCGGGCGAAATGTGCTGTACAGCCGTTTGACAGATGCTGTGATGGGTGTCAGCGACTGGATGTTCAGTGGACGCCGGCATGCGTTTATTGATTCCTATGAAAAAGAGGAGCATGATTGGTTTGAGCTTGAACGGGAAAAGCAACGCTTTACGAGATGGCGGGACTTTGCCGCGCAATGTCTTGTCGCCGGCCTTATTTTGCTGATGCTATTTTGGACGGCGGGTCAGCATACAGACGGTGAACTGTCCAAAACGATGATTGCGGCTTTTGTGCTTGTGGTGTTCCCGCTGACGGAAGCCTTTCTGCCGCTTTCTGATGCCTTGGGTGAAGTGCCCGGCTATCAGGATTCCATCAGACGCATGAACAAAGTGGCTCCTCAGCCGGAGGCGTCACAAACAGAATCAGCGGCTGAAACGCTCGATCTCCAAGATGTCACACTGTCCTTTCGTGATGTGACGTTTTCTTATGACGACAGCAGCCAAGTGCTGCACAGCTTTTCCTTTACGCTGCACCAAGGAGAAAAAATGGCGCTGCTTGGCCGGAGCGGGTCTGGGAAATCAACGTCGCTCGCATTAATCGAGGGCGCCTTAAAACCGGACTCAGGAACTGTGACGTTAAACGGAGTGGAGACAGCACTGTTAAATGATCAGATTGCTGATGCGGTGGCCGTGTTAAATCAAAAACCGCACCTCTTTGATACAAGCATTCTAAACAACATCAGGCTTGGAAACGGAGAAGCAAGCGACGAGGATGTGCGCCGCGCCGCAAAACAGGTGAAGCTGCATGACTACATCGAGTCACTGCCTGACGGATATCATACCTCTGTTCAGGAAACCGGCATCCGGTTTTCCGGTGGAGAGCGGCAGCGGATCGCACTCGCCCGTATTTTACTTCAGGATACGCCGATCATCATTCTCGATGAGCCGACAGTCGGCCTCGACCCCATCACCGAACGTGAGCTGATGGAAACGGTGTTTGAGGTGCTTAAGGGAAAAACGATTCTATGGATTACGCACCACCTCGCTGGAGTGGAAGCGGCCGATAAAATCGTGTTTCTCGAAAACGGAAAAACGGAAATGGAAGGAACGCATGAGGAACTGCTGGCGTCAAACGAACGGTATCGCCGCCTGTATCATCTTGACGTTCCTGTAAAATAGAAGACAGCCCCTGAGGCTGTCTTTCAGCATGTCGACAAACCCTCGCATTCGTTGTCAGTCCTGCGCGTTGGTGCTCCCGAATTATAACATTCGCTCCGCTCCAATGCTCGTCCTTCCTAGACTTCAAGGGTTTTCAATCACGCTGAAAAGATGACAAAATCCTAAAACAAAAACTGTTTCAGGATTTTGTCAACAATCTGGAAGACAGCCCCTGAGGCTGTCATTTTTTTGTTTGAAATAAAGAAGGTACAGGAAAAATAGGAAGAGAAAGAAGAGGAGGGATAGAGATGAATGTTCCAATTTGGACGGAAGAGCATGTGAGAGCCTCGCTCCCTGAAAGAGATGCGGAGAGCCATAAAGGAACGTACGGTACGGCTTTGCTGCTGGCGGGAAGCGACGACATGCCGGGCGCAGCGCTTCTTGCGGGGCTTGGGGCGATGCGGAGCGGTCTCGGAAAGCTTGTCATCGGCACGTCTGAAAGCGTGATCCCGCTGATTGTTCCTGTTTTGCCCGAGGCGACCTATTGGCGTGACGGCTGGAAAAAAGCAGCGGACGCTCAGCTTGAAGAGACGTACCGGGCCATCGCCATCGGATCAGGGCTTCCGCAAACTGAAAGCGTACAGCAGGCAGTTGATCATGTGCTTGCGGCGGATTGCCCCGTTATTTTGGATGCCGGAGCACTGGCGAAGCGTACGTATCCGAAACGGGAGGCGCCTGTCATCCTCACGCCGCACCCGGGCGAGTTTTCCCGCATGACAGGGGTGCCGGTGAAAGAATTACAAAACAAAAGAGCGGAATACGCAAAGGAATGGGCGGCTCAGCTTCAGGCTGTCATTGTGTTAAAAGGAAATCAAACCGTTATCGCGTTTCCCGATGGTGATTGCTGGCGCAACCCAACCGGAAACGGGGCGCTCGCCAAGGGCGGCACCGGCGACACGTTGACCGGCATGATATTAGGCATGCTCTGCTGCCATAAAGATCCGAAGCATGCCATATTAAACGGGGTTTATCTGCACGGTGCGTGCGCCGAGCTCTGGACGGACGAGCACTCCGCCCATACGCTGCTTGCTCACGAGCTTTCTGACATGCTGCCTCGCGTGTGGAAGCGGTTTGAATAATAAAAAGCTGTCTTCATAGAGAAGACAGCTTTTCTTGATAACCCGCTCGTTTTTTCAGGCGCGGTTTCATCAATACATAATAAAGAACAGAAGGAACGGCTAAGCCGACAATCCATGCGATGTCTCCGCCGCCAAACATTTTGGCCAGCGGTCCGATGTAAAAGGATGTATTGATAAACGGGATTTCCAGCAAGATGGACAGAACGAACGCAATCGTGGTGATCCAATTGACTTTTCCATACGGCCCGTTCACATCGAACATGGCTTTGACTTGATACTTTCCGTGGCGGACGAAGTAGTAATCGACTAGATTAATTGCCGTCCAAGGAATTAAGAAATAACTGATGAAAAAGATAAAATTCAAAAACAGCTCCATAAAATTGCTTTGCCCGAGAAGGCTTAAGACTGTGCCGACGAGCGTGACGCCGAGGATCATGATGATTCTGACTTTCGGCGTGACCTTTAATTTCAGAAACGGCTCAAGCGTTGTTGTCGTAGACATGAAAGCCCCATACAGGTTAAAGACATTGATCGCCATTTGCCCAAATAACACAATGATCAGCATAATGAACGAGAAGGGGCCGAACAATTGGACAATCTGGCTGCCTGAGTTTGCCGTAAAGTCAGGAAGTGCCGTCGTCAGTAAAGCACCGAGCAGCATCATCCAGATGGAGCTGACAGATGTACCTGCATAGCTGTACCAAAATGTTTGAGAAGCCGGTGTTTTAATTGGCAGATATCTTGAATAGTCGGCAACATACGGTGCGTATGCAAGCTGCCACGTCGCGACTGCGCTGACCGCCACCAAGAAAATTGGGAGATCAACCGCTCCGGGAATCCAGCTGCCTGCCGGAATCGGCAATTGAAAAATGAGTATCGTTGCAGCAAAAAATACAGCAAAAGAGGTCCAAGAAAGGATTTTTTGCATTTTGTGAATCAAATCATGGCCGAAAATGGTGAGCAAAAAACATACGGCACTTAAGCCTATAATGCTCCATGATCCCGGGATGGGAACAAAGCTGCTTAAGGTTCCAGCCGCCAGAATCGTACTGCTTGCGAAGAAACCAAGGTAGATAAACATGACTAGGAAGAGGGGAAGAATCGCTCCAATTACGCCGAATTGGGCACGGCTTTGAATCATTTGCGGGATGCCAAGCTGAGGGCCTTGCGCGGAATGAGACGCCATAAATATGGCACCGATTAAGGTTCCGCAAATAATAGCGGCAACACTCCAAAACAGATTAAGTCCCATTGCAACGGGAATCGTGCCAGTCACTAACGTGGTGATATGCATATTAGCCCCGAACCATACGGGAAATAAATCTTTCGCTTTACCATGTCTTTCTTCATTCGGAATATATTCAATCGTTCGCCTTTCTACTTTCAATGCATCGTCCTCCATATTGGATGTTTTTTTAAAATCGACATAAAGTCATAGCTTAACAGACTATGAGGGGGTTTACAAATACGGATGTGCAGCCAAACGATCGGGAAGCCTGATCTGTCAATGGCTGAAAAGAATTGTAAAAAAGCTGAACGCTTTTGAATCCGGTGTCGTCTTATAAGGCAGAAAAACAAAAAAAGGGGGGATCGCGGCCATTGGATACACATGAAGAACAGCAGCTGATTCAGCAGGCGAAAGAGGGAAACGACGAAGCGTTTACAGCTCTTTTTCACTATCATTATTCTTTTTTATATAAATATTTGCTGAAACTTTCCTTTCATCCTGACCTCAGCGAGGAGCTTGTTCAGGAAACCTTTTTGAAAGGGTACATTCATTTAAGAAGCTTCCAAGGCCGTTCCAAATTCTCCACGTGGCTGATTTCTATTGCATCCAGGCTCTACCTCGATCACCAGAAAAAGAGAAAGAGAGAATGGAAACGGAATCAGACAGTTACGGAGGAAGCAATCCGCAAGATCAAGTGGGACGTGTCAGTGAAAGGGGCAGAATGGAGCGAAACGCTTGATCTATTTTCAAAGCTGGACCCTAAACTGCGCACGCCAGTTTTATTAAGGCATTACTACGGCTATACCTACGCCGAAATCGGGCTGATGCTGCAGATCAAGGAAGGCACGGTGAAGTCCAGAGTGCATAAAGGGCTCCAGCAAATCAGAAAGGAGTGGGACGATGAATAAAGAAAAGCGATCTCTTCATTTAAAATCAGAATTGCAGAAAATTGATGAAACAGCCAATCCCTCTATACCGAATCAAAAAGAACTGCTTTACCAGCTGTCACAAATGAAAGCTGAACGCAGAAGAAAACTGCTAAAAGAGATCATCTTATTTGTATTCTGCGCGCTGATGGTTGTGAGTGCGGCGATCCTGGCATTCACTCAAGCTCCCGCTGTGTTTATTGTACTTCAGGTTTGTGTGCTTGCTACCCTGCCGATTTTGATTGTGGCCGAGAAAAAAAGACAGCTCGGGGAATGCGAGGTGGAGCGCCGATGACACAAACAGAAATGATCATAACGGCTGCGGCTTATCTCATCGTATTGGCGCAGGGAATCTTTTTATTTATTGATGCGAAAAAACGAAATCGTATGGCATGGGTTTGGGGGATTGTCGGACTGATTACAGCACCGATGCCTCTGATTTGCTATTACTTTTTTGTCATTAGGCCGGACCGGAAGAAAAGGGGGATTAAGCAATGAATATTTCTTGGGAAATGATTTTGCCGCTGATTGTATTGCAGCTTGTGCTGGCGGTGTTCGCTCTCATCAGCTGTATAAAGGAAGAGCGGACAAACGGGCCAAAGTGGATGTGGGCTGCAATCATTGTATGTATCAATATTATCGGGCCGATTTTATTTTTTACCGTCGGCAGAAAGCAAAGGTGAGCGGGCATGCTGTCTATTGAGTCATTATGTAAATCGTATCGGCATCATCGGGCTGTCAAGAATGTCAGTTTTCACGTGAATGAAAACGAGTGTGTCGCACTATTAGGCCCTAATGGCGCCGGTAAAACCACAACGCTGCAAATGCTGGCCGGGCTGCTTTCGCCAACCTCTGGAACCATCAAGCTGTTAGGGGAGAAAAAGCCGGACCGGCATTTGATTGGGTACCTCCCGCAGTATCCTGCTTTTTATTCATGGATGACCGCAAACGAATTTTTAACATTTGCCGGAAGACTGTCCGGTCTTTCGAAGAAAAAATGCCAAGAGGAAATCGGCGGGATGCTGGAATTTGTCGGCTTGCAGGAATCCGCGCACAAAAGGATCGGCGGCTTTTCAGGCGGCATGAAGCAAAGACTCGGTCTGGCACAGGCCCTGCTCCATAAACCGAAGCTTTTGATATTGGATGAACCGGTTTCTGCACTTGATCCGTCAGGACGGTTCGAGGTGCTGGACGTGATGCGGGAGCTGAAGAAGCATATGGCTGTTCTGTTTTCTACACACGTTTTGCACGATGCGGAGCAGGTGTGTGATCAGGTGGTGATCATGAAAAACGGAGAGGTTTCATGGAAAGGGGCGTTACAGCAGCTGAAAAAACAGCATCAAACGAACGTTTTCACCCTTACTGTAAAAGAGAAACTGAAGGGCTGGCTTGAAGAGAAGCCTTACGTATCAGCTATTGTCTATATGAATCCGTCCCAAGCTGTTTTCGAACTGCCAGATATACAAGCTGGCCGGACATTGTTGAGTGATTGTATCCGAACGGGATTGACCGTCACCCGTTTTGAACAGAAAACGGAGTCTCTTGAAGACGTCTATCTAAAGGTGGTGCACGCATGAAGGTGATGATGACGTTATTGCAGAAAGAATGGCTGGAAGGGTGGAAAAGCGGCAAGCTGATCTGGCTGCCGATTGCGATGATGATCGTGGGGCTCACACAGCCGCTGACCATTTATTATATGCCAGAAATCATTGAACACGGAGGAAACCTTCCTGACGGCATGAAAATCAGTTTTACGATGCCTTCCGGGTCTGAAGTGATGGTCAGCACGCTTTCCCAATTTAACACGCTTGGCATGGCTCTGATCATTTTCAGCGTTATGGGCAGCGTAGCGAATGAAAGAAATCAAGGCGTAACGTCGCTGATCATGTCGCGGCCTGTGACTGCAGCCCATTATATCGTGAGCAAATGGCTCACCCAAAGCGTGATCGGCATCGCGTCGTTTGCAGCTGGATACGGGCTTGCTTATTATTACATCTGGCTGCTGTTTGAGGACACATCATTCAGCCGTTTTGCCGCAAGCCTTGGACTTTACGCTCTTTGGATCATGTTTATTGTGACTGCTGGCCTTGCCGGAAGCACGATGTTTCGGTCTCTCGGAGCAGCCGCGGCTACCGGTATCGGGCTGACAGTAGCAGTTTCCTTTGCTGTTTCGCTATTTCCTGATGGTGCGAAATGGCTTCCGGCTGCGCTTTGCAAGCAGGCGGAGCATATCCTTCTTCATGGAGAGAGAGCGGATTTCTTCGGATGGTCGCTCACATTCTCCATTTTGTGCATCATGCTTCTGGCCATGTTTTCTGTGTGGCGCTTCCGGCGGTATGAAAGCTATTAATTGATCATGTTACGCATTTTCACGAGCATCACAAGAAAGGCGGCAAATGCCAGTAACCCGGCTCCATAAAAAACCTCCGCAAGCCCGAAAAGCTGTGCGGTTTTTCCGGCAAGAAGGGGTCCGAGGAAGATGCCCAGCGCATAAAACGATTGATAAAACCCCATCACTGACATTTTCAAACGGGCGAAACTGATATCGACGACACGGCTTAGCAGCAAAGGAAATATGAAACCGAGCGCAAGCCCGATGCAGGCGTGTGTGATGCAAACAGTGAACAATGTAGCTGAAAAAGGAACGAATAGCAAACAGACTCCGGTGACAGCAAAACTGATGAGCATCACAAAGTAAGCAATTCGGCTTGTGAAGCGCAGAAACACAAAGCTTAGTGTGGCGGCTGCGTGAGGGAGGAAAAAAGCGCTCATCACCCAAAGCAGCTCCGCGTCACCCATTCCGAGCTGATTAATGAAAAGCGGCGTAAATCCAAACACTGTCATAAATAACACCGCATGAGCTGTCATAGAGAGGATGGTGAAAAGCTTCAGCTTCGGCAGCCGCAATGTGTCTTTGATGTATTGCGGCACACGAATTGTGTCGCGGTTCACTGGAGGAGCCGACGGGTCTTTAATAAAGCAGCAGATCACCAGACCGGCTGCCGAGGCTGCCAGCGCCATCCAAAACGGGACCTGCCTGCCTAAATGGGCTGCCGCAAGCCCGCAGAACACAATGCTGACAAACTGAGGCATGACGGTGAAAAACTGCATGATGCCCATTGCTTTTGACGCATTGCTATTGTTGAAATAGTGCGCGTATAAAATGGTCGCCATTACCCACATAGAAGCGGTTATCCCCGCAAACAGCCGCGCGGCCAGCACGAAGAAGAAAGAGTCAAACATCAGAAAAAGCAGGCTGCTGAGGACGGAAAACCCAAACCCGGCAATTAACAATTGCTTGCGCAGAGAAAACAGGATGTCTGACAGAAGGCCGAGCGGGAATCGCAGAAGGATTTGCGTGACCCCGTAGCTGCCGAGGATGATGCCGATTGCGCCGTATGAAAAGTGCAGATCCTCCAAATACAGGCTGAATACAGGCACATAAATATAGCCTGAAAACCAAAAACAAAACACCATACATAAAAAAACGGCGTGATCTAAAGCGCCGATTGTTTTTTTCTGAGGAATCATATCCTGCTGTAATTCCATCGTTTCTCTCCACCCCCTTTCCTTCCAGTACAACACAACTGCTGAAAGCGTTTCAATAGAAAAATAAAAAAACAGGACTTCAAAAAAGTCCTGTTCGCTGTTTTTAATATGGGTCAGACGGATGGCTTTCCTGTTCAGCCTGTTTTGCAGCCTGTTCCGTTTCTGTTGTGCCGATCGGTCCGTTGCTGTTGTTCTCGGAGGCCTTTTTCAGTCCTTCTGCCACGCGTTTCCCGTAGTCCGGATCAGCTTTTGTGAAATTCTCAATCATCTGATCCTGGATTTCTTTGCGGCATGTAGAAAGCGTATTAACCAGGTTCGTGATCAATTCGTTCCGTTCAAATTCAGTAAATCTCCGGTATGTTTCTCCGGCCTGTCCGAAGTTGTTCGTTCTGTCGATCGCCTCACGCTTTACATCGCCCTCGACATGCGGCGTATGATCTTTTCCATCCTGCTTCGCTTCTTTCAGCCCGCCCATAATGGAGGGCTCATAGTTGACGTGCGGGTTTTGGCCTTCTGCTCTATCCACCCGATATTGCATTTGCCCGCCTTCCTGGTTGGTGGCGACATGTTTTTTCGGCGAGTTGATCGGAAGCTGCAGGTAATTTGCGCCTACACGGTAGCGCTGCGTATCAGAGTAGGCAAACGTCCGGCCCTGAAGCAGCTTATCATCTGAGAAATCAAGCCCGTCAACAAGCACTCCCGTTCCGAAAGAAGCTTGCTCCACTTCCGCATGGTAGTTTTCCGGGTTTTTATTAAGCACCAATTTGCCGATCGGCTTCCATGGGAAATCGTCTTTATACCACAGCTTTGTCGGATCGAGCGGGTCAAAGTCCAGTTCGGGATGCTCATCATCGCTCATAATTTGGGCATACACTTCCCACTCCGGATAATCTCCATTTTCAATCGCTTCATACAAATCTTGTGTTGCATGGTTAAAGTTTTTCCCTTGAATCTCTTCCGCTTCCTTCTGTGTCAGGTTGCGGATGCCCTGCTTCGGTTCGAAATGGTATTTCACGAGAACGGCCTTGCCTTCCTCATTCACCCATTTATAGGCGTGTACGCCTGAACCCTGCATTTGCCTGTAGTTGGCCGGAATGCCCCAAGGCGAAAACAAGAAGGTGATCATATGTGTCGCTTCAGGAGACTGAGAGATGAAGTCGAAAATACGTTCACCATCTTGGATATTGGTCACTGGATCAGGCTGAAATGCGTGCACAAGATCCGGAAATTTCAGCGGGTCGCGGATAAAAAAGATTTTCAGGTTGTTCCCGACTAAATCCCAGTTTCCGTCGTCGGTATAAAGCTTAACGGCAAAACCGCGCGGGTCTCTCAATGTTTCAGGTGAGTGTTTTCCATGATTCACCGTAGAAAAACGGACAAATGCCGGTGTTTTCTTGCCTTTTTCCTGAAAGAGCTTAGCCCGGGTGTATTTTGAAATCGGTTCGTCTCCAAAGCTTCCGTACGCTTCAAAATACCCGTGTGCACCCGCTCCTCTGGCATGAACAACCCGCTCAGGAATGCGTTCACGGTCAAAGTGGCTGATTTTTTCGAGAAAATCATAGTTCTCAAGTGTTGTAGGCCCTCTATTCCCGACAGTTCTCACATTTTGGTTGTCAGTGACAGGGTGCCCCTGTCTGTTCGTTAAGGTATCCTCTGACTCGTTTTTCCCGGACGTCTTATGAGAAAGCGTATCCTCGCTGCTTTGGGCATTTGTTCCGTGATGTTTTTTCTGATGATCATCATTCATTGGTTGACCCTCCTTTATTAACGGTAACAATATTCCCTGAATGGAAAGATTTTAAAACAGCCGTTTTTTTTCAGTTGCTTCGGGAATGGTACAATGTACAAAAATCGGTAAAAGGAGAGTTCGATTCGTGACGAGAGAAAAAAATCCGCTGCCCATCACGTTTTACCAAAAAACCGCTCTTGAGCTTGCCCCGTCGCTTCTTGGCTGCCTTCTGGTAAAAGAAACAGATGAAGGCACAGCGTCAGGCTATATTGTGGAAACAGAGGCCTATATGGGCGCCGGAGACAGAGCGGCCCACAGCTTTAACAACCGCCGGACGAAGCGGACTGAGATTATGTTTGCGGAAGCCGGGCGAGTGTATACATACGTGATGCACACCCATACGTTGCTGAATGTCGTTGCCGCAGAAGTGGATGTTCCGCAAGCGGTATTAATCAGGGCGATTGAGCCTCATGAAGGCCAGCTGTTAATGGAGGAGAGAAGGCCGGGCCGGCGTCCGAGGGAATGGACAAACGGGCCCGGAAAGCTGACGAAAGCGCTTGGCGTCACGATGAATGACTACGGACGCTGGATCACGGAACAGCCGCTTTACATTGAAAGCGGGTACACACCGGAAGAGATTTCTACCGGCCCGCGCATCGGCATTGACAACAGCGGAGAGGCGCGCGATTATCCGTGGCGTTTCTGGGTGACGGGAAACAGGTACGTGTCACGTTAGCATGTTTAAGCAAAAGGCAATCAGGGGAATGGTTGAGAAAAAAGAAGGGAGAATCGGAGCTTTGAAAAAGATGATCAAAACCGTTATCAAATGGGCGCCTGTCATTTACCCGATTGTTCGAAAAATCATGAAGGATCGCAAGGCGTCCAAACAAAAGAACATGTCCGCTTCCCGAACAGCCGGATGAATCCGGCTGTTTTTTTATGGGTCAGTTTTCCCTCTTGTCCCTCCGATGTTCATTGACTTGCCATTCGCCCCATTATAGAATTTATATACATTTCGCATTCCTTCATCATCCTTTCTGCCTATTCGCTTTATCCCTGCATCTACTTGATAGGAGGTTTTTCTCATGCTTCATGGGCGACTTCGTGATATTTTGCGCTTGCTGATGGCGGCTGAAGCCCCGGTGACAAGCTCGTTTTTTGCCGCGAAATTAAACGTGACGACGCGGACGGTCCGCAATGATATAAAGGAATTGCAAGGCGTGCTAAGCGGTCATGGTGCCTTTGTCCAATCGGTAAGAGGCTCTGGTTACAAACTCCGTATTCACGACGAGCAGACATTCAGAATGCTGCTGCAAGATGTGTTTCAGCAAAAAAAGGGCCTGCCGGTGTTGCCGGAGGAGAGAATGGCCTATCTCATGAAACGTCTGCTGCTGGCGGAGCATTACCTCAAGCTCGATGAACTGGCTGAAGAACTATTTATCTCAAAATCTACACTCCAAACGGATTTAAAAGAAGTAAAGAAACGTCTGCTGCCCTATCGCATCGTCATGGAAACACGCCCGAATTACGGCTTCAAGCTGCGCGGGGACGAGGTCCAGATGAGGTACTGTATGGCAGAGTACATTGTCGATGAAAGAGAAAC
This sequence comes from Bacillus sp. SN1, assembly GCF_002796895.1. Lineage (NCBI taxonomy): Bacteria > Bacillati > Bacillota > Bacilli > Caryophanales > Bacillaceae > Bacillus > Bacillus sp. SN1. The sequence goes on from NZ_PHIE01000002.1 coordinate 259,350, forward strand.
AGAGATTGATGTTCTGAATGAAAAGGCTGATATATTGCCAGATGAAGAAATCGAAATCATCCGTTCCGCCATCCTGAAAAAAATCAAAAACGACCGCATCCCTCTGTCTAACTTAGGACTGAATAACCTCATCATCCATATTGCCATCGCTTGTAAACGGATCAGAACGGAAAACTACGTATCTCTTTTCCGGGAAGATATGGAGCATATCCTGGATCAAAAAGAATACCTGGCTGCCGAAGCCATCGTAAAGGAGCTGGAATCAGCACTTGCCGTTACGTTTCCGAAAGAGGAGACGGCCTATATCGCCATGCATCTCCTCGGCACAAAGCGAATGACACAACCACAATGCGGGGAGGATACATTTTCAATAGACGAAGAAACCGATCAGCTGACATTTGCTATGATAAAGGCCGTTGATCGTGAGCTGAAGCTCGGAATCCTGCATGACAAAGAGCTGAAAATTGGCTTAGCGCTCCATATAAAGCCGGCAATCAGCCGCAACCGATATGGCATGAACCTGAGAAATCCGATGCTGGCAGCGATCAAGGAACACTATCCTCTCGCTTTTGAAGCCGGGATCGTTGCCGGAATGGTGATAAAGGAACAAACGGGCATCGACATTCATGAAAACGAAATTGGTTATTTGGCCCTCCACTTTGGCGCAGCGATTGAACGAAAAAAAACAGAAAGCCCGCCGAAACGCTGCATCATTGTGTGCGCATCAGGTGCCGGGAGCGCTCAGCTACTGCGTGAAAAACTCCGCTCCCATTTCGGCAAACGGCTCGATATTCTAGGAACTGCTGAGTATTACAGTCTTGACCAGATGTCCTATGAATCTATTGATTTTGTCATCAGCACCATCCCGATCAAAAAAGAGCTCCCTGTACCAGTGCTGAAGGTCAACACACTCTTGGGCGGAACCGACTTTACAAAAATAGAATCCATTTTGAGTGATGAAAAAGAAAAAGCAGCCCGCTACCTGAAAAAAGAACTCGTGTTTTTCCAGAAGGATCTGCGCTCAAAAGAGGAAGTGATTCAATTTTTAGGGCAGAAAGCAGTTGATTGCGGCTATGCTGAAAACGAAATCATAGAATCCATTTTTGAACGAGAAGACATGTCGCCAACGTGTTTTGGCAATCTTGTTGCCATACCGCACCCGCTCGTTCCGCAGACAAAAACAACATTTTGGGCCGTTTGTACGCTCAAAAAACCGATAGATTGGGAGAATCAGCGTGTTCAATTTGTCTGTTTGCTTTGTGTCGAAAAGGAGAACAAAGCGGATTTGCAAAGCATGTATAAACTGCTTGGCAGCATTTTGGATGACCCGGCGGCGGTGAACCAGCTGATCAAATGCCGTTCGTATCAAGAGCTTTCGGATGTGTTTGACCAAAAAATGCTGAACTGACAGCCTGTATATACCTTTTTTCCGTTTCCTGCGGAAAAACCTTGAGTGTTTATGAAAGCGATTTCATAATATGATGATATCAACAACAGGACATGACAAAATTGATCAAACTCTAGGGGGTCTTTTACATGAATATATTACTCGTTTGTGCAGCAGGCATGTCTACTAGCTTACTGGTGAGCAAGATGGAAAAAAGTGCGCAGGAACAAGGAAAAGACTATACCATTTGGGCAGTTTCAGGTGATTCTGTACAAAATCATATTGATAAAGCGGATGTATTGCTTCTCGGCCCGCAAGTCCGTTATATGCTTCCGCAGCTGAAAAAACTAGGAGAGTCAAAGGGGGTTCCGGTAGACGTCATTAATACCGTCCATTATGGCACGTGCAACGGGGCAGAAGTGCTGAAATCGGCTGAACAGCTTGGACATGTGTCATAGAGAGGGGCGGGCTATGTGAATAAAGTCAATCAGATCTTAGAAGAAAAGGTCATGCCTATAGCGGGAAGAATTGCGGGACAGCGCCATTTACAGGCGCTGCGTGACGGTATCATTCTTACGATGCCGCTGATTATCATCGGTTCCTTTTTCCTCATCATCGGCAACCTCCCGATCCCGGGATACGCTGAGTTTATGGCAAAAACGTTTGGCAGCGCCTGGTCTGAAAAGCTGGCCTACCCAGTTGACGCCACCTTTGAAATTATGGGTCTGGTCGCCGCGTTCGGCATCGCCTACCGGCTCGCCGAGAAATACGGTGTTGATGCCTTGTCGGCCGGAGCTATTTCACTTGCGGCATTTTTGTTAGCGACACCGTATCAAGTGCCGTTTACGCCTGATGGTTCGACGAAAGAGATGATGGTCAGCGGCGGGATTCCGCTTTCACTCATGGGAAGCAAAGGCCTGTTTGTCGCCATGATTATCGCGATGGTATCAACAGAGATTTACCGCTTCATTATCCAGCGCAATTTGGTCTTCAAAATGCCGGACGGCGTTCCGCCGGCAGTCAGCAAGTCATTTGTCGCGTTAATCCCCGGCTTTGCCGTCGTCTTCCTGATTTGGGCAGCCCGGCTGATTGTTGAAGCAACACCGTTTGAAAGCCTTCATAATATTGTAAGCGTTTTACTGGGAACGCCGCTTTCCATTCTTGGCGGAAGTCTAGGGGGCAGCCTCGTTGCGGAAGCCGTCAAAATGCTTTTATGGGCCTGCGGCCTTCACGGCGCCAATATTGTCGGCGGCGTCATGGCACCGATTTGGTACGGCGCCATGGATGCCAACCGAATCGCGTTCCAAGCCGGTGAGGAACTGCCTAAGATTTTCACCCAGCAGTTTTTTGATATCTGGATCAATATCGGCGGAAGCGGCGCTACGTTGGCACTGGTTGTCACGATGTTCCTGCGCGCACGAAGCAAACAAATGAAGCAGCTCGGAAAGCTTGCGATCGGGCCTGCCATCTTCAATATTAACGAACCGATTATTTTCGGAATGCCGATCGTCATGAACCCGATGCTCTTGCTTCCGTTTATCATCACGCCGCTTGTCACAGTGACACTCACATACATCGGAATGAGCACCGGCCTTGTTGCCAAACCGGCGGGTATCGCAGTTCCATGGACCATGCCGCCGATCTTTTCAGGCTATCTGGCGACAGGGGGAAAAGTCTCAGGTGCGGTCATGCAAGCCATTAATATCGCCGTATCCTTTGTTGTCTACTACCCGTTCTTTAGAATGTGGGATAAACAGAAGCTGAAAGAAGAAAACGATCTGGAGCTCGTCCAAACGCCTGCAGCATCAGATGACAAAGAAGCGGCTCTGTAGAGAAAGGAAGTGAATCGCGTGAATGAGAAAATGGAGCAAATCATTTTTCAAATTATCCTTCACGGAGGAAACGGAAGGAGCTCCGCAATGGAGGCCATTGCCGCTGCGAAAAGCGGTGACGCAGAAGAAGCGCGGAAAAAGCTTCAAGAATCCGGAGAAGAATTAACAAAAGCCCATCATTATCAGACAGAGCTGATCCAAAATGAAGCGGGCGGAGAAAAAACGGAAATGACGCTTCTGATGGTGCACGCACAGGATCATTTAATGAATGCGATGACAGTGAAGGATCTGGCGGCGGAGTTCATTGAGTTATATGAAAAAATCACTGAGCAAAGGGGAGCAAGCATATGACAAAAGGATTGAAGATTGTAACGATTGGCGGAGGTTCAAGCTACACGCCAGAGCTCGTGGAAGGGTTCATTAAAAGGTATGATGAGCTGCCTGTCCGTGAATTATGGCTCGTCGATATCCCTGAGGGCGAAGAAAAGCTGAATATTGTCGGCACGCTCGCCAAACGGATGGTTGAAAAAGCCGGCGTCCCGATCGACATTCACCTTACGCTCGACCGGAGAAAAGCGCTGAAAGACGCAGACTTTGTCACGACTCAATTCCGCGTCGGTCTTCTGCAGGCAAGAGCCAAGGATGAACGCATCCCATTAAAATATGACGTCATCGGCCAGGAAACGAACGGCCCGGGAGGCCTGTTTAAAGGGTTGCGAACGATTCCGGTCATCCTTGAGATCGCAAAGGATATCGAAGAGCTCTGCCCGAATGCATGGCTCGTCAATTTCACAAACCCTGCCGGCATGGTGACAGAGGCCTTGCTTCGCTACTCTAACCTGAAGAAAGTCGTCGGTCTCTGTAACGTTCCGATCGGCATCAAAATGGGTGTAGCCAAAGCGCTTGACGTAGATGTGAACCGCGTAGAAGTCCAATTCGCCGGATTAAATCACATGGTGTTCGGGCTGGATGTTTTCTTGGACGGCGTCAGTGTGAAGGATCAAGTAATCGAAGCGATGGGTGATCCGAAAAACGCAATGACGATGAAAAACATCTCAGGAGCAGAGTGGGAGCCGGAATTTTTAAAAGCGCTCGATATCATCCCTTGCGGCTACCACCGTTACTACTTCAAAACGAAAGAGATGCTGGAGCACGAACTAGAAGCATCACAAACGGAAGGCACCCGGGCTGAAGTTGTGCAGAAGGTCGAAAAAGAGCTGTTCGAACTTTACAAAGATCCGAACCTTGCGATCAAACCGCCGCAGCTGGAAAAACGGGGCGGTGCTTACTACAGCGATGCAGCGTGTAACTTGATCAGCTCCATTTACAATGATAAACACGACATTCAGCCGGTGAACACGGTCAATAACGGCGCAATCGCCAGCATCCCAGACGATTCCGCGGTTGAAGTGAACTGCGTGATGACGAAAAACGGCCCTAAGCCAATAGCTGTCGGCGACTTGCCGGTGTCTGTCCGGGGCCTCGTTCAGCAAATCAAATCCTTTGAGCGTGTCGCGGCAGAAGCGGCGGTCACAGGCGACTATCAAACAGCACTCCTCGCCATGACGATTAACCCGCTCGTTCCATCCGACACTGTGGCCAAACAGATTTTAGACGAAATGCTGGAGGCGCACAAAGCGTACCTGCCGCAGTTCTTTAACAAAATTGAAGCGTAAAAAAAGCCGGCCCAGTGGCCGGCTTTTTTCTTATTTGCTTTCAGTCAGCGCTGCAACTTCAGTCGTCCATCCGAACTCATCCGCGACAGTGCCTTTTTGAATGCCTGTAATCGTGTCATATAGTTTTTTTGCGATTTCTCCTGTTTCACCGTTGTTAATCGACAGTGTTTCATCCTGCCAGATCAGCTCACCGACCGGGGAAATAACAGCAGCTGTACCGGTTCCGAAGGCTTCTTCAAGGATGCCGTCTTTATGGGCTTGGATGACCTCATCAATCGCAATTTTCCGTTCTGAAACGGAAAGGCCCCAATGCTTAAGCAAGGCGATGACGGAATTGCGCGTAATGCCTTCCAGGATGCTTCCGTTCAGCATTGGTGTTACAATTTCACCGTTGATTTTGAAGAAGATGTTCATGCTTCCGACTTCTTCGATGTATTTCTTTTCAATCCCGTCCAGCCAGAGTACTTGAGAAAATCCTTTCTCTTCGGCTACCTGCTGCGCTTTTAAGCTTGAAGCGTAGTTCCCTGCGGTTTTGGCATTTCCCGTTCCGCCTTTTACCGCACGGACAAATTCACTTTCAACAGCGATTTTGACCGGCTTGATGCCTTCTTTGTAATATGAGCCGACCGGAGAAAGAATGATAAAGAGCTTATACGTATGAGATGCCGCAACACCAAGGAAAGGCTCGGTGGCGATGATGAACGGACGGATATAAAGGGACGTGCCCTCCGCATTCGGAATCCAGTCTTTATCGATCGCAACAAGCTGTTTTAAGCCTTCGAGAACCTGTTCTTCATCGATTTGCGGGATGCAGAGGCGGTCGTTTGATTGATTCAGGCGCTCCATATTTTTTCCCGGTCTGAAAAGCAGGACATGGTCATCCTCTGACACGTAAGCCTTTAACCCTTCAAACACGGTTTGGCCGTAGTGATATACCATTGCCGCTGGGTCCATTGAAATAGGTTGATAAGGAATGATTCTTGGGTCGTACCATCCTTTATCCGCCGCGTAGTCCATTACAAACATGTGGTCTGTAAACACTCTTCCGAACGAAAGCTGATTTGGGTCTGGTTTCGGTTTTTTTGTTGATGTCAATTCAACACGAATCGTTTGTTTAGTCATGGTCAATCTCCCTGCTGTTAAATTGTTTATATTATCAAACTTATTTGAAAATAATTTATATTCTATTGTATACCTTCAACAAATATTCGCAATAGGTTTGCTCAAATTTGTAAGAAATTCATAAGAAAAAAGCAGGAGAAATTAATTCTCCTGCGTGTTCATTTGTTCGAACACCCTGTCATAATCGGCGCGAGTGGCATTCCGAAGGCCTTCGACACGTTCATTTGTAATCTCTTGTTTGCCTTCTTTCAAGCCGTCCAAGAAATATTGAACATATTCTTCAGCTGAAATGCCCCGGTATGTCAGGCCTTGTTTATCGCGTGATTTTTGGTTTAATCCCGTGTCCACCATAGGAGGCGCCATTTCAATCACTTCCACGCCCGTATCGCGAAGCTGGTGTCTGAGCGTAAGCGAGAATGAGTGAAGCGCCGCTTTTGTTGCACAGTACACCGGATAAACAGCTAACGGGTTAAACGCAAGCCCCGACGTGACCTGAACAATTGCCGCGTCGGGCTGCTTCATCAAATGAGGTGTGAAAAGAGCTGATAAATGGACAGGCGCTTGGAAATTAAGTTCAATTTCATCTCCGTCCTCAAAAAGCTCCTCTGTCCCTTTTTTGAAGTCGATCTCCTTTTGGATGCCGGCGTTGTTGACGAGAACATTCAGGTTCGGAAATTCCTTTAGAGCCCATTCAAACAATGCTTCCCGCTGTGAACGGTCTGCAACATCACATTGCTTTGTATGGATGTTTGGGAGCTGCTGCTTCGCTTCTGAAAGCCTCGCTTCGCTGCGTCCGCAAATAATGACTTCATTGCCAAGTTCCAGCAGGCGCTTGGCCAGTTCAAGCCCGATGCCAGCGGAACCCCCTGTAATTAAAACCGTATTGCCTGTCATCTTCATTGATGTACACCTCTTACTAGTTGGCTGTGATTCCTTTACTATTTCAAATCTTAGCAGGAAATATGCAGCCGCGTCCTACGAGATGCTCAGGATGAAGTGACTTTTCCGGTTTTATAAAATTCGTCAATTGCTTTATCGACGTACACCCAGCCTTTCCAGCCGATGTGGATGGTATCTTTCATGAAATACGGGTCATATTCATGTCCTGAAAAATCAGCAACCTGGAAGCCCTTCGCTCTAATCTGTTTATTCACTTTTTTGTAATAGTCGGTGCGGCCTTTTTTCGGGAAGCCTGTGTAGTCGTACCATTTTCCGTTAACAGGGATGGTGACAAACATAGGCTCTGCACCCGCATCCTTCAGGATATCAAGCATCATTTCAAAGTCGCCGTATTCCGGTGACACCGCATACGATCTTCCTTTGTTTTTCCCTTTCAGCTTTGGCACTTTCGGCTTCAGCTTTTTATAAACTGGATTGTCGATATGAAAATCGTTAGATCCGGAGTGGCGTTTGCCTGATTGATCTGCGAGTTTATTTAATTCAGACCATGACTTATCCTTTACTGACTGCGAGATATAACGCTTTGGCCCGGATGATTCCGTCGCTGAATAATACATGTCTTTCTTTTCCAGCATGCTGTAATAGACTTTTGCCGCCGGCTTCAGCGCGTTTGCTTTCCATGTCTGGCCGTTTACCATTGCTTTGTACAGCTCGGAAAGAATCGCATCGTTTTGCACGGCCTTAAAGCGCAGCATGCGTTTCATCATTTTCTTTTTCACATCAGGGTCGATCTGCTCGTTAAATGCCAAATCTAGCCCTTGCAGCGCAGAATAGTTCGGCGCGAAATGCTGTTCATCAGACCCGCGCTTAATAAACCATTGCGGAGACACGATGAATACGATTTTTTTGCCTTTCAGCTGATCCATATGGGCAGCGAAGTTTAAAGAATGAATCAATGACTGGGACCCGCCTTTGCCGACAAGGTATGGCGTGAACCCCTCATTGTTTACTTGAAAATAATTAGATGGGTGGAACTCGTCCAGCCGGGAAAGCTCAGAAGACCCGTAAATCGGAAGATATGCCGGATCTTTGAGCATTTGATCTTGTAAATAAAGCCCTTGAAACATACTTGGGTTCAAGGCTGTTGCTGACTCTTTCACCCGTTTATCGGTGATGAAGCCTGTCAGCCATGAAGATGGAATTGCGATGGCGCCTGCGAATAGAATAAACGCCAAAATAATTGGACCGAAAAAACGCTTTTTCATTATTTCAACTCAGACAGCTGATTTACAATGTTGTTAGGCGTATTCCAAACATCCCGGTCAAATTCAGTGATCGGCACTAAAATATCAAAACGGTTTTCAATCGCAAGCAACAATTCTACTGTTCCAAAAGAATCAAGCAAACCTTCTTCAAAAATTTCAATATCAGGATTTTCCTTTACGATGTCATCCTGGCAAACCTCTGCTAAAACGTCTAATACCTCTTGTTTAAAATCCATAGCTTTCTAATCTCCTTTAATGGTGGTGATGAAATAATTTTCCTGAGAAAATATAAAACCCGAAGCAAACAAAGTGGAACGTGATCACAATAGCGAGAACGGTTGTCCAGCGGTTGGACGGCAGCCATTTATATTTCTTATTCCACTTCTCGAAAAAGTTGTAACACGTCATCAGCACGGCGTGATAGAGGCCGTAGATGATATATTGCGGCGCAAGCCCGTGCCAAACCCCCATCAGCATAAACAGCAGGAAATACCCGATGTTTGAGACAGCCATACGGTTTTTGATCCACTTTTTCTTTGTCATCCAAAATACGAATCTCATAAACACATAATCTCTAAACCAAAATGACAGAGACATATGCCAACGATTCCAGAAATCTTTAATATTTTTACTGATAAACGGTTTATTAAAGTTTTCCGGTGATTTAATGCCCATGATATAGCTGACCCCGACGGCAAACATCGTGTAGCCGGCGAAATCAAAGAATAAATACATGCTGTAGCCGTACATGTACAGCAGGTTCCCAAGAATCTTATTGTGCGTGATCGCGGGAAGATTCATGATGAAGTACGTATTGATTGCATAGCCGATAATAAACTTGTACAGGAAACCGATAAAGATCTTATGAATCCCTGTATACAATAGGTCGGCGTATTCTTCTTTCGTCCAAGCCTTCTGTTCATCCTTGACGAACCGGCGGTATCTGTCGATCGGGCCGGAGGAAATCGTCGGGAAAAACAGGATGAAATACAGCAGGCGGTGCAGCGGCAGCTGTTCCTTCAGCAGACCGTCTCTTGCTTCCATAATCAGCTGAACGCCTTTAAAGGTTAAATACGAAATCCCTAAAAAGCTGATCAGGTTATGCGGCGGGTGATGCGGCTGCGGGTGTGAAAGAAACGGCCATATTTTTGACAAGAATAAAGGCAGAATCGCCGCGATAACAGCTCCGCAAAAGACAAAGCCGCTGTTCGCTTTCTGCCGGTACGCCAGATAGCCGCTGATCAAGAGCACCTGCCATATCGTAAACAGACACAGTGCGATGACCCCATGTAAGTCGTGCGAAAAAATTAAAGCCAATATAATGATAGATATGAACATGTTGTATGCTTGAAATCTTTTTCCGTTCAGGCCGAGAATGATCGTCGGCAGAAGAAGAATGCCAAGCAGTATAAAGAATAAAAACGAGCTGTAAGGCGTCATACAAGAACCTCTTCGCCGATGCGCTTCCGGTCAATTTTGCCGTTGGCCGTCATTTGAATGTGATCCTGATAGATGAATTTTCTCGGGATCATATACGCCGGAAGGGAAGCGGCAAGCTCTTTTTTAATGGCGCTTGTCAGCTGGAACTCCTTCTGGAACTCATGCTCTTCAGGCACAACAGCAGCGATCAGGTACTCGACTGTTCCGTTTGGCTGATACGGAATCACAACAGCAGAACGAACGTACTGAGACTGTCTGACATGGAACTCAATTTCCTCAAGCTCCATTCGGTAGCCGTGAAGTTTAATTTGGAAATCCAAACGTCCTTGGCAGAAAATCTGACCATCTTGGATATAGCCAGCATCGCCAGTCCGGTATGCCCACTGTCCTTCATAAGAGAAAAACGCTTTTTCCGTCAGCTCCGGCTCACCAAGGTAGCCTCGGCTTACGCTCGGCCCTGCAATGACGATTTCTCCTTTTTCTCCATCAGGAAGCGGCTGTCCCTGTTCATCCATAATGAAAATGTTCATATCTGGCTTGGCGAAGCCGACTGGAAGCGATTCGTTGCGGCTGATGACGTCACTTGTAATTTCAACGGATGTGACAGCCACTGTCGCTTCAGTCGGACCGTACGTATTAAAGATTTTTGCTTTCGGGAAACGCTCAAGCAGCGCATTTGCCACAGAAACCGGTAGAACCTCTCCGCAAAACATAAATGTGTCTGCATCTGGCAGCAGGTCTTGTGAAAAACCTGGGTCCATCAGGCACATCTGCACAAAGGAAGGCGTTGATGTCCACACATTCAGCCCGGACTTCTTCAGCTCTTCGAATAAGATTTTCGGCTTATTCACAGCATCCTTTGTCACGCAGTGTAAAGTCCCGCCTGATTGAAGGCATGGATAAAGATCCATGACAGATAAATCAAATGAAAACGGCGCTTGGTTTAAAAATGTTTTTCCTCCGTTGACTGGAAAGTCTGCACAAATCCAGTCTGTGAAGCTTTGAAGATTCGCCGCGGAAATCTGAACGCCTTTTGGATTTCCTGTGCTTCCGGAAGTGTAAATGATATAAAACGTCTCGTGTTCCTTGACCCATTGATCTTGGCTGACAGAGCCGCCTTCGTTTTCCAGCAGTTCTTCTGCTGAAACCGTCTGAATCTGCTGGCTGTCTGTATCAATTGGAAGCCCGGCTGCATTGATCAGCAATTCTGCTCCAGAGCTTTCGATAATTTTCGCAATCCGCTCGGACGGAATGGACAGATCAACCGGAATATAAGGATGTCCCGCTTTGACGCTTCCTAAGAAGGAAACGATCATGCAGGGCTCCATATGGCCGTACACAAGGATAGGAGATTTCTTTTCCCCAGAAATGCGTTTTTGAATCGCGGCAGCCGCTCGGTCAGACTGCTCCCATAATTCCTGATACGTGAGCGACTGGCCTTGAGAGCGGAAGGCATCGGTTTGCGGATAAGATTCCGCATGTGTTTGAATAGCATGTAAAAGTTTCATAGTTATTCTCTCTCCAATTAGAAATCGTTATAAATATATGAACCGGTATTCGCGGTGTGAAAACCATACATAAAAAACAAAACAAGCAGTATCATCAAATAAAATCCTGTATGACATGTCCACTTGACAGCGGGCTTTTCATACAGCTGTTTCATCAATTGCAGCATATCAAAAATTCCCTTCCCGTTTTTTCGACAATCACATGAGTATTTGACGATTAGATGCTCAAAAAGTTTCATTTTTTCCCTAATCTCCCTCAAATTAATATATCGGCGTCTGCTTTTGAAAATGAAACTTTATACCTGCAAGGGCAAGAATGGAAAGTCTCGAGCTGATTTATAATAAAGGAAAACCTACATGGAGTCAAAAGATCTTTTTAACTTTTAAAAAGCGTAATGTACTTAAAAAAATTTTTCTGTACCTATTCGTTCGGGTGAAAGCAGAAACCTAATGAAATCGGGGCGGAAAGAGTATAATAAGAAAGAAAACGCCTTCTTGCGGTATCTTGTGAAATGAGGGAGAAGTCATTATGATAGATAAGGAAGCAAAAGGAGTTTTTATCAAGCTGCCGGCTGAAAAAAAGTAAGCCTTTTAATAGAAAGGAAGAGGAAGATGAACCAAACAAATAAGGGTGAGGGTCAGACAGCGCCGGAAAAAGAAAGCATGGGGCAGATCCTTTGGCAGTTAACCCGTCCTCATACGTTAACCGCATCGTTTGTGCCTGTGCTGCTCGGAACGGTTTTGGCGATGTTTTATGTGAAGGTTGATCTGCTGCTGTTTCTGGCTATGCTGTTTTCTTGCTTATGGATCCAAATTGCGACGAACTTATTTAATGAATACTACGATTTTAAACGCGGGCTAGATACAGCAGAATCTGTCGGAATCGGAGGTGCGATTGTACGCCACGGAATGAAGCCAAAGACGATTTTGCAATTAGCCCTCGCATCATACGGGATTGCCATTCTGCTCGGTGTCTATATTTGCGCGAGCAGCAGCTGGTGGCTCGCTGTGATCGGCCTTGTCGGCATGGCGATCGGATACCTGTATACAGGCGGGCCGCTGCCGATTGCATACACGCCGTTCGGCGAGTTATTCTCAGGCATTTGCATGGGTTCAGTGTTTGTGCTGATTTCGTTTTTCATTCAGACAGATATGATCAACACACAAAGCATTTTGATTTCGATCCCGATTGCGATTCTTGTCGGCGCGATTAACCTGTCGAACAACATCCGCGATATTGAAGAGGACAAAAAAGGCGGACGCAAAACATTGGCGATTTTGATGGGGCATAAGGGAGCTGTCACTCTCTTGGCTGCGTCGTTTGCTGTCGCTTATATTTGGGTTGTCGGCTTGGTCATTACCGGTGCCGCAAGCCCGTGGCTGTTTGTCGTCTTTTTGAGCGTGCCTAAGCCAGTTCAGGCAGTAAAAGGATTCGTCCAAAAAGAATTGCCGATGAATATGATTGTTGCAATGAAATCAACAGCCCAAACGAATACATTTTTCGGATTCCTGCTATCGATCGGATTATTGATCAGCTACTTCCGATAAAAAGAAAGACCGCCCGTTTCGTGCGGTCTTTTTTTGTTACAATCGACCGCAATTTGTAAAATAATTCATAGAACCTTGCAGCAGGCAGGCACGTCTAGTACATGGACAGCGGATAAAGATCCGTTAAAGGAGATGACGAAAATGGATTTATCTGTAACACATATGGACGATTTAAAAACGGTAATGGAAGATTGGAAAAATGAATTATTAGTTTATAAATTTGCGCTCGATGCGCTGGATACAAAGTTCTCGATTATCAGCCAGGAATATAACCTCATTCACGGACACAACCCGATTGAACATACGAAATCCCGTGTCAAAAGCTTTGAAAGCATCGTGAATAAATTAATGAGAAAGGGCTGCGAGATTACGACAAAGGAAATGAAGGAGCACATCCACGACATTGCCGGTGTGCGTATCATTTGTTCCTTTATTTCTGATATTTATAATGTCGTGAATGTGTTGAAGCAGCATGAAGATTTGAGAATCGTAAAGGTGAAGGATTATATCCAGACGCCAAAACCGAACGGCTACCGAAGCTTGCATTTAATTATTGAGATGCCTGTGAATTTAACAAACCGTGTGGAATACGTCAAAGCAGAAATTCAAATCAGGACAATCGCGATGGATTTCTGGGCGAGCCTTGAACATAAAATCTACTATAAATTGAACAATGACGTTCCTAAGCAATTAACAGATGAGCTGAAGGAAGCCGCGGAGATCGCCCATTATTTAGATGAGAAAATGCTTGGGATTAAGAAAGAAGTGGATTGATGAACGTTATATTTTACAAAAGCGAAGCCTGACAAGGTTTCGCTTTTTTGCTTTGCTAGTACTTTCTATACCAGTATAAACTCACTTCTGTTTCTATGATTGCACCTGCTTTATCATGCATGAAGAAAGGAGGCAAACATGAAACATTCCATTTCATTATCGAGAGGTTTGATCTTTCTGATGGCGGTGACTAGCGGGTTTACTGTCGCTAATGTCTATATCAATCAAACATTGCTTGTCAGCATGGCAGGCACGTTTCATGTGACAGCGGCACAAGCTGGGATGATTGCTACATTGGCGCAGATCGGCTATGCAGCGGGGAATCTGCTGCTTGTTCCATTAGGAGATCTATTTGAACGCCGCCGCTTCATTGTGGGCCTGCTGTTCTTAGTGGGAGTTTGCTCAGCCGCTTCAGCGTTAGCTGTAAGCTTTTCATGGCTGGCCGTCACAAATTTATTGCTGGGGTTCTTCACGATTATTCCTCAAATCCTTGTGCCGTTTGCGGCAGGTTTAGCAAATGACAAGAACAGAGGAAAAGTACTCGGAAACGTAGCTATCGGCTTGGTTTGCGGAATATTAGGTGCGAGAGTGGTCAGCGGGGCGATAGATGCCCGATATGGCTGGCGTGTGATGTATTGGATTGCCTGTGCAGCAGCCGTCATCATTATGCTGATCATTCGCTTCTGCTTTCCGAAAAGCAAAGGGACACATGCCGTTGGTTATGGAAAACTCATTTCTTCATTATTTCCGCTTTTGATCAAGGAGAAAGCATTAAGAAAAGCATGTGTAAACCAAGGCTTCATGTTCGGCGCCTTCAGTTTATTTTGGACGACGTTAGTGTTTATGGTGAGTGAACCGCCATTCTCGTTTGGCAGCCAGACTGCCGGAACAATCGGTTTGGTGGGGATTGGCGGGGCTTTTGCGACTCCTCTGATCGGCCGGACTATTGATCAAAAAGGAGCGGCTTTTGCCAACAAGCTTTGTATGTCTTTTACCTTATTGTCATTTGTATTGTTAATGGCGGGCCGGACCTCAATAATTGTGATTGTGCTGGGCGCTTTATTCATCACTATGGGCATTCAAGCGAACCAGGTGGCATGTCAGGCGGAGATTTTCCAGTTGTCCGCTGATATGAGAAGCAGATTGAATGGCATCTTTATGGTCAGCACGTTTTTAGGCGGCGCCTTGGGGTCGTATGCAGGCGGTGCAGTCTGGATGCTGTTTCATTGGAACGGCGTTTGTATTCTGGGGATGATCATGATTGGTATTGCCTTCAGTTCAAGGATTACCATAAATCGAGCTGCGAAACAAAGCGATATCAGAAGGGAGATAGAAGCTGGTGCAAACAAGTGAACATTATAAAAAAGGGTTAGATATTCTGAAGCAAATAGATGAGGAGAACTACGAAGCGATCGTAGACAGTTTTAAACAATCCATCGCTCCGGACCTTGGTGTGCTCGCTGTGGAGTTTAATTATGGACAGATTTTTTCAAGACCGGGCCTTGATCTGAAATCCAGATTATTAGCAACAGTTGCCGGATTGACTGCATTGGGCAATACGCAACAGTTAAAATTCTATATTAACGGAGCCCTGAATGTCGGATGGACACAAGAAGAACTCATAGAAGTGATGATGCAGATGATTATTTACTCAGGATTCCCGAATGCGCTGAATACCATTTTGCCTGTGGCTGCGGAAGTATTTGCAGAACGAAACAAATAATATAAAAACCTTCTCCTTTTTTATGTAGAATACAAATAGGAAATTCTATGCAGGAGGAGAGTGTTTATGTGGACGGTATGGCAGAAAAACGGAAAGAACTTGGTGAGTTTTTAAAATTAAAAAGGGCGCAGCTTTCTCCGCAAGAATTTGGATTGCCTTTAGGCACCAGAAGGAAAACGACAGGCTTGAGAAGAGAGGAAATGGCCCAGCTGTCCGGTATTGGTGTCACATGGTACACATGGCTGGAGCAGGGAAGGGATATTCGGGTATCGGCACAGGTACTGGAAAGCATATCAAGAGTGCTCAAATTGAATTACGAGGAAAAACGCCATGTCTTTCTGTTAGCAGGACATCATGTTCTTTTAGATGATCAGGATGAGGAAAACAAGAGCCTTCCTCTGGCTGTGCGGCACTTTATTGATCATTTAACCAATTGCCCTGTTTATGTGACTGACGAAAAGTGGGACGTTATTGCTTGGAACACGGCGGCGTGTGCTGTGTTCGGCGATTTTGGCCAAATGGGCAGAAAGGAAAGGAACGCCATATGGCGATGTTTCACGTCGAAAGAGTACCGGAATCTGCTGGACGACTGGGAAAGCCACGCCAAAAAACTCATCGCACAATTTCGATCGACAGCCAGCCGGTTTCTCGGGGAAGCATGGATAAAAGAGCTGATCGATGAGTTAACTGAAGTAAGCCCAGAATTTAAAAAATGGTGGAACCACCACGAAGTGTTAGGCACACACGCAGGCGAAAAAGTGCTTCATCACCCGTCAGCGGGCACAATGGTGATGGAGCATATGACATTGCAAATTTATGACTCACCGGATTTGAAACTGACCATTTATCGGCCGTTAGAGAAAGAAAATACGGCAGATAAACTGAAAGCTTTACTTATAGACAGCTAAATAGCTCATTACCTTAAAAAGACGGCATCAAGTGCCGTCTTTCTTATTTAATATCTTCATAAATGTCAGAGGCTTTGGCCTTCATTTGTTTCTTATTGGTTTTCGGTTTCTTCTCTTTTTTCACAGCTTGATAGACAGCGGCTGTCACAAGATCGCCGGCCTGCTGGAGGCGTTCTTTGCTGATATGTTCGATCGAGTCTTCAGGGGTATGATACCACGGTTCAACTTCTTCGGTTTCCGGGTCTCCCCAAATAAAGTTGGCGGAATCAATGCCGGCTTCGTGGAACGGCACATGATCAGATGATCCTCCCTGTGTCAGAGACAGGCTGTCAAACCCAATTCTTTCAGCGGCTGTATGGCTGGATTCCCAAACATCGTTAGATTGGCCGTCCAATGTGTTGACATACAGCTCAGACGCATTCTCCCAGCTTGTGCCTACCATGTCTAAGTTGAAGTTCACTTCACTTCGTTTCAGCTCTTTTTCCGATAGATGTTCTACATAATGAGAGGAGCCGAGCAGGCCGAGCTCTTCAGCGCCGAAAGCGATAAAGCGGATTTCTTTGTCAGAAGGAATGCTTTTTAAGACGCGTGCCATCTCCAGCATAACAGAGGTTCCTGAGCCATTGTCATTTGCCCCGGGCGAAAAAGGAACACTGTCGTAATGGGCCGTGACGTACACAATGTCTGGGTGTTTGATGTTCTTTGGTTTTTTGATGCCAATGATGTTCTGGGAGGTTTGGTTTGCGAATGCGTTTAGTTTTAAGGTGGCTTCTTTTTGCTGGGCAAGGGCTTCACCGTCTTCTTTCTTAATGCCAACGACAGGAATGCCGGCTTTATTTCCCGACAGGTTTGGCGTCACAGGCACGAGGCTTTCTTTGTTGTTATAAATGATGACAGCCTTCGCTCCGGCGTCTTCGGCATTTTTGGCTTTCTCGTAATATGTCAGGTCTCCTCTGGAAATCAAGGCGATTTTGCCCTTGGCGTCAGCGGTGAAGTCCTTTGGATAGCCTAAGCCAGCATTGTAAAGCGGAGCCGTCAGCCCTTTTTCCTCAGTCGGGGCTGAGCCGGATGCCGCCCGGAGAAGAATGTCGCGTCCTTCTGAAGACAGCGTTCCCTCAAGCCGGTCAGGGATACCGAATCGTTGAACCTTCACATCAAGCTTTAATTTTCTCAAGGTTGAGGCGATCAATAAGGCACTCTTTTTTTCAGCGGCAGTTCCGGCTATTCTGGGGCCGATTGCTTCACTGAGCTGAGAAATGGTGGAATACGCACGCTTTCCTTTGAATGGGAGCTCTCGCTCGCTATCTGATATTTGAACAGCGCGGGCGGCAGGGGTGACACTCTGTGCCGGCAAGAGAACCGTTCCGGCAGTTAAAACAGCCATCGTCATTACAGTCAAAAGCTTTTTCATCGAAAATAAACCTCCCCTAATGTATGGATGAGGATTATTTCGGGATGCTAAAGGTATTTCCTGCAAAATGGAGAGCGTTTTTGAAAAGACAGTGCTTTATACCTGCAAAAAAACGCTTATGAATAAAGGGTCATAAGCGTTTCTGGATATCAGACTATTGGAGTTTTAAAAACTTGCGTTTGCCGACTTGGATGATCATATTTTCCTTTATCTCTGCATCAGCGTGGATATCTGTTATTTTCTCTCCGTTAATTCGGACACCGCCGTTTTGAATCATGCGGCGCGCTTCGCTCTTCGAAGAGAGAAGCTTCAATGTGACGAGCAGATCGACAACCGCTGGCGCTTTCTCGCCTTCCCATTTCACAGCCGGAATATCCTCAGGCAGGCTGTTTTCCTGAAAGACTGTTTTAAACGAGTGTTCGGCAGCTTCAGCGGCTTCTGCTCCGTGATACATTCGGACAATCGTTTTGGCTAAAAGCATTTTGGCATCCCTTGGATGAACGGCGCCGGTTTCTAAGTCTTTCACGAGCTGTTTTTTCTCTTCAAGCTCTAAGTCCGTTGCCAAATGAATGTATTTTTTCATGAGGCTGTCGGGCAGTGACATTGTTTTTCCGTACATGTCGTTTGGATGTTCGTCAATGCCGATGTAGTTGTTTTTTGACTTCGACATTTTTTCAACGCCGTCCAAGCCTTCCAAGAGCGGCATAAGGATGACAACTTGTTTTTCTTTGTCGTATCGTTCTTGGAAATGCCGTCCCATCAGCACATTGAAATGCTGGTCTGTTCCGCCTAATTCAATATCGCTTTCGAGAACGACGGAATCGTATCCCTGCATCAGCGGGTAAAAGAATTCATGGAGTGAGATCGGTTTTTGCATGGCGATGCGTTCTTCAAAGTCGTCGCGCTCCATCAGGCGGGCTACCGTTATTTTGCCTGCCAATTCAATGACATCCTCCAGATGCAATGTTTTCAGCCATTTCGAGTTGTAGTGAAGCTCGACTTTTTCTTGATTAAGCACTTTTCCAAATTGCTGAAAGTATGTTTTGGCGTTTTGCTGAACTTCTTCATCAGTCAGCTGCTTTCTGGCTGCTGATTTTCCGGTCGGATCCCCGATTTTTCCTGTGAAATCCCCAATTAACAGCTGAACAATGTGGCCGTTTTCTTGAAATTGGCGAAGCTTGTTTAACACAACTGTATGGCCCAAATGCACATCTGGTGCAGATGGATCTAATCCGAGCTTAATTTTAAGCGGTGTGCCTGTGGAAACGGATTTGACTAGCTTGGCCTTTAATTCTTCCGGCGGTATGACCTCATGGGCGCCTGTCATGTATAGCTGAAGCTGTCTTTCGACTTCTTTTTGCTGTGCAGCTGTAAGCTGATCAAATGTTTTCATCGTTCATCCTCCTTTTTTAGAAACACAAAAAAGAGCCCATCCCGATAAGGGACGTGGCTCAATGCACGCGGTACCACCCTGGTTGAAGACATCGTCTTCCGCTCATTCGAATAACGGTTTCCCGTTCTTTGCTACTAAGGTTCACAAAGAAAGCTCGGGGAGGTAATTCACGTTAGCCTGTGTGCCGGCTCGCACCTTCCGCCGGCTCTCTGAAACAGGGAGACAAACCGCTACTGGATTCCCGTCAAAGCTTATGTTGTATGAAGATTGTCAGCTACCTTTCTAAGCAGCTCTGTCAGTGTTTTCTGTTCGTCCTTCGTCATTCCCGCAATGAGCTCTGTTTCCCCTTTGTGAAACTCCGGGTAGAGTTCTTCGATCGCTTGTTTGCCGGAATCGGTGATGGAGACAAACACGAGTCGTCGATCTCTTGTGTCGATGCTTTTACGGCAAAAACTCTTTTTTTCGAGCGTTTTGATCACGTTGCTTGCTGTAGCTGTTGAAATGCCTGACAGCTCAGCAATTTTTCTCGTTTCGAGCTTCCCCCATACCCATAGATCATAAAGAATGGAGAAAGCGGTCCAAGAAAGTTTATAAGAAGAAAGAACCTCAGTCTCCATTTTGACACGGAGCTTTTGCGCAGACCGATACAGGTTCGTCGCAATCGATATGGCTTCCAGGTTCAGTGACTCAACGGGCATTTGTTTAAGCTTAGATAGTGTGTCATGTTCTTCTTTCCGAGGCTGCTGATGTTGATAGGAACGTTCCATTTTTTAGGCCTGCCTTAAATTATCAGAATCATTAGCTATGAAATGAATTGTAACAGAGTTTGATTTGAACTTCAAGCCAAACTATATCGCTTGAATAAAAAATGCCGCAAGAACCACAAAATAAAGAAAAGACCACAAACGGGGGTGCAATCTTGCAAAAATATGTTCAATCCGTCTATAAACATGATCCGTTTCACCTTTTTTCAGCAGAGCATGTGGTGACGTTAGCGATTATCGCTCTTTTGGCCACTCTGTTGTTTCTGTTCCGCAAGGCGGTCAAGCGGCCTAATGTCAGCCGGTTTCTGCGCTATTTGTTTGTATTTCTGTTGCTTGGTTCGCAAATCGGCTATCAAATATGGATGATTGCCACGGGCAGGTGGTCGGTGCGCACTTCATTGCCTCTCCAGCTTAGTGACCTGTCGGTGTATTTGTCAGCCATCATGCTGGTGACCAAAAGCAGGAGGCTGTTTGTATTTTTATATTTTGTCGGCATCGGCAGCTCGATTCAGGCTCTTTTGACACCTGACCTCGGTATGTTTTCATTTCCGCATGTGCGATATATCCTCTTTTTTATTTCGCATGGGTCTGTGTTTTTATCCTGCCTGCTGATGGCGGTGGTCGGCACTTACAGAATGGGCCAGCGCTCTTTATGGGTGACCGTCCTGATTGTCAATGTGTACGGAGTCTGCATTTATCTGCTTGACCGCTGGATTGGCGCGAATTACATGTATTTGACGAAAAAACCGGGCGGTTCTTCTCTCCTGGATGTTCTCGGGCCGTGGCCGTGGTATATCGCTTCGGCTGAAGCTATTACGATCGCAAGCTTTTTTGTCCTTTATTGGCTATATCGCATGTTCAAAAAGTGACACCTTTTTTGTTGTATAGCACATTCTGTCTAAAAAAATATTGAAGAATAGTGTTTAATTTTCTGAAATCGGGAATGTAACTTGTACAACACAAAGGGAGATGAATACCATTGAAGAAAGATGAAATTATGCATATCGTGTCATGCGCAGATGATAATTATGCTCGTCATTTAGGTGGGATGTTCGTTTCTTTATTGACAAATATGGATCGGGAGAGAGAGATAAAATTATACGTCATTGATGGCGGAATTAAGCCTGATAACAAAAGAAGACTAGAAGAAACCACATTGAAATTCGGCGTCCCGATTGAATTTTTAGAAGTGGATACCAATATGTATGAACATGCGGTAGAGAGCAGCCATATTACAAAAGCGGCGTATTACCGCATTTCGATTCCTGACTTAATTAAGGACGAAAGCATCAAACGAATGATTTATATCGACTGTGATGCGATTATCCTTGAGGATATTTCGAAACTGTGGGACTTGGATATTGCGCCATATACGGTTGCTGCTGTTGAGGATGCGGGGCAGCATGAACGCCTGAAAGAAATGAATGTCAGTGATACAGGGAAGTATTTTAACTCAGGTATCATGATTATTGATTTTGAACCTTGGAGAAAGCAAAACATCACAGAAAAAGTCATCAACTTTATCAATGAAAACCCGTCTGAAGACTTTCTTGTGCTGCACGATCAAGATGCACTGAATGCGATCTTGTATGATCAGTGGTATGAACTTCATCCGCGCTGGAACGCTCAAACCTATATCATATTAAAACAAAAAACGCCTGCGACGCTGTTAGGACAGAAGTTTTATAGAGAAACGAGAGAAAACCCGGCCATTGTCCACTTCTGCGGCGGAGAAAAGCCTTGGAATTCCAATACGAAACACCCATATCGCGATCAGTATTTCCATTACATGTCGTATACAAAGTGGAATACAATCAGCAATCCGGCGATCAACCAATAAATCGGATATAAAAAACGCTTTTGATCAGCTCAAAAGCGTTTTTTTGTTTGCCTCAGCGTGCGACTGACCGTTGGTAAAACCGCTGAATATGCATGGCGATATAGCACAATTCTTTCTCAGGAAACTCAAAGCCGTATTCCTTCTTCACAAATGTGCCGATGCTTAGGGCACACAGGAAGGCATCCTTAAACTTCTCTTTAATAATGTCGATCATTTCTGCATCCAGCTCGTAAATGGATTCACCCGCTTTGATATGCTGAATGGCAAAGCGGAGATGGGTCACAAGCCGTTCATAAGAAATGGTATCTTCAACAATATTGATTGACAGCTGAATTTCAATAATCTCGATAATATCACGGATCATTGTTGTAATATCAAGCGTCTGTGTCATATCACCGGCATTGTTTCTTGCTGTGTGGATATGCATGGCAATATTGCCGATTTCATCATCAGGAATGTGAATCCCAAGTTTATCTTTAATTAGCGTTCTGGCCCACAAGCCGATTTGGAATTCCTTCGGATAAAGAACTTTGATCTCATTCAGCAGCGGATTTTTGATGACCATTCCATTGCTCAGGCGTTCGATCGCAAAGGAAAGATGGTCTGAAAAAGCGACGTGAATGCGCTCGTTGATTTTGATGTTCAGCTCTTTTTCGGCATGGGAGATAATTTGCTCGGAAATTTGAATATGGTCTTCCGGCAATGTTTCTAAAATCTCTTCGAACTGCTTATAGTCAGGTGTATCTTTTCTGACAAAGGTTTTTTCTATTTTTGACGGATCGACAATATCATTCTTCTTTTTATCGAACGCAATTCCTGCACCTAAGAGAATCTTCTCTTCATTTTGATCCTTTACGACGATAGCATTATGATTTAAGATTCTTTTAATTTTCATAGCTTTTTTTGTCCTTTCATCCCCCGTTTTATGAATGAAAACGAATAAATCCAGTTATTCTGTCTCTTCTTTAAACCCGAGAAACAATGTAGCTATAAAAGCAGAGACGGCCGCGATCAAAAAACCGATCATATAATGAACAAAATTAGCTGCGCCGAACGGCAGCACGATTGAAATCATCGGAATGCCTGTCAGTCCGTAGGAATTCGACACGACATGTACCGCAACCACGTATGCTCCGCCAATAGCGCCGCCGATGGCAGCTCCGATAAAGGGGCGGATCAGTTTGACATTTACTCCGAATACAATCGGCTCCACAATCCCTAAAAACGCGGTCAGAGAAGCAGGGAGCGCAATTTTCTTCAGGCTTGATTGTTTCGTTTTGAAGAAAACCGCAAGCCCCGCTCCGCCTTGGGCCACATTCGCCATCGACCATATCGGCACTAAAAAGTTCACTCCGACATGCGGGTCAGCAAGCAGCGTTGCCTCTATCGCATAAAAGCTATGATGCAAGCCAGATAGAACGATGGTGGAGTAGATGCCGCCGAACAGGGCTCCGGCGGCAATGCCGGCGTGATCGTAAATATAGACAATCGACTGTGTCATGATCTGGCCGATGATAGACGCGGCGGGATTCATCACAATCAGCGCGAGGCACCCTGTCATCATGACCGTAATAAAAGGAATGATGACGACATCGAGCGACTTCGGCACAATCGATTTTAACAGCTTCTCGATTTGGCTCATGACATAAACGGAGAGAAGAATCGGGATAATGGAGCCCTGATAGCCCATCATTGGTATATGCAGCCCCCAGATGTCTAAGGAAGCGGGGGTTTTACTGCCGAGCATAGACGGGTCCAGCAGATCAGGATGCGTCAGGAGCCCTGCTATCACTGCCCCTAAATATGGGTTGCTGCCAAATTGTCGTGCGGCACTGAAGCCGACCAAAATCGGCAGCAAAATAAAGGCTGTACTGGACACGAGGTCGAGCACTTTGATCCACGGGCTGTCAGCTGCGAACCAGTGAAACACCTTAATCATTCCGATCAGCCCCATGAGCAGGCCGCTTGCTGTTATTGCCGGGATAATCGGCACAAAAATATCGGACAGTGTTTTTGCAAATGCTGCGACAGGGTTCAGCTTCCGGCTGGCCTTTTTCTGTTGAACAGGCTCTTCAGAAGGCGCGGTCTCCCACACGTGAACAACTTCTTTATATATTTTGTTGACGATGCCTGCTCCGAATATAATCTGGAACAGCCCATATCGGAAAAAGGTGCCCTGTACACCTTGCAGATTTTCTATGGCATGTATATCGATTTTCGTCTCGTCTTTTACCTCAAAACGAAGGCGGGTCGTACAATGGCTGATGCTGATAATATTGCTTTTTCCTCCTGCGAGGAGCAATAATTCTTTTGCAATCTCTTTTTGCAAGCAATCAAAACCTCCTTTGCTGAAGAAAAGTCGGCTTGTTCATCGTATCAAATGAAAAGTTGACAATCAAAATGAAAAAAGTGAGAAATACCGGCTGATAATGACAAAACGTGCAGGGACAACAAAAAATGCCCGCGTCGGTGACGGAGCATGAGAATAGGGGTTGTCCATGTCGCCGTTATAAGCCCAACACGAAAAGAAGAGTTAGAATGCCCTGATTTTTTGGACACACTAATACTCCCTTTGCATCATTGGGTCTTGCCTGCCTGACCAGTCACAATCCCGCCATATGTGGTGATAACTGTAATAACGTTCATTTTATGCTGTTCATGGCTGGATAGCAATAGTATGAAAAGCCTGTGCGGTGAATGGGAAAAAGGTTGTGCGTGGTGTTTTTAGGGATGTAAAAAAGCCTGTAAGACTTAGAATACAAGTTTTACAGGCTTTTTGGTTACTTTTTCGGTTTGACGGCATTCAGCCGTTTTTGCAGCTTTGTTTTTTCATTGGATGCTTGTAATTGATTCACTGCAGACTGAGCGGATGCCTTTGCTTGTTTTGTTTTGTCTTTTTCCGCTTTCTTCACTTTGGCTTTGGCAGTTTCAACTTTTTTTGCTTCGGCGGCCGCTGCTTTTTTCTTCACTTTGTCTAACCGTTTTTGCAAGGACGTTTTGTCTTTGCCTGATTGAAGCTGATTGACTGCTGATTGTGCTTTTGTCGCATTTGCATTAGTTGATTTCTTTTCTGCTGCTGCGACTGATTGCTGCGCCGTTTTCAAATTGGCGCTTTTCACTTTGGTAAGGCGCTTCTGCAGGGACGTTTTTTCTGAACCTGCCGGCAGCTTGCTGACTGCTGATTGTGCGCTGTCTACATCTGATTTCTTTTTGCTTTTTTCCGCTTTCTCCACTTTCTCTTTCGCCTGCTTAGATGCGATATAGCGTTTTACTTGGTCTAAGCGTTTTTGCAGGTTCTTTTTGTCTGTTCCGTTCGGCAGCTTGTTAATGGCAGCTTGGGCTGTATCGACGGTTTGCTGTGTTTTATACTTTTCTGCCTTTACGACTTTGTCTTTCGCATCTTTTACATTTCTGTATGACTGTATTTTATCCAGTCTTTTTTGCAGGGCTGTTTTGGCGTCAGAATCCGGCAGCTTGCTGATGAGTTCTCTCGCTTTGTTGATATCGGTTTGTGTTTTTGTCTGTTCCGCTTTTTTCACCGCTTGCTCTGCCGCCGCGTACGCTGAATCTGTTGCCTGCGCTTTATACTGGATGAAGCCGTAGCCAAACTGCTGATCGCGGCCTGTTGTTCCAAGATCAACGATATTTTTCTGCATATTTGCACGAAGCTGCACGTTTGTCTCGGCAGGATCACGCTGTTTTAACAAAGCAAACATGGCAGCGGCGTGCGGTGTCGCTTGGGATGTTCCGCTTCCTGTCGCATAAAATTGGTTTAAGTAAGTGCTCGTGATGTTTGTTCCCGGCGCTGAAAATTCAACTTCATCTCCAGTTGTGGAGAAGGAGGCAAGCTGATTATTTTCGTTTGTTGCTGAAACCGCAACGACGCTGCTGTATGCCGCCGGATAGTTCACTGGCTTACCGTTCCCATCGTTCCCGCTTGCGGCAACAAGCAGAACGCCTTGTTCATAAGCTTTGTCCATGGCGTCATGAAGGATTTGGCTGTCTGACGTCGTGCCAAGGCTCATATTGACGATGTCCATTCCGTTTGCGATCGACCAGTCAATTCCTTGGAGAAGGCCTTGAAGATCCCCCGAGCCGTTCTGATCAAGCGCTTTAACCGCGTATATTTGTGCTTCCGGTGCGATGCCGTCAATTCCGTAGCCGTTATGCTTGGCTCCGATAATCCCTGCGACATGTGTTCCGTGGCCGTTATCATCTTTGTAAGAAGAGGTGTAACTGACAGCTGAAAACCCGCCGGCAATCGACAGGTCATCGTGGGGGGAGATCCCGCTGTCAATGACTGCAATTTTGACATCTTTGCCTGTCAGTCCTGCCTTCCAAGCCTGTTTCACCTGAATGGGCTCAAGGTTCCACTGCTCGAAGTTGTCAGAGGTGTCAGTGCCGTCTGACAGCACTTTGAAATCCGTGCTGCCTGCTGCGGTGAAGGAGACATTGTTTTCGACATACAAAATATCAGGATCCTGTTTTAATTCTTTCACTGTCTCCTGATCTGCTGTGGCCGCTACCGCCGGCAGATGCTTATATTGCTGTTCAACCTCAGCGTTGCTGTCCAGAACGGTTTCCTTGCCCGCTTTGTTTTTATAAACCACAATAACCTCTTTCTCACTGCTGTTTTGCCCATGAGCGAGAGGGCCTATGGCGAGAAAACTAAAAAACAGAGTGGCTGCTACAATGAGTTTGTAAGACATGTTTTTCATGGTTCATCTCCTTTTTTCTATGATGTTTGATATATATATCGGAGAAAATAGAGAGTTTGATAGTAAGGAGGAAAAAATATTTTCATGGACAGGATTGTTCAGCCCATGCAGATTTTTTCCGCAGGAAGAGGAAATTTTCCAAATGAATTTGTAAGCGTTTTCAAAATAAGATAAAGAAAACATTGCGAAGGTTGTTCACAAAGCAATGAGAAAAGGGGGCTTTTCAGATGAGCGCATTCACTCGGGTGATGGAAGAAAAAATAATGCCTGTCGCTGGGAAAATTGCCGGGCAGCGGCATCTCAGCGCTTTGCGTGACGGAATTATCCTGACCATGCCGCTGATTATTATCGGGTCTGTCTTTTTGATTTTAACGAGCCTGCCGATTCCCGGTTATGCTGATTTCATGACGAGTGTGTTTGGGAAAGAGTGGGCGGATAAGCTGGGTTATCCCGTTAATGCTTCATTTGATATTATGGCGATGATCGCCGCGTTTGGAATCGCCTATCGGCTGGCAGAAAGCTATGGTGTCGATGCCCTATCAGCCGGTGCGATATCAATTGCCGCATTTCTGTTGGCAACGCCGTTTGAAGTGCCGTTTACGCCGGATGGCTCAACGGAATCCATCATGGTCGGGGGCGGAATCCCGATCACACTGCTTGGCAGCAAGGGTTTATTTGTCGCCATGCTGATCGCCTTGTTTTCGACTGAAATCTATCGGTACATTATTCAAAAAAATATCGTCTTCAAAATGCCAGACGGCGTGCCGCCGGCGGTAAGCAAATCATTTGTCGCGCTGATTCCCGGCTTTATCATTGTTTTTCTAGTGTGGCTGGCGCGTCTTCTGATTGAAATGACGCCTTTTCAGAGCCTGCACAATGTCGTAGGAGACCTGCTTGGCACACCGCTTTCCATTCTTGGCGGCAGTCTGGGCGGAAGTCTGATCGCGGAATTTGTGCAGATGCTGCTTTGGTCGTGCGGGATTCACGGGGCTTCAATCATTGGCGGAATCATGGCGCCGATTTGGTACGGCGCGATGGATGCCAACCGTCTCGCGTTTCAGGCTGGCGAGGCGCTGCCGAGTATTTTTACGACTCAGTTCTTTCAAATTTGGATCAATGTCGGCGGGAGCGGAGCGACGCTGGCGCTTGTCCTGACGATGCTTGTGCGCTCCCGGAGCAAACAAATGAAGCAGCTTGGCCGACTAGGGATTGGCCCTGCGCTATTTAATATCAACGAGCCGATTATTTTCGGTATGCCGATTGTCATGAACCCGCTCCTCATCGTTCCGTTCATCATAGCCCCGCTCCTCACAATTACCGCAACCTATATCGGCATGAGCACCGGACTGGTGGCAAGGCCGGCCGGAATCGCCGTGCCATGGACGATGCCGCCGCTCATATCAGGCTACCTGGCGACAGGCGGAAAGGTATCGGGTGCCGTTATGCAGCTGGTGAATCTGCTGATCACCTGCGCCATCTACTATCCGTTTTTCAGAATATGGGATCATCAAAAATGGAAGGAAGAGAGTGCGGTTGAATCTGGGGGTGAGAATGTTTCGTGATTTTGTAAGCGTTTAAATAATAAAAAAAGCAGCGTTACGCTGCTTTTTTCTTAACGCTGAAAGAACTCAATCCACTCGCCATCAGGACCTTCAATATAGAAGTAACGGTACCCGTTTGGAAGAGTTGTGATCTCTTCGTCGATAAATTTCGCGTTCATTCTTTCCGCTTTTGTATATTCAGCCGCGATATCATCCGTCAGCAGGGCAATGTGGTGCACTTTTCCTTCGACGG
This sequence comes from Bacillus sp. SN1, assembly GCF_002796895.1. Taxonomy (NCBI): domain Bacteria; kingdom Bacillati; phylum Bacillota; class Bacilli; order Caryophanales; family Bacillaceae; genus Bacillus; species Bacillus sp. SN1. The sequence goes on from NZ_PHIE01000002.1 coordinate 287,353, forward strand.
GAAGCTCACTGCTGTAGCCCTGAATCAGTTCGATTTCTGTTTCCGGACCGTCTTCAAAACCAAGAAAAGCAAGCTCGATTACGCCGTTCGTATGTGTGATGCGATCCTTCAATTTCATGCCGAGAACCTCTTCATAAAATGTGATGGACGCGTTGATATCCCTTACCATAATGCCTGTATGGTCAATTCGTTTTGCCATGCTGCTCCTCCTCGTAACTCTTTTTGTCTATCGTAGAAAAACCTTTCCTTTCTGTCAATGCAGACATCTTGGCGTTTTGTGGTACGATAAGAGAAAGCAAACAGAAAGAGGACGAAATATATGAAGCTACTCACCCTAAAGAAAGCACATGCTGCAAAAATCAAAAAAGGCTATCCGCTCATTGAAAAGGAAGCTCTCGCAGGGAGTGCGGGGCACGTGAAAGAAGGAGACCTCGTTGATATCGTGTCTGAGAGCGGCGAGTTTCTTGCGCGGGGCTATTATGGCCTGCAAAACAAAGGGGTCGGCTGGACGCTTACCCGCAATAAGAATGAACAGATTGACCAAGCATTTTTTCTCAGCAAATTAACAAAAGCGGTTCAAGCGCGCGCCAAACTTTTCGCGGCCCAAGATACAACGGCTTTTCGCATGTTCAATGGTGAGGGAGACGGCGTTGGCGGCGTCACGATCGACTATTATGACGGCTACCTGCTGGTTCAATGGTACAGCAAAGGCATTTACGCCTTTAAAGACATGCTGATTTCCGCTTTGGATGAGCTGAAACTGGACTATAAAGCCATTTACGAGAAAAAACGCTTCGACACGGCGGGACAATATGTTGAAGATGATGACTTCGTGAAGGGGAAAAGAGGCGAGTTCCCAATCATCATTCTGGAAAATGGCATTCAATACGCGGTGGATCTGAATGAAGGCGCCATGACAGGCATCTTTTTGGATCAGAGACATGTGCGCAAGGTGATCAGAGACCGCTATGCAAAAGGAAAAACAGTGTTAAATACGTTTTCTTATACGGGGGCATTCTCCGTGGCAGCGGCGCTTGGCGGAGCGGAGAAAACAACAAGCGTGGACGTGGCAAACCGGAGCCTTGCCAAAACGATTGAGCAATTCAGCGTGAACAAGCTGGATTACGAGACACACGACATTAAAGTGATGGACGTGTTTAACTATTTTTCGTATGCAGCGAAAAAGGATCTGCGCTTTGATCTGATTATTCTCGACCCGCCTTCCTTTGCGCGTACAAAAAAACGCACCTTCAGCGCGGCCAAGGATTATAAAAACCTGCTGAAGGAAACGATCGCCATCACAGCTGACAAGGGCATCATCGTTGCTTCCACAAACAGCAGCGCCTTCGGCATAAAGAAATTCAAAGGCTTTGTCGATGCCGCCTTTAAAGAAACAAATGAACGCTACACCATCATTGAGGAATTTACACTGCCGGAGGATTTCAAAACGATTTCGGCGTTCCCGGAAGGCAACTATCTAAAAGTGGTTTTTCTGCAGAAAAAATAAAGAAAAAAGCTGCCCTGTTCAGGAGCAGCTTTTTTTTATGTAGAAATGATCTGCTGGACGCGGCCGATGCGGCCATCTTCAAGCCGGACTTTAATGCCGTGCGGATGAAAGCTTGATTTCGTTAAAATATCCTTTACTGTCCCTCTCGTCAGTTTTCCTGTTTTTTGATCTGCTTTCAATACAATATCAACCTGTAATCCTTTCGAAATACTGCTTCGCTCTTGCCCGTTCATAGCGTACATCCCCTTTCCTTTTGTTCATTATAGTCATTATGGTTTAAAAGTAACAGCCGGCTGATGAAGTGTATTTTTGTTTTTTTCAGCCTTCATTAAATATAATGTCAGCCCAAAGCCTGCTATGCTCAGAATGCCAAAAAGCAAGTAGACTGCGAAGATTGACACGTAGTCAAAAATGTATCCGCCTGTAAATGTACAGAACCAGTTGCCGAATCCATTGCCGATGGCGGCGTACATGGTCAGCGCCGTCGCTTCAACGTGGCTTGGCGTAATCTTTTTTACATATTGAAGCGCCGCCGGGATAAATAAACCGATCGCAACTCCCTGAAGAAAGACCGTCGCATAAATGATCCATAATGAAGGCGCTGTGAAATAGAGCGCCCACCTGAATAATGAGACCCCGCCTGACAGCATAATGACGTTGAGCAGCCCCATTTTATCTATAAATGTTTGGGCAAAACGCATAAATGGAATTTCCGAAATGACGCCGATGAAAAATAAAATGCCGATAGCGGAAAGTGACGCGCCGCTTTTGTCCAGAAAAAGACTGAAATACGTATTGTTCGCTAAGTTTGGAGCAAATGTCGTAAAGGTGATGATCATAAAGATGAGGAAGGTTTTGTTGCTGATAAGCTCCCGGAATCCTTTGCGGATATTGACCTTTGTTTTTGTTTTCTGCTGGCCCGGCATTTGTGAGGCCAATATGGCGGCGATGCACAGAAAGGCACAGCCAAAGATAAAGATCACGTGAATGGGGTACAGCTGATTCGTTACCTGTCCCATGGCAAACACTGCGATGCCGAAGCCGAGAGAACCAAACAGGCGAATTCCGCCGTAGTTGCCGTTTGTTTCTTGAGTGTACCTTAGTGAAATGCTGTCCGATAATGGAATAATCGTGCTTTGAAAGGCTGCAAAACAGGCCGCGATTAAAATAAACAGAGGAAAGCCGTCAAATGCAATATAGCCTAATCCAATGATGCCTGTGATTGATGTGCAAACCGCCAGCAGGCTTTTCGTTTTTTGTGTATAGTCGCTCAGCATGCCCCAAAACGGCTGAAAGAAAATCATCACAATCGGACCGAGTGACATGATCAAGCCGACCTGTGATCCGCTTACATGCTGTTCTTTCGTTAAATACATACTGAGTAAGGGAATAATGCTGCCCGTGCCAAGAAAAGCAAACAAATAAAATCCTTTTAACGCGGCGTAATGCCGTCTCACCTGCAAGTTGTGCATGGGGTGCCTCCTTTGGTATCCACAAATTACATTATATTGGAATTCGCCAGCTTTTCAATAAGGGGAAGCACATAAAAAAAACTGCCCTTGAAAGGACAGTTTTTTCTTACATAAATGAAAGTAAAAACGGCGCTGCACAAAGCGTCATAATCGCAGCTAAGATCATCGACACACTGGAAATCGTGCCGGACACAGAGCTAAGCTCAAATGCTTTTGACGTTCCCGCTCCGTGTGCGCTTGTGCCAAGCAGCACACCCCGCGCGATTTCATTATCAATGCGGAAATAGCGGATGACCATCGGGCCGATCACTGTGCCTAACAAAGCGGTCAAAATCACAAACACGGCTGTGACGGCAGGCATTCCGCCGATCATTTCAGATACGTTCATAGCGATCGGCGTTGTCACTGATCTTGGGACGAGGCTGTCAATTAAGCCAGTGCCCAGGTGAAGCCATTTCGCAATAAGAGCAGTTGAAATAATCGCGATGCATGAACCGACGGCCACGTTCAAAATAATTTCCACTGCGTATTTCTTTAAAACAGGGAAATATTTATAAAGCGGGATCGCGAATGCCACGGTAGCCGGCTGAAGCATATCGGTCAGCAATTCGCCGCCGAGATTATATGACTCGTACGGGACATTCACCAGCAGCAGCAGACCGACTAACACAGCGGGCGTCACCAATAGCGGCGACGTATAGACGCGCGGAAAGCGTTGATATACTTTTTTTGCTCCTAAATACACCAAAACCGTTAAAAACAAACTTACAATTCCGATGAACACGTATGCTTTTTCTCCTTTCTTTTTGCAATGATTTGTGTAAGCGTTCCTGTAGACACCATCACGACAAACGTGCTGATGATGACAACAAGCAGAATGCTGACACCAAATTTCGACATAATGTCTCCGTATTCAATCACTCCGACGGCAGACGGGATAAAAAATAAAAGCAGCTCCCCGAGAAGCCACGCAGCGCCAAGCTCTATCCATTCAAGCTTGATGATCTTAAAGTGTAATAATGTGAAAAGAATCACAATCCCAATTATACTGCCGGGAATATTTATATGAAGAAGGGCTGTCACCCAATTAATCAGCCGAGCAAATATAAATAACAGAGCGATTTGAATAACGGTTAGCAACAGTTTTTTCATATTGATGCCTCCCTTATATTCATATTGTACATAAGGTCTCGCTATAGGTAAAATATATATAAAGAATAATAAGTATTCCTTTTGTCTATAGAAAGGGTGAAGCACATGGATATTCGCCATTTAACATATTTCTTGGAAGTCGCCCGTTTAAAAAGCTTTACAAAGGCTTCCCAATCCCTATATGTTTCCCAGCCGACGATATCAAAAATGATCAAAAATTTAGAAGAAGAGCTCGGGATTGAACTGTTTTACCGAAACGGCAGGCAGGTGGAACTGACTGACGCCGGCCAGAGCATGTATGTGCAGGCGCAGGAAATTATAAAATCATTTCAAAACCTGACGTCAGAATTAAATGATATTATGGAGGTCAAGAAAGGGCACGTGCGGATCGGACTGCCGCCGATGATCGGGTCAGGATTTTTCCCAAGAGTGCTCGGGGATTTTCGTGAAAACTATCCGAATATCACCTTTCAGCTAGTCGAAGACGGTTCTATAAAAGTCCAAGATGGCGTTGGGGACGGCTCTCTTGATATCGGCGTTGTGGTTCTTCCTGCAAATGAAGATATTTTTCATTCGTTTACAATCGTAAAAGAAACCCTGATGCTTGTCGTTCACCCTTCCCACCGGCTGGCAGACGAAAAAGAGTGCAGGCTGCGTGAGTTGAAGGACGAGCCTTTTATTTTCTTCAGGGAGGATTTTGTCCTGCACAACCGAATTATGACGGAATGTATCAAGGCTGGATTCCGGCCTCATATCATTTATGAAACCTCACAATGGGATTTTATCAGTGAGATGGTGTCAGCCAACCTTGGAATCGGGCTTTTGCCGGAACGAATCTGCCGCGGACTTGACCCGGAAAAAGTAAAAGTCATTCCGCTTGTCGATCCAGTCATCCCTTGGCACCTCGCCATTATTTGGAGAAAGGACCGTTACTTGCCCTTTGCGGCCAGAGCTTGGCTCGAACATACGAAATCGTATTTATGGGACTCGAAAAAAGATAGTAAAGGATGATGCAAACATGGATGCACAATCAGCAGCAAAATGTCTTACTGCTGTCCGCCAGCATAGCCCTCTGGTGCACAGCATAACCAATAATGTCGTAACGAATTTTACAGCAAACGGCCTGCTCGCCCTCGGCGCATCACCGGTTATGGCGTACGCGAAAGAAGAGGTCGCCGACATGGCGAAGATTGCGGGTGCGCTCGTTTTAAATATTGGAACGCTGAGCAAGGAATCAGTCGAAGCGATGATCATCGCGGGAAAATCAGCCAATGAACATGGCGTCCCTGTCATTCTTGATCCTGTCGGGGCCGGAGCAACACCGTTCCGTACTGAATCGGCACGTGACATCATTCGTGAGGTGCGCCTCGCTGCGATCAGAGGAAACGCGGCGGAAATTGCCCATACCGTCGGCGTGACCGATTGGCTGATCAAAGGCGTTGATGCGGGAGAAGGCGGAGGCGACATCATCCGGCTGGCCCAGCAGGCGGCACAAAAACTCAACACGGTCATTGCGATTACTGGCGAAGTCGATGTCATAGCCGACACGTCAAACGTATATACCCTTCATAACGGCCACAAGCTGCTGACGAAAGTGACAGGTGCCGGATGCCTGCTGACGTCTGTTGTCGGTGCGTTTTGTGCTGTGGAAGAAAATCCATTGTTTGCTGCTATTGCTGCCATTTCTTCGTATGGTGTTGCAGCTCAGCTTGCCGCACAGCAGACAGCTGACAAAGGCCCGGGAAGCTTTCAGATTGAATTGCTGAACAAGCTTTCATCTGTTACTGAACAAGATGTCCAAGAACTGGCGACAATAGAAAGGGTGACTGTCTCATGACACGTATTTCTCGGGAAATGATGAAAGAGTTATTATCTGTTTACTTCATTATGGGGTCGAATAATACGAAAGCCGATCCTGTCACTGTCGTACAAAAAGCGTTAAAAGGCGGCGCTACTCTTTACCAATTTCGTGAAAAGGGCGGGGACGCGCTGGCAGGGGAGGCGCGGATTGAATTCGCTAAAAACGTGCAGGAAGCCTGCCGTGAAGCCGGTGTTCCCTTCATAGTCAATGATGATGTGGAGCTGGCCCTGACGCTGAAGGCTGACGGTATCCACATCGGCCAGGAAGACGCTAGCGCAAAAGAAGTAAGAGACGCTATAGGCGATATGATTCTTGGCGTTTCCGCCCATACAATGTCTGAGGTGAAGCAAGCTGAAGAAGATGGCGCGGATTATGTCGGACTCGGGCCAATCTATCCGACAGAAACGAAAAAGGATACGAGAGCCGTACAGGGTGTATCTCTTATCGAAGCGGTTCGCCGCCAAGGCATCGGCATACCAATTGTGGGCATCGGCGGCATCACAATCGAAAATGCCGCTCCTGTTATCCAAGCGGGGGCCGACGGTGTCAGTATGATCAGCGCCATCAGTCAGGCGGAGGATCCAGAAGGTGCCGCACGCAAGTTTCATGAAGAAATTCAAACGTATAAAGCGGGAAGATAAACGTTGTTTTCCATTCAAAAGGCTGTCCTGTAAAGGACAGCCTTTTTGCTGTGGCATCAAGGTTTTCAGACCTTCAAATTTTAATTGACAAAGAACAGGAACTGGCTATGATTATGATATACAATGATAATCATTTTCATTTATAGGAGGAACATGATGGCTCGGGGGCTGGCACTTATTTTATTCAGCTTGTTGATGGTTTTCGGTTCTGCGGCACATGCGGAAGACGATCCGATCGCTGTGCTGATTCAATTAAACAAGCAAATGATCGAATCTGTAAAAGACGGAGATATAGACACGGCACAACAAACATTTGAAACATTCAAGGCGAAGTGGAAAAAAGAAGAACCTTCTATTAAAAAGGAAAACCTTTCTTCCCACAGCAAAATGGACTCGAATATCGCGATGATTTCTCTTTCTTTCATCAATCAAGACGCAGACAAGCTCAAAACGCAGCTTGAAGAGCTTTCTTCTCATTTAGAAACCTATCAGCAGGCTGTCGTGCTGAAAAAGACATCCTCGGGTCAATCAAGGGCGTCCTTAACAGCCTATATACAAAGCTTAAAAGACACAAAACAGCTAATACAAAAAAACCAATTGGATCAAGCATCATCCGCAATCGACAATTTAATTACATCCTGGCTCGCTGTTGAGGGGGACGTCGTTTCCCAATCGAAGGAAGCCTATACGACATCAGAGGAAAACCTGGCGCTGATGAAGGCTGAAATCGACAGTCATCCCGAAAAGGTATCAAAGCAAATTGACGAAATGATTCAATTGCTCGAGCCAATCGCTTCAAGCAGCTATAGCTGGTGGGATGCGGCACTCATTCCGATTCGTGAAGGGATGGAGGCCCTGCTTGTTATCGGGGCGCTTTTAACCATGACAAAAAAAGCCCGTGTCACGCGTTCCTCTACATGGATCTGGGGCGGAGCATCCGCCGGCATGGTTATTTCCTTGGCAGCCGGCATAGGTGTCACGCTTCTGTTCTCCTCCAACATATTCGGGGAAAACAATTTCTTGCTTGGCGGGGTTACCGGCGTGCTGTCCGCTGTCATGCTTTTGTATGTAGGAGTATGGCTGCACAGAAATGCCTCAATGGACAAATGGAGAGAAAAAATCAATACCCAGAAGTCACAGGCCCTGAAAAAACGAAGTCTGCTTTCCTTCGGCCTGATCGCATTTCTGGCAGTGGTGAGAGAAGGGCTTGAAACGGTCATCTTTTTCATCGGGCTTGTCGGGAAGCTACCGCTCACTGAACTGATTGGCGGAACTGCCGCGGGGCTTATCGTTCTCGTTATCGTCGGTGTTCTCATGATTAAGCTCGGAATGCGTATCCCATTGAAGCCGTTTTTCCTGCTGTCCATGGCGGTCGTCCTGTATATGTGCGTGAAATTTCTCGGAACAGGCGTTCACAGCCTGCAGCTGGCAGGCATTCTCCCGTCTGATGCAGAGAGTTGGCTGCCGTCTATATCGGTGCTTGGAATTTATCCGTCCGTGTACAGCACGGTCCCGCAATTGCTGATTTTACTCTTTTTACTGATTGCGCTTGTCTCAGAAGCGGCAAAACATTTTACAAACGGAAAGGAACTGACAAAATGAATTTCACAAAAATCGCTGTATCAGCCGGCTGCATCCTTGCGCTGTGCGCAGGCTGCGGAGCCAATGACACATCCTCAACCAAAGAAAAAGCTTCATCTGACAAAAGCGGGGTCAGCAAAGAGATCGCCGCATCTGTAGATAAAATGGAAACCATCATTTCCAAGCTGAATGATTCAGCGGAAAAAGGAGACCAAAAGGAAATTGAAAAGAAGGGGAAAGAGCTAAACAGCTACTGGCTTTCCTTTGAAAATGATATCCGCGGCGACTATCCATTCGAATATACAGAAATCGAAAAGCACCTTCAGCCCATCTATACAGAAGCACAGAAAGACAAACCGGATACAGACAAAATCAAGACAGAATCCGAGTCGCTGAAAGCGTCCTTAGAAGACCTGACAGAAGCGAAGAAGAGCAGCAAAAAGGCAAGCGATCAGCTGGAAAAAGCAGCGGACGAATATAAAAACTATGTCAAAGAGCAGAGCGATCAGCTTGTAAAAGCGACTGAAGCATTTACAAGCGCTGTGAAATCCGGCGATATCGAAAAGTCTAAAACGTTATATGCGAAAGCGCGTGTTTATTATGAGCGAATCGAACCGATCGCTGAAAGCCTAGGTGACCTTGATCCGAAAATTGACGCCCGTGAAAACGATGTAGAAGAAGGAGACAAATGGACAGGTTTCCACAAGCTTGAGAAAGCCATTTGGAAGGATCAAGATATTTCCGGGGAAAAGGCAACGGCTGACCAGCTTCTCAAGGATGTAAAAGAGCTTGACGGTTCAATTGAAGCACTGAAATTAACACCTGAACAAATTGTAGCAGGCGCGATGGAGCTTCTGAACGAAGCCGGCATTTCGAAAATCACGGGAGAAGAAGAGCGCTACTCACGAATCGATTTAGTCGACCTTATGGCGAATGTGGAGGGCTCCGAAGCTGTTTATCAAACAGTGAAAAGCGCGCTTGTAAAAGATCACTCTGACCTGACGGAAAAACTGGATACGGAGTTCAGCGAATTTGAAGTTTTAATGGCAAAATACAAAACAACTGATCAGTCCTATACGTCTTATGATAAATTAAGTGAAGATCAAATCAGAGAGCTGAGCACAAAGCTGACGACTCTTTCTGAAACCATGTCGAAGATTGCGAATGTGCTATAAAAGGAGTTTTGTAACAGCATGAGCGATGAACAAAAAAAGCCAGAACAAATTCATAGACGGGACATCCTAAAATGGGGAGCGATGGCAGGCGCGGCCGTTGCGATCGGTGCCAGCGGACTCGGTGGTCTCGCTCCGCTTGTTCAGACCGCGGCTAAGTCGTCGAAAAAGGATGAAAAAGAGGATGAGCAGGTCGTTCCGTTTTACGGAAAGCATCAAGCCGGAATCACAACTGCCCATCAGACGTATGCCTATTTTGCGGCGCTGGATGTTACTGCAAAAGAGAAGAGCGACATCATTACATTATTCAGAAACTGGACAAGTCTGACACAGATGCTGACGTCTGGAAAGAAAATGTCGGCTGAGCAGAAAAATCAATATCTGCCGCCGCAGGATACAGGTGAATCGGTTGATTTATCCCCTTCCAATTTAACGGTCACATTCGGATTCGGGCCTGGCTTTTTTGAAAAAGACGGAAAGGACCGCTTTGGGCTGAAAAACAAAAAACCGAAGCATCTTGCCGCTCTTCCAGCGATGCCGAATGACAACCTGGATGAGAAGCAGGGAGGCGGAGACATCTGCATTCAAGTATGCGCAGACGATGAACAAGTGGCGTTTCACGCACTGCGGAACCTGCTGAATCAAGCGGTCGGAACCTGTGAGGTCCGCTTTGTGAACAAAGGCTTTTTAAGCGGAGGAAAAAATGGCGAAACGCCGCGCAACCTCTTCGGGTTTAAAGATGGAACAGGCAACCAGAGCACGAAGGATGACACCTTGATGAACTCGATCGTGTGGATTCAGTCCGGTGAACCCGACTGGATGACGGGCGGTACCTATATGGCCTTTCGGAAAATCAAAATGTTCCTTGAGATATGGGACCGCTCTTCCCTCAAGGATCAAGAGGATACCTTCGGCCGCAGAAAAAGCTCGGGAGCGCCTTTTGGCCAGAAAAAAGAAACAGACCCCGTGAAGCTGAATCAAATCCCGGCAAATTCACACGTTAACCTTGCGAAATCTACGGGAAAACAAATTTTGCGAAGAGCTTTCTCTTACACAGAAGGACTTGATCCGAAAACCGGCTATATGGATGCGGGTCTCCTGTTTATCAGCTTTCAAAAAAATCCCGACAATCAGTTCATCCCCATGCTGAAGGCTCTTTCAGCAAAGGATGCGTTAAACGAATACACGCAAACAATCGGTTCTGCTTTATATGCATGCCCAGGCGGCTGCAAAAAAGGAGAATATATTGCCCAGCGTTTGCTGGAATCATAAAAGAAGCCTTTACAGGCTTCTTTCAGCGTGTCGACAAACCCTCGCATTCGTTGTCAAGCCTGTGCGTTGGTGCTCACGAATTAGAGCATTCGCTCCGCTCCAATGCTCGGCTTTCCTAGACTTCAAGGGTTTTCAATTACGCTGAAAGCATGACAAAATCCTAAAACGTTTTAGGATTTTGTCAACAATCTGAAAGAAGCCTTATCGGCTTCTTTTAAAAAAAACAGTTGTAACTTTTATTGTTACAGTTTAAAATCAATCTATACGAAAGGAGATTATCATGACAGTACACATCAAAGTTTATTCAGATTACGTTTGCCCATTTTGCTTCATTGGAAAAGCCGCTTTTGAAGAAGCGATAAAAGGAAAGGATGTTGACGTCGAGTGGATGCCGTTTGAACTGCGCCCAAGCCCAACTCCACAGCTTGACCCGGTCAATGATCCTTCCAAACAGTACATGTGGCAGACATCCATTCAGCCAATGGCGGAGAAATTAGGAGTCGACATCAATTTTCCGAATGTCTCGCCACATCCATATACAGATCTGGCATTTGAAGGCTTCCACTTTGCCAAGGAATACAATAAAGGACATGAATACAACACCCGTGTCTTTCAAGCGTTTTTCCAAGAGGGCCAAAATATCGGTGACATTGACATTTTGACGAATCTTGCTGAGGAAGTGGGACTAGACGGAGCCTCATTCAAATCCGCACTGGAATCAAGAACATATCAGGACGTACAGCACCAAGCCTTAAAGCACGCCTATGAAGAGGCTGACATCACAGCCGTTCCAACTTTTATCATTGGCGACACCGTCATTCCGGGAGCAGCCGGCAAGGACGTATTTGAAAAAGCAATTTCTGACGAACAGCAGAAAAAGTAAGAAAAAGCTCTCTATACAAGAGAGCTTTTTTACTCCTGTTCCATATGAATGCCGGTATGCGCCTTCACCTGTATTTCTGCAAACGTATCTTCATTAACCGTTTTATTTGACGACAGCACCGTTCCGAGCCACGCGCCGAGGAAGCCGAGAGGGATGGAAATAATGCCCGGATTAGAAAGCGGAATGAGCGGATCGCCGGTAAATATAGCACCTCCGGACGGATCCCACACACTAGGGCTCATCGATACAAGCACAAGCGCGCTGATCAGGCCTGTCAGGCTGCCCCACAAAGCGCCTGTAGCATTGAATCTCTTCCAGAAGACCGTAAACACAATCAGCGGGAGGTTTGCGCTGGCCGCTACCGCAAATGCAAGTGCGACAAGGAACGCCACATTTAAGGACTGTGCGAAAATCGCAAGGAGAATCGAGAGCACCGACACGGCGACAGAAGCCCATCTGGCCGCTTTCATCTGTTCTTTTTCAGTTGCTTCTCCCTTTCTGATAATCTGGCTGTAGATATCATGGGCAAATGCTGAGGCGGCAGACAGCACCAATCCTGTCACGACCGCTAAAATGGTAGCAAAAGCGATCGCTGACACAAACGCGAACAGAAAATCTCCCCCGAGCGCTTTTGCCAAAAGCGGCGCCGCCATATTTCCCGCTTGATCAGCCGCCGTAATCGCGTCAAAGCCGACAAACGCAGCGGCGCCAAATCCGAGAAACACCGTCATAATGTAAAATACACCGATAATCCATGTCGCTGAAACAACGGATGTCCGGGCCGTCTTGGCATCCTTAACGGTATAAAACCGGATCAAAATATGCGGAAGCCCGGCAGTTCCCAGCACGAGTGCCAAGTTTAACGACAAGGTCTCAAGCGGCACCTTGTATTTATTTCCGGGATTTAAGAAATCAGCGCCAAGCGGAGTGGCTGTTTTCATCTGCTCAAACATGGTATTAAGGTTAAAGCCAAATTTCGAAAACACGATGATCGAAATCACGAGTGTGCCGGCCATCAGTAAAACAGCTTTAATAATTTGAACCCAGCTTGTCGCGATCATGCCGCCAAACACGACATAAATGGTCATCAGCACTCCGACAATGAGGACCGCCGCGGTATAATCCAGGCCAAGCAGCAGTTTAATCAGCGCGCCCGCCCCCACGAGCTGGGCGATCATATAAAAAGTAGAGATGGCAATGGTATTCAGAGCCGCGACGCCGCGGATTTTCTTTTCTTTAAAGCGGGCCGCAATCATGTCCGCCATCGTATACTTCCCAAGATTCCGAAGCGGTTCCGCCACGATGTACAAGACAACGAGATAAGCAACTAGAAAACCGATGCTGTAAAAGAATCCATCAAATCCATATAACGCAATCATTCCGGCAATCCCAAGAAACGAGGCTGCAGACATGTAGTCACCGGCAATTGCCAGTCCATTCTGAACACCGGTGAGCCCGCCGCCGGCCGTATAAAACTCACTCGTTGTTTTCGTTTTCTTTGCGGCAAAATACGTGATGATAAGCGTCAGGCCGACAATCGCTAAAAATAATAGAAAGGCAGTCATATTCATGTCTGTTCACCCTTCAGATCCGCCTTTAGAGCGCTTACATATCGGTCGAAATGAGCCGCTTTTCGGGAATACACCGTACTCAGTATCCAGGTCATGGCGAATTGGGCGATGGCAAACAGCCAAGCCCATGAAACAGCCCCAATTGCCGGCTTATTCAAAAAGGTGAAATAAGACGTCAAAACAGGAAGTGAAAAATAAAAGACAAAAAAGAAAATCGCAGAAGGAACAATAAAAGCACGTTTCTGCTTTAAAAAAGCTTGAAAAGACGGAGTTGCAGCAATCTGTTTATAATCAGCTTTGTACATGGCTATCCTCCTTTTATTCGCTAAACGTAAGCAAAAAGGTACACCAATAGGTATGTACTGAAAGTCTGATTTATGCGTTGGAGAACATCTGGAGAATGAAAAAAGAAGGAAGTCGTGAAGATAGGAACGCGAGCGGTATAAAGACAGGCGAAGGTTTTCCAGCTCGGCCGCGTATACACGAGTTTGCTTTCAAAACCTCACCGAATGCAGCTTGTTCTCAGCAAAGCTGCTGTTTACCAGAGCCCGGTTATCATGTTCGCATCACCTCTTTATGACAATGGATGTGCCAAGAGGTGATCGCATCACCGGCTGTCTGTCGTATGTTAGCTGACACACCGTTTGTCCTCAAGCTCGGCGCAGCAATTGCTTTCGAATAGAGGATATGGTGAAAACTCAGATCAGATGATAGAAAAGCCAGAGGTAATAGATCCGCCTGTTCGGATTAGTCTTGGCGGACGGTTTTTTTGTGATTATTCTTTCTCAATGCTGTCTCAGATTCTAAAAACTGTCTCACATCACGAATGCCTAACCCAATAGATCTAGCTTCTTGTATTAACATATGCCAATCTTTGTCCAAATCTTTTTTTACATGAGTTTTCATAGTAACCTCCAATTGTATAAAATGTTTTCCTGCAACATGCGGGCAATAAAGACAAGCCGGCGCGATGATGAGGCGAGTACAACAAATTTCACACATAGTTGCTCGGCGTTCACAAACTGAAGGAAAAACCACCTACCTATTCCCTAAAAAAATGACTAATATAACCAATGAACCTCATTTATAATAATAAACAATTAAATACTGACTGGATAGTATGTAATTGAAAATAAATCCTTCAGCCTATTAAATATGACCCCGGAGAAACCGAATAGCATAAGCATTCAAAGAAATAAATACCGCTAAAGATTGATCCGTTGTAAGATAAGGATAATCATACCGCCTGGAGAAAAATATGAAAAAAAACAAATTTCAAATGAAAAGAGAAGCAACCTTTGAAAGTTTTATAGACGCTGGCTTGAATTTGTTGATTGACCGAGCGTATGATCCGGTTTCTGTTGAGGATATCAGCAGAGCGGCCGGGTACAGTAAAGGAGCATTTTATGTTCATTTTGTCAGCAAGGAGGATTTTCTGCAGCATCTTCTCGAAAAACGCCAGATGAAAAAAGCGATCATCGTAGGGTATCTTGATCAAATGGAACGAACATCGGTGAAACCGCTGACATTGGAAGAGGCTGCAAAACATGCCGCAGAGCTGCTTTATTCCTATTACATAAATAAGCCGTCGTGGGACATTACCTCGTTTGCCATGAATATGCCGACGTATAAAGTCCTTCAGAAATGCAAGGCCTATGTCCGGCTGTACGAATTGTGGGTGGAAGAAAATGCGTTATATATTAAGTGGCTGAAGGAGAGAAAGCTGATTGGCGCCTGTATTGATCCGGAATATACGGCTAAAATAATATGTGCAGTGCTCGACGGAATCATCAAACAATCGTATGTATTGGGCCAACCCGCCACATTCCGCAGCTTTTTAGACGCACTCTCGGTTTTCTTTGCTCCAGACAGAGAGCAAGTGAGGCCAAGAATTTTGAAAAGTTTTTCAGAAAGCGAGGAACATCAGTGAAGTATAGAGAAATGATTATGTATATCATTATGGGGGTTTTCACAACCATTGTGAACATCGCCAGCTTTTATATATTGGTAGAGATCATGAATATGGATTACAAAGCCGCCACTGTCGCCGCTTGGATTTTGTCCGTGCTGTTTGCATACATAACAAATAAATTATATGTGTTTCAGCAAAAAACACATGACCTGCAGAGCCTGCTGAAAGAGATCACTGCCTTTTTCAGCGTTCGGGTCCTGTCTCTCGGCATAGATTTAGGCATGATGATCATTCTTGTCGGCCAGTTCAATACAAATGAAACCTTGGCCAAAATACTCGACAACGCGGTCATCGTTGTCGTCAACTATGCTGCAAGCAAATGGCTCGTCTTTAAAAAGACAAAAGAAGAAGGGGTATGACAGGGGACAGCAGCATATGATCTATCGTTTTCGCTGAAGACATAAGGGGAAATAAAAAAATAAAACCATGAAAGGTGATTGCACATGCGGGAAGAGCTAAAGGGGATATTTGCAAGTGTATTCGGAGAAAAAGAGGGGTTACGGTTTTTTTTCGCACCTGGAAGAGTGAATCTGATTGGAGAACATACAGACTATAACGGCGGGCATGTGTTTCCGTGCGCGCTGACAATGGGTACATATGCTGCTGTTGCAGAAAGAAACGATGGGGTTGTCCGGATGTATTCAGACAACTTTAAAGACGCAGGCATCAAAGAATGCAGCCTTGACGACATCCGCTATCAAAAAGAAGACGACTGGGCGAACTATCCGAAAGGCGTCATTTATGAATTTCAGCAAAGGGGCTATTCAGTTCCCCATGGCTTTGACATTGTATTTTCAGGGAATATTCCAAACGGGGCGGGCCTCTCGTCCTCCGCTTCTATTGAACTGCTGATGGGAGTCGTGCTCCAAAGCTATTTCCATCCTGAAGTGGATGCGCTTGAGCTTGTAAAAATGGCGCAGCATGCGGAAAACACTTTTATCGGTGTCAATTGCGGAATTATGGATCAATTTGCAATCGGAATGGGGAAAAAACATCATGCGATGCTGCTGAACTGCGACACGCTGGACTATGAATATAGCAAACTCGATGTCTCAGGCCTCGCACTGGTCATCGCGAACACGAACAAAAAAAGGACATTAGCAGACTCGAGCTATAATACAAGACGCCAAGAGTGCAATGACGCATTGCTTGATCTGCAAAAAGCACTCGATATTGCCTCGCTGGGTGACATCAAGCCCTCTGATTTCGACGCGCATTCCGGCCTGATCCAAAATGAAACGAACAGACGCCGGGCAAAGCACGCCGTATACGAAAATCACCGCGCCATCAAGACGGCCCATATGTTCAAAAAAAACAATATAGATGAAATCGGGCTGTTAATGAAGGAATCCCATCTTTCACTGAAGGATGATTATGAAGTGACCTGCCCTGAACTTGACGAGCTTGTGTTTGCGGCGTGGGAGCACGAAGGCGTGATTGGATCAAGAATGACGGGAGCTGGCTTCGGCGGCTGCACCATCAGCATTGTCAAAGATGCGTTTGTTGAAGATTTTATCCAAAAGGTTGGAGACAGGTATCAAGAAAAAACAGGGCTCAAAGCGGATTTTTATGTCGCTGATATCGGAGAAGGAGCGAGAGAACTAAAGGGGGAGTGACACATGAGTATTGTTGAACATCTGGAACAGCTGCTGGAGTATGGCCTGGAACGAAAACTGATTTCGATCTGGGATCGGGAATATACGAGAAACCGTCTTTATGAAGCGTTAGACATCAAGCACCCCGAGCCGGTCTCCCACACATGCATCAAGCAGGCACAAAGCCTGCCGGACTTACTTGCTCCTATTTACAAATGGGCTGTGGAAACCGGTCGTATGGAAGCGGATACAGACACATACCGTGACTTGCTCAGCGCAAAGCTGATGGGATGTTTCGTACCTGCTCCGTCTGAGGTCATTCGCAAATTTGAAGAGACAAAAGCTTTATACGGCCCAAAACAGGCGACAAAGGAATTCTATCAATATGCAGAGGATGTCTACTATATCCGGTCTGACAGAATCGCCAAAAATGTTCATTGGACGGTGCCGACTGAATATGGCGAGCTGGAAATGACTATTAATCTATCAAAGCCCGAAAAGGACCCAAAAGCGATTGCGGCTGCAAAAGAGCAGGTGCAGACAAATTATCCGAAGTGTTTGCTGTGTAAAGAAAATGTCGGGTTTGAGGGAAGCGTGAATCATCCAGCCCGCCAAAATCACAGAATCATTCCGGTTATTCTTAAAGACGAAGAATGGTATTTGCAGTTCTCGCCATACGTCTATTATCCAGAGCATTGCATCGTCTTAAAAGGTGAACATGAACCAATGGAGATCAGCAGAAAAACATTTGAAAGGCTGCTGTCATTTCTCGGGCAATATCCGCATTATTTTATCGGTTCAAATGCGGATCTGCCAATTGTCGGCGGCAGCATCCTAAGCCATGACCATTTCCAAGGCGGGGCGCACGATTTTCCGATGGCGCGAGCAGAAGCGGAAGATGTATATGAATTAAATGATCATCCAGGCGTGTCGCTGGGCTTAGTGAAGTGGCCGATGTCCGTGCTCAGGCTCCAAGGAGACAAACCGGATCAAGTCGCCGAAGCTGCTGATCATATATTCCGCACGTGGCAAGCGTATTCCGATGAAAAGGCCGGCATAGCCGCCTATACAGGTGATACGCCCCATAATACGGTTACGCCGATTGCGCGGCGCAGGGGAGACTTGTATGAACTCGATATCGTGCTGAGAAACAATCGGACGGATGGGGAGCATCCATTAGGAATATTTCATCCTCATCAGGAAGTTCACCATATTAAAAAAGAAAATATCGGCCTGATTGAGGTCATGGGATTGGCGATATTGCCGGGCCGTTTACAGGAAGAAATGAAAGAAACGGCAGCGGCGCTTTGCTCTGCTGATCCGAAATCAGCTTTAGAACAAAATCCGCTCACAGCAAAACATAAGGAGTGGGCTCTTCGGATTACGGAAAAAAGAACGATAACAAAAGAGAATGCCGATCTAGTCATAAAAGAAGAGCTTGGACATGTATTCGCGCGCATTCTTGAACACGCCGGTGTATTTAAACAGACAACGGAAGGAAAACAGGCCTTCAGCAGGTTTATCGACCATTTAGGCGTCAAACCAGTCAAAAGCCTCAACCGCTAGGGTTGAGGCTTTTTTAATTTTTATGGCAAAGCAAACGCCCAAAGCACTGACGCTTCGGGCGCTGTCACTCTTATCCTCTTTTTCTGGCTAACAGGCTTACTAGAAATACAACAATGGCTGCGCCGATCACCGCAGGAATAATAGCAAATCCGGCTAGGTTCGGCCCCCATGTTCCAAGCAGCCCGTGTCCGATCCAGGCGCCGATAAGGCCTGCGATCATTGACCCGATAATTCCTCCAGGCATATCTCCTTTTACAAACAGGCTGCCAAGCCATCCGATAATAATAGCGACGATAAGTGAAATAATAAAACTCATCATACAACACATCCTATTTTATATTTATTTGCTTATATCATTCCTCTGTTTTGTATAAGATAAACAATTGGATGCGCTAATAAAAAGTTGGAACAGTTCAGAGCATATCGCCGCTCTAATGAGCCTTTTCTTTCAATATTGGTTGCGTTAAAATGGTAATCGTGTGAAAAGGTGCTAGGCAAGGAAAAATTAATTCCTTTCTAGAAAGTTTAACAAAATGAAATTTTTGATTGACCTAGGTTTTTTAATGTGGTAAACCTTTATTTGTCAGAATTAGTTCTTCATCATCTTTCTTTACTTATATGCGGAAATAACTAGAAACTTTTCATCTTAAGCGATAGATGTGAATAAAGTTGGAGCAATTTTTGTCGATTTTATGACATTTAAGCGAAATTGGGATGAAGTTTATAAAAAAATAAAGCTAATAAGTGAACTTTTTGATAGCATAACAAAGTAGAGAAAAGATTTTGAGGAAGTATGCACTTCAGATTTATTACATCAATAGGAAGGATGGTGATCTTCTTGTTCAGAGCATTAAAACCGTTACTTGTATTTGCGCTGTTAACTGTGGTTTTCGTCCTTGGGGGATGCAGCAATGCCTCAGTACTAGATCCGAAAGGGCCTGTGGCTGATCAGCAAAGTGATTTAATCCTGTTATCTATCGGATTTATGCTGTTTATCGTCGGGGTCGTCTTTGTTCTATTTACCATTATTTTAGTAAAATACCGCGACCGTAAAGGCAAAGATAATGGATCTTATAACCCAGAAATTCACGGTAACACGTTCTTAGAAGTAGTCTGGACAGTGATCCCAATTTTAATCGTCATTGCACTTTCTGTGCCAACCGTACAGACGATATATTCGTTAGAAAAAGCTCCTGAAGCAACAAAGGATAAAGAGCCTCTTGTTGTTTACGCTACTTCGGTAGACTGGAAATGGGTATTCAGCTACCCTGAACAGGATATTGAAACGGTTAACTACTTAAATATTCCTGTCGACCGCCCAATCTTGTTTAAAATCTCATCTGCAGATTCAATGGCTTCGCTATGGATTCCTCAGCTTGGAGGACAAAAGTACGCGATGGCAGGAATGCTGATGGATCAATACTTACAGGCTGATGAAGTGGGAACTTATGAAGGCCGCAACGCGAACTTCACAGGCGAACATTTTGCCGACCAAGAGTTTGATGTGAATGCTGTAACAGAAAAAGACTTTAACAGCTGGGTGAAAAAGACTCAAAACGAGGCTCCTAAGCTGACAAAAGAGAAGTATGATCAATTAATGCTTCCTGAAAATGTGGACGAATTAACGTTCTCTTCTACTCACTTAAAATACGTTGACCACGGACAAGACGCAGAGTACGCGATGGAGGCCCGCAAACGCCTTGGCTACCAAGCTGTTTCACCGCACTCTAAAACAGATCCGTTTGAAAACGTAAAGGAAAATGAATTTAAGAAGTCTGATGATACAGAAGAATGATATTGATCAGGAAAGGAGGAAGCCCGCATGAAATTCAAATGGGATGAATTTTTCGTAACAGGTGACCCATTAATTCTGGGCGCACAAGTTTCCATCGCACTATCTACCATTGCCATCATTTTTGTACTGACCTACTTTAAGAAATGGAAATGGCTCTGGTCTGAATGGATAACAACTGTTGACCATAAAAAACTCGGAATCATGTATATTATATCTGCTGTAATTATGTTATTCCGCGGCGGTGTCGACGGTCTGATGATGCGTGCCCAGCTAGCGCTTCCGAATAACAGTTTTTTAGACTCAAACCACTATAATGAAATTTTTACAACTCACGGTACAATCATGATCATCTTCATGGCGATGCCGTTCCTAATCGGTCTTATCAACGTTGTTGTACCTCTTCAAATCGGTGCTCGCGACGTTGCGTTCCCTTACTTGAACAACCTGAGCTTCTGGACGTTCTTCGTAGGGGCGATGCTTTTCAATATCTCTTTCGTTATCGGAGGTTCTCCGAACGCAGGATGGACAAGTTATATGCCGCTTGCAAGTAACGATATGAGCCCTGGACCGGGTGAGAACTACTACCTCCTCGGACTTCAGATTGCCGGTATCGGTACCCTGATGACAGGGATCAACTTTATGGTAACAATCTTAAAAATGAGAACAAAAGGCATGACATTAATGCGTATGCCAATGTTCACATGGACAACACTGATCACAATGGTTATTATCGTGTTTGCTTTCCCTGTACTTACAGTAGCTTTAGCACTTTTATCATTTGATCGTTTGTTCGGTGCTCACTTTTTCACATTGGAAGCAGGCGGTATGCCGATGCTTTGGGCGAACCTGTTCTGGATTTGGGGACATCCTGAAGTATATATCGTTATTCTTCCGGCATTCGGTATTTTCTCTGAGATTATCTCAAGCTTTGCGAGAAAACAATTGTTTGGTTACACAGCGATGGTTGGTTCTATTATCGCCATCTCCGTATTGAGTTTCCTAGTTTGGACTCACCACTTCTTCACAATGGGGAACAGTGCGTCCGTTAACTCTTTCTTCTCAATTACGACAATGGCCATCTCGATTCCGACCGGGGTTAAAATCTTTAACTGGCTCTTTACCATGTATAAAGGCCGAATCAGCTTTACAACGCCTATGCTGTGGGCGCTTGCATTCATTCCTAACTTCGTTATCGGCGGGGTTACAGGGGTTATGCTTGCGATGGCAGCAGCGGATTATCAATACCATAATACGTACTTCCTTGTATCTCACTTCCACTATGTGCTGATCGCAGGTACTGTATTTGCTTGTTTCGCCGGATTTATTTTCTGGTATCCAAAAATGTTCGGCCACAAGCTGAACGAAAGAATCGGAAAATGGTTCTTCTGGATCTTTATGATCGGGTTCAATATTTGTTTCTTCCCGCAATATTTCTTGGGGCTTCAAGGCATGCCTCGCCGTATTTACACATACGGACCGAATGACGGCTGGACAACATTGAACTTTATTTCAACTGTCGGAGCTTTCATGATGGGTGTAGGATTCTTAATCCTTTGCTATAACATCTACTACAGCTTCCGCTACTCTACTCGTGAAATCAGCGGAGATTCATGGGGTGTGGGACGCAGTCTTGATTGGGCGACTTCTTCTGCGATTCCGCCGCATTACAACTTTGCGGTGCTTCCTGAAGTCAAATCTAAAGATGCATTCCATCATATGAAAGAAGAAAAAACTGAGTTATACCCTGAAAGCAAATTCAAGAAAATCCATATGCCAAGCAACTCAGGCAGACCGTTCTTTATGTCTGTTGCCTTCGGTATCGCCGGCTTTGGACTTGTCTTTGAATGGTACTGGATGGGCGTAGTCGGATTGATCGGAGTCCTGCTCTGCATGGTTCTGCGTTCATTCGAATACGACAACGGCTACTACATTAGTGTTGATGAAATAAAAGAGACGGAAAGAAAGATTTCCGAATAAGGAGGCGTGAGTTATGGAACATGCAGAACACGGCAATTCTAACGCGCCTATGGAATATCAATCTGAAACCGGCAGACTTAATATTCTCGGGTTTTGGATCTTTTTAGGGGCAGAAATTGTGTTGTTCTCAACACTATTTGCAACCTTCTTCGTTCTTCAAAACAGAACAGCAGGAGGTGTCTTACCGGACGAACTGTTTGAAGTGAATCTGGTAATGATTATGACGTTCTTGCTGCTTATCAGCAGCTTTACCTGCGGGATCGCTGTTCATGAAATGCGCCGCGGAAGTTTAAAAGGCGTAGTCATTTGGACAATTATCACACTTCTTCTTGGCGCCGGCTTCGTCGGTTGTGAGATCAACGAGTTTGTCCACTATGTACATGAAGGAGCATCTCTCGGTACAAGTGCGTTCTGGTCTGGATTCTTTGTTTTACTTGGAACTCACGGAACTCACGTAACAATCGGTATTTTCTGGATCATAGGAATTCTGATTCAGTTGAAGAAACGCGGCTTAACTCCGCAAACTTCATCTAAAATCTTTATCTCAAGCTTGTACTGGCACTTCTTAGATGTTGTATGGATTTTCATCTTTACAGGTGTCTATCTCATGGGATTGGGGGGTCTGTAAAATGGCAAACAAATCTGCTGAACACAGTCACTTTCCATGGAAGCACATTGTAGGTTTTGCACTGTCTATCGTTTTGACCCTGCTGGCTCTATGGGTTGCAGTGTATACTGACCTAAGCTCATCAGCAAAACTTTGGATCATTTTCGGCTTCGCCTTCATTCAGGCGGCGCTGCAGCTTCTCATGTTCATGCACATGACAGAGAGCGAAAACGGCAGTATCCAAGTCGGTAACACGCTGTTCGGATTCTTCGGCGCGATCGTTATCGTGCTTGGATCCATCTGGATTTTCGCGGCTCACTATCACCATGGTGACCATATGGACGGAAATCCTCCTGGAGGCGCTAAACACTCAGAGCACTCAGGCCACAACAAATAATACAAAAACCCTCTTCGTTAGAAGAGGGTTTTTATTATTAGCAAAATCCCAAAACGAAATTTTTTTGGTATTTTATCATTTGTTCAGCGTGATTGAAAACCCTTGAAGTCTAGGAAGGACGAGCATTGGAGCACAGCGAATGTAGCAATTCGTGAGCACCAACGCGCAGGACTGACAACGAATGCGAGGGTTTGTCGACACGCTGAAACCCTCTTCGTTAGAAGAGGGTTTTTTGCTGTCCTCAGCTGCTTCGCTTTCTGCGAAGATACGGAAGACCGTAAATGATAAATGCGGCGATATGAGCGACAATGACGTTGACGGCAAACAAGATAATCATGAGAGTGTGTCCTAGTGGAGAAAGGCTTTCTGTTGCGTAGAAGAAGAAGAATACCCACATTAAGATGATTGGCGGAATAGCTGAGAGTGCGACTTTTTTGTTATCAAGCCAAATAAAGAGAGGCGTTGCGCTGGCAACCAGTAAGTAAGCAAAAAACATGTCCATCATACCCGTCTCCTTTCATTTTGTGATAACGTTTACAAAAATGAAATAGAGGAACTGAGTTGTGTCTGTTTTGTGATTGTTTTTTGAACATTCTGTTACAATTATTATACCATGTTTTCCAGAAATTGATACACGTTTTTGCAGAAATGGTCTGGACCTAACGTCTTATTTTTTAAAACGTATTCTCTAGGAGAATGTATAGACAAGGACAAATGTTATTGCGGATTCTATATAAGGAAACACTATGCTGAATAAGCGATTTGGGTACGAAACACATATTGTATATTAGTTTTTAACCAAACCCTTTATAATGGGGTTTTTTTCATTTGAAAAGTTTTGTGTCAATCGAAACGTTTTGGTTTATGATACGTCATATTTCGTGTAGCTGAAAAAGCGTTGCAAATGCGCAAAAAACATAAAAGGAA
The DNA here is from genome assembly GCF_002796895.1 of Bacillus sp. SN1. NCBI lineage: Bacteria > Bacillati > Bacillota > Bacilli > Caryophanales > Bacillaceae > Bacillus > Bacillus sp. SN1. The sequence continues at coordinate 311,301 of NZ_PHIE01000002.1, forward strand.
ACGAGCTTCACGTGTCATCTTGATCGAGGTTCATGTATAATAAACATTAGTGATTTTCCGATGAAAATGTAAGGCGGGATAGAATGGGTCGATATAAGAAACAGCAAAGCCCCTTTTACCAGGGGGATTTGATTTTTATATTTGGTGTGTTTTTTATTATAAGTGTAGTATCAATTTATGCTGCTGGACAATTCGGGCAGTATGGGAACACGGATTGGATACAGCAAATTGTGTTTTATCTTTTGGGAGCTATTGCCATCACAGTGCTTTTGTACTTTGATTTAGAACAGCTCGAAAAATTAAGTTTATATATTTTTATCATTGGTATTTTATCTTTGATTATTCTAAAGATTAGTCCTGAGTCCATTGCACCTGTCATTAAAGGAGCAAAAAGTTGGTTTAGGTTTGGAAGAATAACCATACAGCCATCAGAGTTTATGAAGGTTGGTTTGATTATGATGCTAGCTTCAGTCATCGGAAAAGCCAATCCTAAAGGAGTACGGACACTTAGAGATGATATTCACCTGTTATTAAAGATTGCGGGTGTCGCAGTTATCCCTGTTGGTCTTATCCTAATGCAAGATGCTGGGACTGCGGGAATATGTATGTTTATCGTTCTTGTAATGGTTTTTATGTCAGGGATCAATTGGAAACTGATAACAATCATTGCTGGTTCAGGTATCTTACTCATTTCATTAATTTTATTAGTAATGATAAACTTTCCCGACGCTGCAAAATCAGTCGGAATACAGGAATATCAAATTAAGAGGGTTACTTCTTGGGTTTCTGATTCAAATGAGACACAGAATGATGATAGCGGGTGGCAAGTTGATCAAGCTATCATGGCTATAGGATCTGGTGGTATTTTGGGAAATGGTATTTCTGAATTAAAGGTTTATGTTCCAGAAAGTACAACTGACTTCATCTTCTCTATAATAGGTGAATCCTTTGGATTTTTAGGCTGTGCCTTTGTCGTCATCATGTTCTTCTTCTTAATCTACAGGCTTGTCGTTCTGATTGACAAAATACATCCGTTTAACCGTTTCGCTTCTTTCTTTTGCGTTGGCTATACGGCGTTAATAGTGATTCACACATTCCAGAATATCGGAATGAACATCGGTATTATGCCTGTTACCGGGATTCCGTTGCTGTTTGTCAGCTACGGGGGAAGCTCTACACTTTCCACGCTGATCGGCTTCGGGATTGTATATAATGCGAGTGTGCAGCTGACGAAATACAGAAGCTATCTCTTTAATTCTTAATATGCAGACAGCCTTTTTCAAGGCTGTCTTTTTTGTTGTTGCAGAGCATTTCGCTTTTGAGTTCACTTTTTTTCGGATATGATAAAAACAGATAAGGAGGTTCTTGTGATGAATAACACAATTGAAACCATTTTGAATCATCGGTCCATCCGATCTTTTACAGATCAGCTTTTGACTGCTGAGGAAATTGATACATTAGTGAAAAGTGCGCAGGCTGCGTCAACGTCCAGCTACGTACAGGCATATTCGATTATCGGGGTTTCCGATCCTGAGAAAAAACGTGAGCTGTCTGTGCTTGCCGGAAATCAGCCTTACGTTGAGAACAACGGACACTTTTTTGTATTTTGTGCGGACTTGTACCGCCACCAAAAACTAGCTGAGGAAAAAGGCGAAAATATCTCTGAGCTGCTCGAGAATACGGAAATGTTTATGGTGAGCTTGATTGATGCGGCGCTGGCAGCGCAAAATATGAGCATTGCTGCTGAATCTATGGGGCTTGGCATTTGCTATATCGGCGGCATTCGGAATGAACTGGACAAGGTGACAGAGGTGTTGCAAACGCCTGACCATGTGCTTCCGCTTTTCGGTCTGGCAGTGGGCCATCCTGCCAACCTATCCGGCAAAAAACCGAGATTGCCAAAACAGGCGGTCTATCATGAGAATACGTATAATGTGAACACAGACGATTTCCGCAAAACGATGGATGCGTATGATCAAACCATTTCTGATTATTATAGAGAAAGAACAAACGGCCAGCGTGTGGAAACGTGGTCTGACCAGATTCTGAACTTTATGAAGCAGAAGCCGCGTACGTATTTAAATGACTATGTGAAAGAAAAAGGCTTTAATAAAAACTAAAGCAAACCTCTCCGCTTCGGAGGGGTTTTTATGTTTCACGTGTAACATATTCCGACAAATAGAGACATGCCGTCACAAATAAATGACGAATGATCGGGAGACACTGATAAGCAGTATGAGCGGCTTTGGCGAAAAAATAAGGGATCAGTGATACGATGAGGATGAGGTGGTAGGGATGATTTCATTAAGTATATTAGATCAATCTCCAGTATCAGAGGGCAGCAATGCAGAAACAGCATTACAGCAAACCGTTGCGCTTGCACAGGCTGCTGAGGATTTTGGATATAAGAGATTTTGGGTTTCTGAGCATCACTTTTCAAAGCGGCTGGCAGGGTCAAGCCCAGAGGTGCTGATCAGTCATATAGCGGCAAAAACAAAGCGAATCCGTGTTGGATCAGGGGGAGTCATGCTGCCGCATTACAGCGCTTATAAAGTAGCTGAGAATTTCCGTGTGCTGGAGGGGCTGACACCGGGAAGAATTGATCTCGGGCTTGGCAGAGCACCGGGGGGAATGCCGATTGCATCCTGGGCGCTGAATGACGGCGGGAAGCGCAATGCTGATCAGTATCCGCAGCAAATCAAGGAGCTGACCATGTATCTGCATGATTTGGCGGATGACAAACACCGTTTTCCGAATCTGACGGCTGCGCCGCATATTTCAACCGCGCCGGATGTGTGGCTGCTTGGCTCATCTGGAGAAAGCGCGCTGCTCGCCGCTGAGTCAGGCGCTGGCTATATGTTTGCCCACTTTATCAATGGAGAGGGCGGAGAGGATACTGTCAGACAGTATAAGAGACGATTTAAGCCGTCTGTGTTAGGAGAAACGCCCCGAGCGGCAGTCGCTGTTTTTGTTCTTTGTGCTGACACGGAGGAGAAGGCAGAGGAGCTTGCGGCAGTGCTTGATTTTACGCTATTGGCAGGGGAACAGGGCATTCCTTTAGAAGGAGTTCCTTCGTTTGAAGCTGTTCGAGAAAATACGTACTCCCCGTATGAACAAAGACGAATTGCTGATAATCGAAATCGAATGATTGTCGGCACGAAAGAACAGGTGAAGGAGCAGCTGCTGGCTTTGAGTAAAGCGTATGGAGCAGAAGAAATCATGGCGGTGACAATTACACATCATTTTGAAGATAAACTCCATTCATACCGCTTGTTGAAGGAGGCATTTGCGAATTAATCTGAAAAAGCCCTGCCGATCGGCAGGGCTTCTTATTATTCAATGGTAAAAGGCTCTTCAGTCAGAACTTGGCTTGATTTGCCTTTGTTCGCGGCATAGGCGAGCAAGTAATATTCTCCAGCCGGAAGCTTGGTTCCACCATTGATTGTGCCGTCCCAGTCAAAGTACTGATAGCCTTTATCTTGATTTTTATAAATGCCGGCTTGGCCTGCAAAATCAAGGTTGCTGTCATAGACGAGGAACGCCAGCTCTTCTGCTCCCGCAGGAAGGTAGGTTTCAATTTGATAGGTGTCTTGTACAGACCCTTCGCTGACGGAGACAGATGTTACTCTCGGATAATCCGGCTCTTTGACGATCAGCAATGTAGGTACCTTGGCGACGGTTTTTCCGCCTTCTCTGACGATGACCGTTCCTTCATAGGTGCCTGCTTTTGCTTTGTTTGTATTAACCTTTACTTTTGCAGTGGCTTTTCCGGTTTTATGTGCCGGAATCACAACACGGCTTGTGCCGGATGTGGAGATGCCGCTGCCGTTAAATGAGTATTCAAGTGTGTATGACTTTCTAATGGAAGATTGGTTTTCAATCGTAAACGTTTCTTTTTTCGTTTCGTTTCCGTTTTCCTTCAAGAAAGTGCCGTATGAATAGCTTCCGGGTGAGACGAGCGAGTCGGCTTTGATCGCGTTCATGATTCTTGCGCTGCCTGCGCCTTGGGCGTTATGCGGATACACTTCTCCGTCGCCATCCTTTAAGGTGACAGCGGTGTTCATGATGGCGGCTTTGATCTGTTCAACGCTCCACTTTGGTTTGGCTTGTTTGATAACGGCAACAGCCCCGGCAATATGAGGAGATGCCATGCTTGTTCCTTGTTTTGATCCGTAGCCATATGGGTTTTGAGGATCGTGTGTCGGAATGGTGCTGACGATATTGACGCCTGGTGCGGAAATATCAGGCTTAATCATCCACGTATCCATTACAGGGCCGCGGGAAGAGAAATCAGCTACTTGCTCACCAAGCGCTTTTGAGACCGTCAACTTGAATGTGGTTTTTGTCTCGACTGCTTTCAAGGCACTGACGAGTTTTTCGCCGTCTTCTAATGAAAGCTTAATCGTCGGCACAGACATGCCTGGCACATTGGCTTCAATTTCTCCGGAGAGGTTGTTATACACAACCATGCCGATGGCGCCGGCTTTTTTAGCATTGTCGGCTTTATCCACAAACGCAATGCTGCCCCGTTTGACAACGGCGACTTTGCCTGTCAGATCTTTTCCTTCAAAGTCCTTTGCTTCGCCAAGTCCGGCTTCAACTAGCTCAACTTCTTTGTTATTGAGCGCTTTGACATCGTCCTCTTTGTTATAGCCCATTACTTTTGCCGAAGAGTAAGAGCCGAAAGTGACGGCGTATTCATTGAGCGGCAGCTGAGTGGCACCGACAGAAATTGCTTCTCTTGAAGTGCCTGGTGATCCGACTGTCCAGCCGTTCGGCCCGCTGTTGCCGTTTGACGTTACCGCGACAACGCCTTCTGACATGGCCCAGTCAAGCGCTGTGCTTGTCGCCCAGTCCGGGTTGTTTAATGAATTTCCGAGAGACAGGTTCATCACATCTGCTCCGTCCTGTACAGCACGTTCCACGCCGGCAATGACGTTTTCTGTTGTGCCGCTTCCGCCAGGGCCCAGTACGCGGTAAGCAAGAAGTGTGGCATCAGGCGCCACGCCTTTAATCGTTCCGTTTGCGGCGACAGTTCCGGCCACGTGCGTTCCGTGGTCAGTGGCTTCACCTCTCGGATCGCCGTTCGGTGTTTCTTTCGGGTCGTAATCATTGTCTACAAAATCATATCCTTTATATTGTCCGAAGTTTTTCTTCAAATCAGGGTGATTGTATTCAACCCCAGTATCAATAACCGCTACCTTCACGCCTTTTCCTGTGTAGCCTAAATCCCATGCGTCGTTTGCTCCGATATACGGTGCGCTGTCATCCATTTGCGGAGATACGGCGTCCTCGGAGACCGTGACGTCTTTATCCTTCATATTGTCTGTTTTATAGGTGACGTTCGGGTATACTGCCTTTACGTCTTTTACTGCAAGAAGTTTTGGAATCTCATTAGCTGGGAGCTTCATAGAAAAGCCTGAGAATACCTGCTCATATTCCCGGTTTACTTTTCCGTTTTTCACCGCTTTGACAGCACTGTTTTTGGCTTTTGTTCGTGCGGTTTTCAGCTTGCTTTTCGTTTGGCTTTCTCCCGCTTCCTTCGCCTCTGCCAAGGATTTTTCTTTTAATTCCACGATAACGGTTGTTTTTTTGCTTGTTGTCATGTCGATATCACCGAATACCTCGGCTTTTTCCAGGTCAGCCGACGTTTTTGAAGAAACCGGCGCCGCCTGTACTCCTGTCATACCTGTGGATAACGTAAAAAATAAAACAAAACTTAGGAGCAGAAAGCGAATGATTCCATTTTTCAATGTATTTCCCCCTTTGTGTTTAGAAAAAATGTTAAAGATCTAGTATATATTTCTTGAAAATTCAAAAAAATCCTTGTGTCATTTGGACCATTTATTGGATTTCGTTTGTGTATAAGGAAGGAGTTATACACAGAACCCTGTGTATAAGTGAATAAATCTGTGTATATATATAGTTGGGAATATATGTTCCTATACAAAATATAGATAGAGTTTGTGGACATGTGGATATCTCTTGTGATTAAGTTGTTCTTATCTTTGGGATAACTTGTGTATAAAGTTTTTAATGCGGTTCCCCAAATTTCATTTCATTTCTTTCAGCTTTCAACAAAACTTCTAAAAACTAGTTGGTTTTTTCACTCATATTGTGACAAAGAATTCTTTTTCCACGGTCTATTATAGAGTCATGAGTTTTGCTAGAGCCGCTAGTTTGCGAGAAAAGAAATCGGCCGTCTTTTCACGCGGGCTGCGGCTGAGAAAACGGGCTGCTAAAAAAGGCTGCCTGCCAAAAAGAAGCGGAGGGATGTTTTTCTATGAAACGTTTGCTTGTATCTTTACGGGTGTGGATGGTCTTTTTGATGAACTGGGTGAAGCCGGACAGAAAAACTGCGGCTGCCGCGGTCTATTCGGCTCAGCGTACATACCAAAGAAAAGCGGCGGTGCAGGCCGCAGGACTTGTTTCGTTTTATGAATGGCGGATGGCTGTGAATGAGGAAGAAAAGCAGAAAGCGAAAGCCGCTGCGCTTTATAAAAGAAGATGTCTGCAAGCCTTCAAAGAATCGCCAAAGCAGGAGAGAGCTGGCCCGCATCTTTACATGGCGGTCAAAAGGAGGTAAAATCCCAGTCAAAAGCAAATTGGCGGGAGAGATAGCCTCTTGAAAATCTATAAAGTATTAAACAACAATGCGGCTTTAATAAAAGAGGACGATCAGGAAAAAATTGTGATGGGACCGGGAATCGCTTTTCAAAAAAAGAAAAATGATCTCATCCCTATGAATAAAGTAGAAAAAATCTTTGTCGTGCACGACGAGAATGAAAAATTTAAACAAATCCTGCAAACGCTGCCGGAGGAGCATATAGAAATAGCTGAGGATATCATCAGTTATGCGGAAGGAGAGCTCGCGTCGCCGCTGAGCGACCACATTCATATCGCGCTTTCTGACCATTTGTCCTTTGCGATCGAAAGGATTCAAAATGGGCTGCTTGTGCAGAATAAATTGCTGCATGAGATAAAAGCGCTCTATAAAAAAGAATATGAGATCGGCCTGTGGGCGATCGGACACGTAAAAGAGACATTGGGCGTGTCTCTGCCTGAAGATGAAGCGGGTTATATTGCCCTTCACATTCATACGGCGAAGATGGATGCGGAGAGCATGTATTCAGCGCTGAAGCATACAACCATGATCAAAGAAATGATAGAGAAAATAGAAAACTACTTTAATCGAAAGGTGGATGAAAACAGCATTTCCTATCAACGCCTTGTCACGCATTTGCGATACGCGGTCAGCCGGTTGGAATCAAATGAAGCGCTCCATCGTATGGACGAGGAGATGCTTTATTTCATCCAAAAAAAGTATTCATTTGCCTATCAATGTGCGCTGGAGCTGGCGGAGTTTTTGAAAAATGAATATCAATTACATTTGCCGGAGTCCGAGGCCGGCTATATCACGCTGCATGTCCAGCGTCTTCAAGATCTCTCGGAATAACCGCTTTGACTTGCAGGGAGTGATCTCTGGAAGTTTTTTTTATTTATCGGGATTGAGCGTATAGTACATCCAGCCCATCATTACAATTCCTGCGGTCAGATTGCCGAGCGTAACAGGAATTAAGTTTCTGACTGCTCCCATCAGTGTCACCGTATCAGGGTGCTCGATCAAAAGTGAGATGGCGAATGTGCACATATTGGCAATGCTGTGCTCAAAACCGGAAATAAAGAAGCAGAAAACGAAAAGCATCATGGCAAACAGCTTGGCTCCTTCTCCTTTGAGAGACATCGGAATGAAAAAGGCGAGGCACACAAGCCAATTGCACAGCATTCCTCTGAAAAACAGTTCGGAAGCGGGCGGCTCCATTTTGTGCTCTGCCAGATGAATCAAAAAGGAATGAACAGAAGCCTCCTCAAAAAGTCCTGTCGCGCTGATCAGGATGGCAAATAAAATGGCGCCAATCAAATTGCCAGCATAGCTTGACATCCACAAGTACAGAGTGTCGCGCCAACGGATTTTTTTTCGGAGCGCGGTATAGGTGAAATAAAAGGTATTGCCGGTAAATAAATCCCCGCCGCCGTAAGCAATCAGCAGAATAGCGGCCCCGAAAGTGACAGCGGCTGCCGGAAATGCAAATGGAGAGTCAGCCATATAGAAATAGCTGCCTGTTTTGCTTGCGGCTGTAATACCAAAACCGATAAACATGCTGGCCAAAATGGATCGGAGCAAATATCGGATTTTGCTTGAAACAAATATATTTTGTTTTCTCAAAGCGTACTGTTCAACCTTTTGCAATGCTTGAGTTTCCATTGTCTTTTCCTGCTTTCTTTGATTTGAGCATAGTATAGCATGATATTGTGAAATGTTTCACAATTAATTTTTACGAATTTTTGTCTAAATGTTTTATGAAACTTTTTAACTAAAAAAACAGTTGACGAAAACGCTGTCATCAATTATGATGAAAGCGTATTCTCAATCTGAATAAGCGGGATTGTGACTGGTAAAGCAGGCAAGACCTAAAATTTGCGTAAATGAAAAAGGATCGCTGTGTCCTTTCTTCGTTGGCGAATTTTAGGTCTTTTTTGTTTAAATAAAAGGGGGAGAAACAGATGGATTACAAAGAGACTGCAAAACGCCTCATTGAGCTTCTCGGGGGGAAAGAAAACATTATCAGCGCAGCTCATTGTGCAACAAGGCTGCGTTTAGTGATTAAAAATGAATCAAAGATAGATCAAGCACAAGTAGAAGAGCTTGATGGCGTCAAAGGCGCTTTCAGCAGCTCTGGCCAGTACCAGATCATTTTCGGAACAGGCCTTGTCAATAAGGTGTACGATGCTTTTTCAAAGGAAGCAGATATTGAGCGTGAAGAACACGTAAATCACCAGGATGCGGCAAAAGAAAAAATGAATCCCGCTGCGAGATTTGCGAAAACGCTTTCTAATATTTTTGTTCCAATCATCCCGGCTATTGTGGCCAGCGGCCTATTAATGGGATTACTGGGTATGGTCAATGCGTTTCATTGGATGAGCAAGGATTCTGCGCTGCTGCAGCTGCTTGATATGTTTTCAAGTGCAGCATTTATTTTCTTGCCGATTTTAATCGGGGTAAGCGCTTCAAAAGAATTTGGCAGCAATCCGTACTTGGGAGCGGTTATCGGCGGAATCATGATTCATCCGACGCTTTTGAATCCATGGGGATTGGCGGAAGCGACACCTGATTATATGAATCTTTTCGGATTCGATATCGCGCTTCTCGGCTACCAGGGAACTGTTATCCCTGTCCTGCTGGCGGTTTATGTGATGAGCAAGGTAGAGAAATGGACGAGAAAAGTGGTCCCTCATGCAGTAGATTTGCTTGTTACACCTTTTGTCACAGTGATTGTCACCGGGTTTGTCGCTTTTATCGCGATTGGTCCTCTGGGCAGAGCGCTTGGCTCCGGCATTACGGTTGCTTTAACTTATGTATATGACCATGCAGGTTTTGTTGCGGGTCTGATTTTCGGTGGCACGTATTCACTTATCGTGCTGACAGGCGTTCATCACAGCTTCCATGCGATTGAGGCAGGGCTTATTGCAGATATCGGCAAAAACTACTTGCTGCCAATCTGGTCAATGGCGAATGTCGCACAGGGCGGCGCCGGGCTTGCCGTCTTCTTTATGGCGAAAAAGGCAAAGACAAAAGAAATCGCGCTTCCGGCTGCATTTTCCGCTTTTCTTGGCATTACTGAGCCCGTCATCTTCGGAGTCAATCTGCGCTACCGAAAACCGTTTATCGCCGCGATGATTGGAGGCGCATTGGGCGGTGCATATGTCGTCTTTACACATGTTGCTGCAAACGCTTACGGGTTAACGGGTATTCCGATGATCGCCATTGCTGCGCCGTTTGGCATGGGCAACTTGATCAACTATCTGATTGGTATGGCCATTGCGGGAGTGTCAGCGTTCATTGCAGCGTTTATCATGAAGATTAATGAGGATGAGGAGAGGAAAAAATGACAGTACATGATCAGGAGCTTCGTCGCCGGGCTTATGAAGAAGTGGAGAAAAAAGAGCCTATCGCGAACAGCGATCCGCACCGCCAGCATTTTCACATTATGCCGCCGGTTGGGCTGCTGAATGACCCGAATGGCGTGATTTATTGGAAGGGCAGCTATCATGTGTTTTTTCAATGGCAGCCATTTCAGACGGGGCACGGCGCTAAATTTTGGGGGCATTATACGACACAGGATGTTGTGAATTGGAAGCGGGAAGAGATTGCGCTTGCCCCGAGTGATTGGTTCGATAAAAACGGCTGCTACTCGGGCAGCGCTGTCGCGAAAGACGATCGGCTCTATCTATTTTACACAGGAAATGTCAGGGATCAGGATGGGAATCGGGAAACGTATCAATGCCTTGCCGTATCTGACGACGGACTGTCCTTTGAGAAAAAGGGTGTCGTCGCCCGCCTCCCTGAAGGATACACGCCGCATTTTCGCGATCCGAAGGTATGGGAGCATGAAGGAACATGGTATATGGTGGTCGGTGCACAAACGGAGAATATGCAAGGACACGCTGTTTTGTTTGCTTCTGATAACCTGACAGAGTGGAGATTTCTCGGCCCGATAACTGGCGCGGGCTTCAATGGGCTTGACGAATTCGGGTACATGTGGGAGTGCCCTGACTTGTTTTCCATTCAGGGGTCCGACGTGCTGATTGTCTCGCCACAAGGGCTTGAGACTGGCGGTTTTCGTTATCAGAACGTGTATCAATCGGGTTATTTTATCGGGCGTCTCGATTATAACAAGCCTGAATTGAAGCATGGCGATTTTACGGAGCTTGATCAAGGTTTTGATTTTTACGCTCCGCAAACACTTGAAGACGATCAGGGAAGGCGAATTTTGTTTGCGTGGATGGCTGTGCCTGATCAGGATGAAGGGACTCATCCGACGATTGACTATCACTGGATCCACTGTATGACGCTGCCGAGACAGCTGACGCTATCTGGGCAGAAGCTGATTCAGCAGCCGCTGCCTGAGCTGAAAGCCATGCGCAGGAATGAGAAAAAAGTGCAAATCAACATGCATGGATCATCTGGTACGCTTCCAGTTGAAAACCCTGAAAGAGCTGAGATCTTGATTGAAGACATTGATACGGAGTCTGGCTTTTCAATCAGTATCCGCGGTACGGCTGCGTTTTCTTTTCATAAGGACGAGGGGATTGTTACGCTGGAGCGGACGAGCTTCGACGGAAAAAGAACAGAAGCGAGACATTGCTGCATCAAGGATTTGCATACCGTGCACATGTTTATCGACGCTTCATCTGTGGAAATCTTTGTCAATAACGGAGAAGAGGTCTTCAGTGCGAGATATTTTCCTTTCCCGGGAAATCATGAAGTGACAGCCAGTTCGACAGGAAAATCTGAAATGAACGTCGGAATTTGGACCCTTATGTAGAAAATCCTTCTATTTTCTTATGTGAAATCTGTGCCATCTGTGCTATTCTTCAACGATAACCTACTATTTTTTTCTGTAAAAGGAGTTGTTTTCTTGAATATACATGAACAGAAGATAACACCGGAATGTTTGGAAAAGGCTGCGGATCAAGTTGAAGATAAGCGGGAAGAATATAAGGATGTGCTGCTTCAGCTGAAAAAAATGCTTGGCGGGACAACGCCGCACAGTGAAACGGCGGAAATTCTTTCGCGAGCATATGAGCAAATGAAGGAATATGCACTTTTTGTTCAGTCGATAGAAACATTTTTGAGGAAATCTGCGAACCATTTAAAAATCAAATAAACAGGCTGCCGATGGGATCGGCAGTTTTTTCTGTGAAAAGTCTTCGGTCATATAAAAAAGGCTGCCTCTCTGTAAGGCAGCCTTTTTTGTTTATGATTAGTTATTCAGGCGCAGCGCAGAATGCTTCGTTGGCCCGACATATTGGTTGAGCGGGAAGGATTCTTTAATGGCAGCGGTAATAAAATCTTTCGCTGCGTAAATGGCTTCTTTGACTTCCGCACCTTTGGCGAGCTCCGCTGTCACGGCTGCTGAGAACGTACAGCCTGCGCCATGTGTATAAGGCGTATCGATCATTTCGCTTTCAAGGACTTCCGCTGTTTCTCCGTCATAGAGAACATCAACCGCTTTTTCGTGTTTGAGTTTGCCTCCGCCTGTAATGACGACATATTGAGCGCCGAGCGCATGAATTTTTTTCGCAGCTTCGATCATATCGTCAACTGTCTTTAATTCATCCATGCCGCTGAGCTGGCTGGCTTCAAACAGATTAGGCGTAATGACAGTGGCTAGCGGCGCTAATTGTTCACGCAGGGCTTGGGCGTGCTCCGGATACAGGACTTCATTTGCTCCTTTGCAAACCATGACTGGGTCAATTACCACATTTTTTAATTGTTTTTCTTTGATCGTTTTTGCTGCAAGCTCGATAATGTCAACGGTTGGCAGCATTCCTGTTTTCATGGCGTCCACACCGATGCCGTCCGTAATCGTTGCAAGCTGGGCGCGGATTGTATCAGTATCGATCGGGAAGACTTGGTGGTCCCAGCTGTTGTTCGGGTCCATCGCAACGATCACCGTTAAGGCGGTCATCCCGTATACGTTTTTTTCTTGAAATGTTTTTAAATCAGCTTGAATCCCAGCACCGCCGCTCGAATCTGAGCCGGCAATGGTGAGTGCTTTATGCATAGACATGTCTTGAACCTCCATCGTGTTTTGTCTTTCATTATAGTTAGATTTTCTCTGTATCACAATATAGAAGATCTATAGGAATCATTTGACAATACCAAGGGGCTTTCGTAAAATGCTACATAAGAAAACTAGGTAGGGGTTTTGTGATGTTAAATCGTGAGCTGGTGAAGGGCAGCACTGTTATATTGGTATTGACGCTTCTGAACGAGCGTCCGATGTACGGCTATGAGCTTGTCAAAGAAATGGGAAGCCGCAGCGGAAATGAACTGCAGATGAAAGAAGGGACCTTGTATCCTTCTCTTCACAAGCTTGAACGCCAAGGGTTTATTTCTTCATATTGGGAGAAGCAGGAGAAAGGACCGGACCGTAAATACTACCGGATTACAGATGAAGGCAAAGAGGTGCTGGCGGAACGCACGAAGGAATGGAGCGTATTTTCCGCTATGATGGACCGAATGCTGAAACGGGGCGGGCAGAATGGATAAAGAAACGTATTTATATGAAATCAAAAATGGACTTAAAGGGCTTCCAGAAGGAGAGACGATGGTAGAAGAGATTGAGAACCATATTGAACATCATTTGTTCCACTCTTTTCAGGAAGGGAAGAGTGAAGAGGAAGCTATGCAGACTTTAATGCAGGCGTTTGGAACACCAGCTGACATTGTTTCTTCGTTTAAGAAAGAACAGCCTGTAACGTTCCGTGCGTTTTTAATGTTCCATCTTTTCTTTAACAGCGCACTATTCGCAGTCGGTATCGCCATTACGATGATGTATGTCAGGATTGAATCACCCATTGTTCATGCAGTATGGAAAGGCATTTCTGTTTCTGTGTGGTTAATCTTAGCTGCATATATCATCTACTGGGTGCTGATTGGGTATCAAGGGGTGAGGGAGTTTGGAAAACGCGGAGAACAGCTTGTTTTACATACGATTCTGATCTGCATGGTGCCAAACGTCATTTTTATGCTTGTTTTTCTATTTCATGTGATTCCTGTTGCGCTGTTTCAATCCTTGCTGACACCTTGGTTTGTCGGAACTTGTGCTTGTGCAACGCTGTTATTTCCGTTATTCGGCCGAATGGGCTGTTATATTGGCAGGCGTCAGCTTGCCTGATTTTTTAGGTATATACATAGAATTCCTATGTAAGGAAGGTGTATGTTGTGAAAATTAGCTCTTGTCTATATGGTTTTGTAGCTCATGGGGCAGTATTTTTGTTTACGGGCGGCTGCATGCTCTTGGCTATGTTAGCCAGCTTGCCTTTTGTTTTTCTGCTTGATCGGCTGCCTGATGTCGCATTTACAGCCGGTGCCATTTTTATGCTGTTATGTTCATATGCTTACGTCTGGTTTTGGGCGGTCCGGTTTGCGTATAACCAAAAAATGCGTCTGTTCGAGGTTCAATTGGGGTCCTTTGTGTTGCTGGCCATCATGATATCTTTGTTTTTATTAGATGGATCCAGTATGAAAGACATCGTAAGGAATTGGGACGATGCAGGCTGTGCTTTTGTTCCGCCGGCTTTTACATTTTTGTGTCTTTCTTATGCGCTGGTGCTGCTTCCAGTCTATCAATCAAAGCTGTGGCATCTCATCCTTCCGAATGGCGTCCGGCTGAAAGATCTTTTTCATGTCCTAGGAGATCTGATATTGATCATGGTGCTTTTGATCGGAGCCACTTTGCTGTTTCTATCATTTTAGCATCCTGTTTCAGTAGGATATTCCCACTGATCTCCCGTCCAATATATGTTTTAATAGTACATGACTATGAAAATGAGAAGGAGAGCATCATGAAGATTTCTATCGTAATTGTGACCTATAATCGGATTCCGGCTTTGTGTGAGCTTCTGGAGTCGATTTCGCAGCAGACCATGAAGCCGTATGAAATCATTATTGTGAATGATGCCGGGGAATCGGTCGTGCCGGTCAAAGCACTGTATCCGGAGCTGCCGATTGCTGTCATCAATTTAGAAAAGAACTCGGGGCATGTGGCTGCGAGAAATGCCGGTGTAAAAGAGGCGTCTGGCGATTGCATTATGCTTTGTGATGACGATGATTTCTTTACGCCGGGACATGTGGAGAGAATGGCGAAGGAAATGGAAACGGCCGATTTCGTTCATTCTGATGCGGAAATTGTTTCGTTTGAAGAGAAAAACGGAACAAGATATCCAGTTTCGCGAAAGCTGTTTGCTTATACCGCTGACTATGAGGATATGAGAGTGTTCTCTACATACGTGCCGTCGGGCAGCATGTACAGACGTTTTCTGCATGATGAAATCGGGTATTTCGATGCTGATGTGCACAATTATTGGGACTGGGATTTTTATTTGCGCGCGGCGAAGGAGTACCGGGTGAAGCGTGTCCCTTGCGCCAGTGTGATTTATGCCTTCAGTGACGCGGGAGACAATCAGTCCGCGGACCTTGGCGCCAAGCGGAAACAATATTTGGACCGTTTAAGTGAAAAGCACGGACTCGGGGAACTGCCGACGAAAAACTTTGCCGTCCTGCTTGAAGAGCCTGATATGAAAAGACGGGAAGCAAAAAGTGAAATCGTTTGGGATGGCAAGCCTGTCTATTCCAGGCTTCATCGTTCGTAAGGGAGGCCTGAATCTTGAAACAGCTTTTACAGGACAGCTGGTGGAATCAGCTGAAGGAAGAGTTTGAGAAACCGTATTATCAAGAGCTCAGAGAAATGCTGAAGCGGGAATACGCGGAGCAAACGATATATCCGGACAGCCGGGATATTTTTAATGCGCTGCATTATACTTCATACGATGATGTCAAGGTGGTGATACTCGGCCAAGATCCGTATCACGGGCCTGGACAGGCTCAAGGTTTGAGCTTCTCCGTAAAGCCGGGTGTGAAGCAGCCGCCTTCATTAAAAAATATCTTTCTTGAGCTGCAGCAGGACATCGGATGCAGCATCCCGAATCACGGGTCGCTTGTCAGCTGGGCAGAGCAAGGAGTTCTTTTGCTGAATACTGTGCTGACAGTAAGGCGCGGACAGGCGAATTCCCATAAGGGAAAAGGCTGGGAGCGTCTGACGGACCGAATGATTGACGTGCTGAATGAAAGGGAGCGGCCGGTGATCTTTATTTTGTGGGGCCGGCATGCCCAAATGAAAAAAGAACGGATCGACACGTCCAAGCATTTTATCATTGAATCGACGCACCCCAGCCCGTTTTCGGCAAGGAACGGATTTTTCGGAAGCAGACCGTTTTCCCGGGCGAATGCGTTCTTGGAGAAAATGGGAGAGGCACCGATTGATTGGTGTATAAAGGATTTGTAAAAAGCGCAGATACTCTGCGCTTTTTTATTTAAGTATCCTCCGAATCATTCGCAGGCCGTTTTGGGAGGAAGGATAACGAAAAGCGAAGTCGAAGCGGTTCGTTTGTTTGACGACGCTTTTTTTGTGTGTAAATGTGTTAAAGCTGTCAAATCCGTGATAGCTGCCGATGCCGCTTTCTCCGACGCCTCCGAATGGCAAATACGGTGTCGCGACGTGCATTAACGTATCATTGACACAGCCGCCGCCAAATGACAGATTCTCTAAAACAGCCCGCTCGATTTCTGGGTTTGTAGTGAAGACATACAAGGCGAGCGGCTTTGGGCGCGACTGGATTTTCTCGATGACTTCGCCGATATCGCTGTATGTAAACAGCGGAAGAATCGGCCCGAAAATCTCCTCCTGCATCACAGGAGAGTCATCTTTCACTTGATCAAGAATTGTCGGCGCTATTTTGTGGTGATCAGGATCAGATTGTCCGCCTGTGAGCGGGACGCCATCATTCAGAAAGCTGAGCAGCCGCTGATAGTGGCGCTCACTGACGATTTTGCCGTATTGCGGATTCTGTTCGGGCTGAGGGCCGTAAAAATCACTGATCGCACGCTTCATTTCTTCTGTGAGCTTCGTTTTGATGTCTTCGTGGACAAATAAATAATCCGGTGCGATGCAGGTTTGTCCCGCATTTGTGAATTTCCCGAAGACAATGCGTTTGGCGGCAAGTTGTATGTCAGCATCCTTATGGACAATGCAGGGGCTTTTGCCGCCGAGCTCCAAGGTGACGGGAACTAATTGTTTGGCGGCGGCCTCCATAACGATTTTTCCGACGGCAACGCTGCCGGTGAAGAAAATATAGTCAAAGGGCTGCTGTAATAATGCTGTGCTGATGTCGGGCCCGCCTTCCGCCATAGTGACATAATCACTCGGAAAAACGCTGCTGATGAGCTTGGAAAGAACAGCGGAAACAGCCGGCGTATATTCTGATGGCTTGAGAACGACTGTGTTCCCGGCCGCAATGGCGCCAATCAAGGGAGAAAGCGCCAGCTGCAAGGGATAGTTCCAAGGTGCGATCACCAAAACAGTTCCATACGGCTCAGGGATAATGATGCTTTTGGAGCCTAGATGGCTCAGCGGTGTTTTGACACGTTTGGGCTTGGCCCATTTTCTCAGCCGTTTCATCACGAAGCTGATTTCCTCCAACACGATTCCGATTTCTGTCGTGTATGCCTCCTGTTCGGATTTGTGAAGATCCTGATAGAGAGCGGCTGTTAGATCGGCTTCATGTGTTTTGATGGTTTGTTTCAGCTTCTGCAACATGTTTAGTCTCGATTCGAGCGGTCTCGTATGCCCCGCCGCAAAATAGGCTTTGTGCTTGCTGACGATAGAGGGGATGCTGTTCATTCCGTTTCTCCTTTTTTGTAAGGTATGGTGATTTATTATGTGAAAAATCTCTTCTGCTTGTCAAATGCACAAGGTTTGTCAGAAAAAATAATAAACTCATATCTGCGTTTACGGCAGGAATTTGATAAAATGCAGGAAGACGAATTTATTTTTTGGAGGGTTCTTGATGAACATTCACATATCTGCTTTGATTCAAAAGATGGAAGAGGAGCTGAAAAAAGCAAAGGCGGCTGAACGTGATGAGGAGCTGAAGCGTTACGTAGCGGTTGTCCGTTCTTTGTGTGATGTCGTGCTGGATCAGCCGGAGGCCGCGAGCGCGCCCCGCATACAGCCGAGCATCACGCCGAGTCCTGCCGCGCCGCCATCGACAGACCAGCTGATGATGGAAAAAATGATGGGAAGCGCGGGATTAAATAAATATCGAAAGCAGGAAAAAGAGAAGAAGGAAGAGGATGGAAACGGAGAGTCTTTATTTGATTTTTAATAAGAAAGGTTGAGCTCACGTGAAATTGGTTCTTGGCGCTCTGCAATGGACAGCGTTTATCATTGCTGCGGCGATTGTTGTTCCGGTGGCGGTTGCCCAGTCGTTTCATCTGGATCACTCCGATTCTGCGAGATTGATCCAAAGCACTTTTTTTGTACTGGGAATTGCCGCCGTCATTCAGTGTTTGAAAGGCCACAGACTGCCGATCAACGAGAGCCCCGCCGGTTTGTGGTGGGGAGTGTACACGATCTACGGCGGGCTGACGGGAACTGTATTTGCGACATATGGGGATACATTGCGCGGTTTGCAGGGAGCTCTTCTTGTAAGCGCTGTATGTTTCTTTTTGTTAAGTGTCTTCAAGGTCATTGACCGGCTTGCCGCCTTGTTTACCCCGGTTGTGACCGGCGTCTATTTATTGCTGCTTGTGATGCAGCTGAGTCAGCCGATTATAAAAGGAATTCTCGGAATCGGCTATCGAAAAGACAGTGTGGACGGTCTTGTATTTGTCCTGGCGCTTGTTGTTGTCGCCGCCGCCTTTATGATGACAAATTCGAACATTATGTTTTTGAAACAATATTCTATTTTATTGGCCCTGTTCGGCGGGTGGGTGCTGTTTGCGGCTGCCGGAGCGGCAAAGCCGATTGAAATGCCGGATCGGCTGTTTCAGCTGCCTTCCCTGTTTCCTTTTGGGACCCCGTTATTTAACAGCGGCCTGGTCATCACCTCAATTTTTATTACCATCTTGCTGATTGTGAATATGCTGGCGAGCATGAAGGTTGTGGACATCGCTGTGAAAAAATTCGGCAAAAAGCCTGATGAACAGCATCACGAACGCCAAGCCGGTTTTGCCGCCTCATTCAGCCATCTGCTGAGCGGTTTGACGGGAGCCATTGCCCCGGTTCCGATTTCGGGAGCCGCGGGTTTTATTGAGACGACTAAAATGCCTTCTAAAAAACCTTTTATGATCGGCAGCATTCTGGTTGTCGCGATCAGTGTGATCCCGTTTTTTATGAATGCGTTTGCGAGCCTGCCATCACCTGTTGGGTTTGCGGTGAACTTTGTTGTGTTCTCCGCAATGGGCGGCTTGGCCTTTGCGGAATTTGATTCATATGAGAAAGCAGAACTGAAAAGGGTGCGGTCTGTGATCGGCATCTCGCTGCTGACAGGGGTCGGTATCATGTTTGTTCCTGAAACTGCATTAAAGGGTTTGCATCCGGTATTTATTTCTCTATTAAGCAACGGGCTTGTATTAGGAACGCTTGCTGCAATAGCGGCAGACCAGTTTCAGCTTTGGCGCAGGAGAAAATCCGACAATCTCGTGTCATCGGAGAACAAAGATTGAATTTTGGTACAGGTGCGATAAGATAAATGATATGAGTTTAACGAAAAGGCGGGAGAGATAGATGAAAGTTTTTATCATATTAGGGGCCATTAACGCCCTGCTTGCCGTGGGACTCGGAGCATTTGGCGCTCACGGATTAGAAGGGAAAATTCCTGATAAATATCTTCAGGTTTGGCACACAGGTGTGCAGTATCATATGTATCACGCTCTAGGGCTTTTCGTTGTCGCGTTTCTGGCCGATAAATTATCCGGCATAGGCAGTGTCACGACAGCGGGCTGGCTGATGTTTGCGGGAATTGTACTGTTTTCCGGAAGCTTATATATTCTTAGTGTAACGCAAATCTCCATCCTCGGGGCCATTACCCCGCTCGGCGGTGTGGCATTTATTATTTCTTGGATTATGATCGTTGTCGCAGCCGTCAAATATCTATAAACAAAAAAGCCAATCCTCATCAAATGAGTGATTGGCTTTTTCTTTATCTTGGCGAATAGGACGCCATGGAATATGGATACGTATACGCAATCTCTTCATCAAATGTAATGTAATCGAGGTAGATTGTCAGGAGCAGGTAGCGTGTTCCTGATTTCGGATCGCTGAGGATAATGTGATCCCGGCCCGCAGCCTCGATGACGCCGCGGAAGATCTTTGAGCCCCATTCCTTGCTGTTTTCAAAAGTCATATAGATGGTCGCCGTTTTTCCCCTGTTCAGGCGCAAAATGTTCTCAATGTATGATTCCTCTACAGGCAGCATACCGGGAACGCTTTGGCCCGGCGCTGACGGTGTCGGCCCCGAGGGAATTTGAAACCCGCCGCCCTGCTGCTGGCCGGGGAATCCGAAGCCTTGCTGTCCCTGTTGCCCCTGCTGCATTGGCATCATTTGCTGCATTCCCATCGTCTGCATTTGTGGGCCTTGGCCTTGCTGCGGGTATGGATTGGCGCCGAATTGAGGCTGATACACCTGCATATTATCATATGCCTGCATTTGCTGATATTGATTTTTTTTCGGTTTCATATCGTTCCTCCTTTTTATGAAAACCATTCAGGACATGTTCCGGATGTATAGATGAACGCTCCGCGATGACTCACCTCCGATGGAAACGATCTTAGTCGCTGGTGCAATTTTTATCTCTTTCACCTTATGAGGCTGATGCTTGGAATATGCGGAAAAAGAACAGTGGACAGCACAGATTTCGACCTGGGCAGCCGCTGTTTTTTATAGACATACACAAACTTTTCGCATATTGGTTTGTATTCCTAGCGCAACTTGCGAATAAGCAACATAAGATAACGTTAGTTTCAGGTGTGAAGTTTCAAGAAGGAGGTGTAGGATTTGCCGAAAGTGTCAGTCATTATGACAAGCTATAACAAAAGTGATTATGTGGCAAAGTCCATTTCTAGCATACTCTCACAAACCTTTTCAGATTTTGAATTGTTTATTATGGATGACAACTCCAATGAAGAGACGCTGAATGTAATCCGTCCTTTTTTGAATGATAACCGAGTGCGTTTTTATCAAAGCGATGTATCTGGAGTGAAGGAAAGAACGGAAAAAACGAGATACGCGGCGCTGATCAATCAGGCGATTGAGATGGCGGAGGGTGAATATATCACCTATGCGACGGATGATAACATCTATATGCCGGACCGCCTCCTGAAAATGGTGCGGGAGCTCGATGCTCATCCTGAAAAGGCTGTGATTTACTCAGCCTCCAAAACCTATCATTTAAACGAGCATCGCGATATTGTAAAAGAAACTGTCAGGCCTGCCGCTCAAGTGACGTGGAACGCGCCGTGCGCCATCGATCATTGCTCGGTGATGCACAGATACTCGGTGCTTGAGAAGGTGAAGGAAAGGTTTGGCTCCTATTGGGATGAAAGCCCGGCATTTTACCGGATCGGTGATGCCCGCTTCTTTTGGAGAGTCAATCATTTTTATCCATTTTACCCGCTGGCCGAGGAGCTGGATCTAAATTATATTACCGACCAATCGATTCACTTTCAGCTGTTTGAATCAGAAAAAAATGAATTCGTCCGGAACCTTCCTCCGCAGCGCAATTGCCGCGAACTGCGTGAATCATTAAAAAAGCTTGGAATGGGGTGAGAGTTTGTCGGCCTATTTAAGCAATTATTGGGTGCTGTACAGGAAGTATGTGGAGCTTTTTGACGGACTTCGCTACAAGGGGATTCCTCTTGGGCTTATCAGTAATTTTTATCAATACATCAGCCCTGAGCTGCGAGTGATGATGGAAGAAGAACCGGAGTTATTCGGACCGGTGGATCAGTATGTCGATGAAGGACAAATTCAGCCGTTTTTTAATGAAAAAATACAAAGTATGGTCAAAACAAATGATGAACCTGTTAAGGGGAAAGTCATTTTGCATTTTGATTACCTGCGTTTTTCAAACGAAAATTACTATCAATTTGATCCTGAAAAAACAGCTGTTTTGGCCAGATGGAGTTTGCCGGATTATTGTGATCTGCCTGTCATTAGCAAGCGTGAACTTGCGGAATCATGCCAAAAAGGCGATCCGAAGCCGTATCTCGAAACAGCCGTTTCGATTCTCGCCGCTTTTGATGACCACCCGGCATTCGGTGATCAAGCATTTCGCGACAGGCTTTTCAAAGATATTCCTTTATTTATGGAGGCCATTGATGCGGTTAATGCGCTGTTTGAGCAGGAGAAGATTTCGGCCGTTGTCGTCGGAACGGCAGAAGACATTTACAGCAGGGTGCTCGCGCTCATGTGTGAAAGGAGAGGGGCCGTCAGCATTTGTCTTCAGCATGGCGCGTTGATGGGAGATGAAGCCTTCATTCCTGTTTTTACAACCTATCAAGCCGTTTTTGGTGCGTATGAAGCGGAGTGGTATATACGAAAAGGCTGTAAACCCGAGCAGATTCTTATAACGGGACATCCCCGCTTCGATCAGATTTTTAACAGAACCCCTATGGACATGTCCACATTCTATCGAAAACTCGCTTTTCATCCGTCTAAAAAAATCGTGCTCATTGCGACCCAGCCCTTTTCAGATGATTTTTATTCCGGTGTGCTAGAAGGGCTTTCTGATCAGAAACAGTTGCAAATTATCATCAAACCCCATCCTTGGGAAATCGGAAAAAACAAGCTTGATCTGTATTACGCCGCGGCGAAAAAACATAAAGCATGCAGAGTCATCAAAAAGGAGCTTGATCTGTATGATTTGCTTCCGTATACTAACGCGGCAGTGACGCAAACCTCAACAGTCGGACTTGAAGCCATGCTGTTTCAAAAGCCTGTGCTGATCGGGAAATCATCCGGAAACCGCACGTATCCGTACTATGAATCTCTTGGTGATTTTATGTTTGATCAGCCGGATGAACTGGCGCGCACCTTGACTGAGGTTCTTCGAAGTCCCGCCGTGCACCAAAAAGCAGAAGAGGCGCGTCTGGCTTTTTTAGAAGCCAATTATCCGGTGGTAGAATCAACAAACGCTCTATTTGCTGAACTGAAAGCCAAAACAGGGGTTGATTACAGGCGGGAAGATATTGAATAAAGCGATAGGCGCGCAAGACATCAGCAAGGAAGAAATTCAGGAGGTCGCAGAAACGCTGGAATCGGGATGGCTCTTCAAAATCTCGAAGGTTCAGCAATTTGAAAAAGAGTTTGCCGCCAGGCATTTATATATGTTTTGCAAGTTGATAAAAAACAGGCAGATAGCACGCGCAGCGTTCATTTTATCCCAGTGCATATTCATCCGTATGATCAAAAGCGATTCGGGTTTAAGGAAGCGGACCTCCCGATCGCCATGAATGACTATAAACGAACCCTGTCACTCCCTCTATCCATCAAAGTCGGACGAAGATGTACAGGATGTCATTGAAGCTGAGCGGGATATCGAAAAGGGGCTGGTTAAGTGTATACGGTAAAAGAAAATGTCTCCAAAGAGGCGATTGAGGAATTTCTCCAAAGCAGGCAGCTTACACTGGACGTTCCGTATCAATTTTCCCTCGGCCTTTTTGAAAACAGCAGGCTCCAAGGCGTCTTGCTTTACGAAGATTCTCTGTGGGAAAGCCGGATGCTTCATAAGAAAGTCATGAACGTCAAACTTCTTGCGGCAAACAGCACTGGGCAGCTGAAGAGGCTGTTTCAAGCCTTTTATTCTGTACGGCAAATGGATGAAACTGATTTTATCTTTGTTCGTGTTCCGGCTGAAGATATCGGAGCGGCGCATGTGATACAGCAGCAGCCATCCTCTTACTTTGTCGGCAGTTTGCTTAAGCTGGCAAAGCCCCCGTCTTTTTATGACAAAACACCGCCATTTTTTGAACTGGGCCCGCCTGAGCCCGGAGACACAGAAGCGATATGTGAGCTGGCCCGAGACTCGTTTACAAAAAGCAGATATTTTCAAGATCCTCATCTCAGCCGCGAAGCAGCAAACAAGATCTTTCAGGAGTGGACACGAAACAATCTCAATGGAAGGGCGGCATTCAATATTGCCGCTAAGCACAATGGCGAGGTCATCGGCTATCTTCAATGCCTGTCAAGAGGCGATGAATGTATTCTCGATTTGATGGCTGTGAAGCCGGGATTTGAAGGAAAACGTATCGCGTTTCATTTATTGGCGAATTTTATAGAACAACCGGAGACCCAGAAGCATAAGACGGTAACAGCGGGGACGCAGCTTCACAATGTAAGGGCGATCCGCCTTTATGAAAGAATGGGCTTCACAGCTGAACAATCGTATTACTATTATCATATTTGGCCGGGCAAGGAAGCGAAATAATGGCAGAGTTTCAGATTGAAACACTGTGGGCAAAAACGCTCCTGTATTTATAATTGCCGAGGCTGGAATGCCAGGCTTTTGCGATGATTGATGCAGCGGCACGAATTTATTCTCCGGGAAATAAAAAGCAAGAAACTTGATCTGCTTTTGTTTAATATACTCGGCGCGCCCGTGATCTGTAAAGGAAAATAAAGGCGGAAACAGATGTGAATAACTGATTCATCAACGGAATTTACGGCAATATCAGAAGCAGGAAACACCCGCATCTATGAAGGATAGGATTATCTTATTCTTCACCCGCCTTCCAGGCTGCAAGAAATTTTAAAATCTGGCGCAGCCGATCAAGTCCTCAAGCGGGTATCAGCTATTCTTCAAGATTTGTATGATCAAAAGGTATAAAAATGCATGTAAGGAAGTGTTAATGTGAAAGGTGTTATTTTAGCCGGAGGAAACGGCTCACGCCTTATGCCCTTAACCAAAGCCGTCAACAAGCATTTGCTTCCTGTAGGCCCGTATCCGATGATTTACTGGTCGATTATGAAGCTGGAGGAAGCCGGAATAAAAGACATTTTACTCATCAGCCAAAAAGAGCATATGCCGCAATTTTATAAACTGCTTGGGAACGGGGAAGAGCTTGGCGTCACAATCACTTATCAGGTTCAGCCAGCCGCATCGGGCATTTCGGATGGGCTGTCTTATGCAAAACGCTTTACGAAAAAAGAGCCTTTTATTTTATTATTAGGTGATAATATATTCGAAGATTCATTAAAGCCTTTTACGGAGCGCTTTGAACAGCAGAGAAAAGGAGCAAAGGTGCTGCTGAAAGAAGTTGATGATCCGGAACGCTTCGGGATTGCTGAGATTGATGAGAAAAACAAGCGGATTCGTTCCATTATCGAGAAGCCCGCACACCCGCTGACCAACCTTTGTGTGACTGGCATTTATATGTATGATGCGGAGGTTTTTTCGTATATTGAACAAATATCACCGTCAAAGCGCGGCGAGCTGGAAATCACCGATGTGAATAATCTATACATCGAAAACAGCCAGCTTACGTATGATGTGTTATCAGGCTGGTGGGTCGATGCCGGAACTCACGAATCGCTTCATCTCGCCTCCCAGCTTGTACACAAGGCTTTACAGAAAGGACAGGACGAAAAGTGATGGCAAAATCATATTTAATTACGGGCGGGGCCGGCTTCATCGGGCTCACGTTTACAAAGCTCATGCTGAAGGAAACGGAGGCGCGCATTACCGTTTTAGATAAACTGACGTACGCCAGCCACCCGGACGAAATGGAAACATTAAAGGAAAACAGCCGATTTCGCTTTATAAAAGGGGATATCAGCGTTCAGGAGGATATCGACCAGGCGTTTGATGAGACCTATGACGGCGTGATTCACTTCGCTGCGGAATCGCATGTGGACAGAAGCATTTCCCAAGCGGAGCCGTTTATCACCACCAATGTCATGGGGACATATCGATTGGCGGAAGCGGTCCTGCGGGGAAAAGCCAAGAAGCTGATTCATATTTCAACAGATGAGGTGTACGGGGATTTAGAAGCTGATGATCCCGCGTTTACTGAAACGACGCCGCTTTCTCCTAATAACCCTTATTCAGCCAGCAAGGCAAGCTCTGATTTGCTCGTGTTATCGTATGTGAAAACCCACAAGCTTCCGGCCATTATTACACGATGCAGCAACAATTACGGCCCCTATCAGCACAGCGAAAAAATGATACCGACGATTATCCGCCACGCGAAGCAAGGGCTTCCGGTTCCGCTGTATGGCGATGGGCTTCAGATCCGAGACTGGCTGTTTGCGGAGGATCATTGCCGTGCCATCAAGCTGATCTTAGAAAAAGGAACTGACGGCGAGGTGTATAACATCGGCGGCGGAAATGAACGCACGAATAAAGAGCTGGCGAGCATCATCATGAAGCAACTGGGCTGTGAGGAATTGTTCGCCCACGTGGAAGACCGAAAAGGGCATGACCGGCGCTATGCGATCAATGCATCAAAGCTGAAAAACGAACTGGGCTGGCGGCAGGAAGTGCCGTTTGAAGAAGGCATTGCGCATACGATTCGCTGGTATACAGACAATGACCGATGAGAAGGTGATCCGATTGACAAAGGTATTGGTGACTGGCGCGGGAGGACAGCTTGGCCTGGAACTGTGCCGCCAGCTGAAGCAAGCGGGATATGAGGTCATTGCGTTAACAAAGAAGATGATGAACATTGCCGACCAGCGCTCAGTACGGCATTCGTTTGGCCATTATCAGCCGGATATCGTAGTCAATACAGCCGCGTTTACGTCGGTTGATAAATGCGAGACAGAACTTGATAAAGCGTATTTAATTAACGGAATCGGCGCTTATTATACAGCGCTTGAGGCAACCCGCATCGGTGCTCAATATGTTCATATCAGCACGGACTATGTTTTTGACGGGAAAGGAACCCAGCCTTATAGGGAAGACGATCCCCTCGATCCGAACACCATCTACGGCAAAAGCAAAAAGCTCGGAGAAGAACTGATTCGATTAGCGACAAAAGACAGCACGATCATCAGAACGTCGTGGGTGTACGGACATGGCGGCAGCAATTTCGTTCATACCATGCTGAAGCTTGCTGAAACGAAACAAGAGCTGCAGGTTGTAAGCGATCAAATTGGTTCGCCGACCTATACGAAGGATTTAGCAGAAGCGGTCATCAAGCTGTTCAGCCATCCGCCGGGCATCTATCATGTCAGCAATTCAGGAATATGCAGCTGGTATGAATTCGCGAAGGCCATTATGGAAGAAAGCGGACTGGCCACAGTCATTTTGCCTGTCACGACAGAAGAATACGGGAACAAAACGCCCCGTCCGGCTTACTCTGTGCTGAGCCATCAGGCCATTGAAGAAGCCGGCATTCGCCCTCGCCATTGGCGGGAAGCGTTACGGGAATATTTACAGGAAAGGAGCAGTGCGCGTGATTGATGGAGTCAAGGTGAAAAAATTGACGAAGCATAGTGATGACAGAGGCTTTTTTGCCGAGCTGGTTCGGGATGATGAGAACCTTCTTGAGCATTTTGGGCAGGCCTCTTGGTCGAAAAGCTATCCGGGTGTGATTAAAGCATTTCATTATCACGAGAAGCAGGATGATCTCTGGTTCTTCCCAACCGGCCACGCTCAGGTTGTCCTTTACGATCTTCGAGAGGATTCAAAGACAAAAGGAGAAACTGACGTCTATTATATGGGTGAAGACAACCCGATGCTGTTATTGATCCCAAAAGGGGTGGCCCACGGGTACAGAGTGCTGGGAGAGACGCCGCTGACGATTATCTACTTCACCACCATGTCGTATAACCCGGATCAGCCTGATGAAAAAAGAATTCCATGGAATGATGAAACGATCGGTTTTAACTGGAATACCGAAAATAGATAAAAATAGGAACGTGATCAATCGGAGAGCGGAGGCATCTTCGACTTTTTTTGTCCTTTTTTCAAAATGGGCTAAAAGATAGAAAACAACAGGATGATGTTACTAGAAAAAGAGAGAAAATCATCCATTTGAACCTTGTGTAAACAGGATGATATTCTCAAATGATTCCAAGTGTTAATATTCCTAAAAAAGCATTTACTTCCATGGAAAATGATGATAGATTAATTTTTAAGAAAAAGAATTGGTAATTCGCGAATTACGAAAAAACGCTTTTTCTGCAGAGGACGCTCTGGCCAATCCCAACAGTGATTTGAGGAGGAAATGTCATGTTAAAAAGAACTTCATTCGTATCTTCATTATTGATCAGTTCAGCTGTCTTACTATCAATCTTGCTTCCTTCAGGCCAAGCTCATGCGCAGTCCGCAACAATTGAGGCAAAAACGATCAACAGCACAAAAGAGTGGACCACTTCTGATATTGAAGTGACATATAAACCAAATGCGGTGCTTTCTCTTGGTGCGGTAGAATTTCGGTTTCCCGACGGGTTTCATGCTACAACAAGAGATTCAGTGAATGGAAGAACGCTGAAAGAAACACAGATCTTAAACGATGGAAAAACTGTCAGACTCCCGCTTACGCTTGATTTGTTAGGGGCATCCGAATTTGACCTTGTCATGGTGCGCAAAACCCTTCCGCGCGCAGGCACTTACACGATTAAAGGTGATGTTGTAAACGGTTTGGGAATCGGCAGTTTTTATGCTGAAACGCAGCTGGTGATTGACCCTCGTTAATGAATAGATTTAATCAGAGACTGAGATGTTTTCAGTCTCTTTTTTTGTTGATTAAAAAAACTGGTACGGATCTTGCATGATCATAAGGGTGAATCCACTGAAGAAAGGAATTGGCCGGCTGATTTTTTAAAGCGCTTACATTTTCAAGTGGCCAAAAAAACAATGAGGTGAAAAAGATGTCAGCAAAGCAAGTCGCGAAAGATGAGGAAAAAGAAGCTCTAAATTTATTTTTGTCTACCCAAACGATCATTAAGGAAGCCCTTCGAAAGCTGGGCTATCCGGGCGATATGTATGAACTCATGAAAGAGCCGCAGAGAATGCTCACCGTCCGCATTCCGGTCAAAATGGATAACGGCAGCGTCAAGGTGTTCACAGGGTACCGGTCGCAGCACAATGATGCGGTTGGTCCGACAAAGGGAGGCGTGCGCTTCCATCCTGAAGTCAATGAAGAGGAAGTAAAGGCATTATCCATTTGGATGACGCTCAAGTGCGGGATTGCCAATCTTCCTTACGGCGGCGGAAAGGGCGGTATTATTTGTGATCCGCGGACCATGTCATTTGGAGAACTGGAAAGGCTGAGCAGGGGGTATGTCCGTGCCATCAGCCAGATCGTCGGTCCGACAAAGGATATTCCGGCTCCCGATGTGTACACCAACTCGCAAATTATGGCATGGATGATGGATGAGTACAGCCGGCTGCGGGAATTTGATTCTCCGGGCTTTATCACAGGGAAACCGCTCGTTTTAGGCGGATCGCAAGGCCGGGAAACGGCAACGGCACAGGGCGTCACGATTTGTATTGAAGAGGCGGTTAAGAAAAAAGGGATCAAGCTGCAAAACGCGCGCATCATCATACAGGGCTTTGGAAACGCTGGCAGCTTTCTGGCCAAATTCATGCATGATGCCGGCGCGAAGGTGATCGGGATCTCGGATGCCCATGGCGGGCTCTACAACCCGGACGGCCTTGATATCCCTTATTTGCTCGATAAGCGGGACAGCTTCGGCATGGTCACCAATTTATTTACAGACGTCATCACAAATGAGGAGCTGCTTGAAAAGGATTGCGATATTTTAGTGCCAGCGGCGATCGCCAATCAAATCACAGCCAAAAACGCACATAACATTCAGGCGTCAATCGTCGTCGAAGCGGCGAATGGCCCGACAACCATTGATGCCACTAAGATCCTGAATGAAAGAGGCGTGCTCCTCGTGCCTGATATTCTGGCGAGTGCCGGCGGCGTCACGGTTTCTTATTTTGAATGGGTGCAAAACAACCAAGGATATTATTGGTCAGAAGAAGAGGTTGCAGAAAAACTGAGAAACGTCATGGTCAATTCGTTCGAAACGATTTATCAGACAGCGGCAACACATAAAGTGGATATGCGCTTGGCGGCTTACATGACGGGCATCAGAAAATCGGCAGAAGCATCGCGATTCCGCGGGTGGGTATAAATTCGGAAGGGGAGATATCCCCTTCTGGCGCAAAATAATTTTGCATTTATTCTTTGCGGTCAGAGCGAAAATCGCAAAAAAAATTTGCGTTTCATGATTGGAAATAGAGAATGGTGTTCTCCTGTTAGACAAATTTCTGTACAATTCAACAAGTTTTTTCAGGAAGAGACAAAATATTGGCATGATTCTTGCATTTTTATTCATGCGAAGACATATTTCATGACATGAGGGGGACTACATATGACAGTATCATACGCGCACGAACCATTTACTGATTTTACAGAAGCAAAGAATAAAACAGCATTTCAAGAGTCATTGGCATTTGTAAACACTCAGCTCGGCAACCATTATCCGCTTGTGATAAATGGAGAAAAAATTGAAACGGACCGCAAAATTGTTTCCATTAACCCGGCAAATAAACAAGAGGTGATTGGGTACGCATCAACAGCGGATCAAGAGCTTGCTGAAAAAGCGATGCAAGCCGCACTGCAGGCATTTGAATCATGGAAAAAACAAAGACCGGAGCACCGCGCGAATATCCTCTTTAAAGCAGCGGCTATCTTGCGCAGAAGAAAGCATGAATTTTCAAGCTATCTTGTGAAGGAAGCGGGAAAACCGTGGAAGGAAGCCGATGCGGACACGGCCGAAGCGATAGACTTTTTGGAGTTCTATGCGCGCCAAATGTTAAACCTCAAGGAAGGGGCTCCGGTGAAGAGCCGGGCAGGCGAGTTCAATCAATACCATTACGAAGCGCTTGGCGTCGGCATTGTCATTTCTCCATTTAATTTCCCGCTTGCGATTATGGCAGGAACAGCGGCGGCAGCAATTGTGACAGGAAATACGATTCTCTTAAAACCGGCTGACGCAGCGCCCGTAGTAGCTGCAAAATTTGTCGAGGTCATGGAGGAAGCGGGCTTGCCAAACGGCGTTCTGAACTACATTCCGGGAGATGGAGCGGAAATTGGTGATTTCTTAGTGGAGCATCCGAAAACACGGTTTGTCTCATTTACAGGTTCCCGTGCAGTCGGCTGCCGGATTTATGAGCGTGCTGCCAAAGTGCAGCCGGGCCAAAAATGGCTGAAACGGGTCATTGCTGAAATGGGCGGAAAAGACACAGTGCTTGTCGACAAAGACGCTGATCTTGACCTTGCTGCATCCTCTATCGTGTATTCAGCGTTTGGATATTCAGGACAGAAGTGTTCAGCAGGCTCCCGCGCGGTCATCCATCAGGATGTCTATGATGAAGTGGTGGAAAAAGCTGTGGCGCTGACCAAAACGCTGGCTTTCGGCAATCCGGAAGATCCTGATACGTATATGGGACCCGTGATCCATGAAGCGTCCTACAACAAAGTCATGAAATACATTGAAATCGGCAAATCTGAAGGCAAGCTGTTGGCCGGCGGCGAAGGCGATGATTCAAAAGGCTACTTTATTCAGCCGACGATCTTTGCAGATGTTGATGAAAACGCGCGCCTGATGCAGGAAGAAATTTTCGGCCCGGTTGTTGCGATCTGCAAAGCGCGTGATTTCGATCATATGCTGGAGATTGCAAATAACACGGAATACGGATTAACAGGCGCTCTGCTGACGAAAAATCGTGCGCACATTGAACGGGCGCGTGAGGATTTCCATGTCGGAAACCTATACTTCAACAGAGGCTGTACCGGAGCGATTGTCGGCTATCAGCCGTTCGGCGGTTTTAATATGTCCGGAACAGACTCAAAAGCAGGCGGCCCGGATTATTTAATTCTTCATATGCAAGCCAAAACAACGTCCGAAGCTTTTTGATTTGAGAGAAATAAAATCGTGCGATTCTTTAGCGGATCGCACGATTTCAACTTTTTGATCAGGAGGATAATTTATGCTGTATACAAAAATCAGTCACATGAAGCCGGCTGAAAGAGTGGAGGCACTGACAACATCTCTGGTCAGTCTCAGCAGTGTGAACGGCACTGTCGGAGAAGGGACAAAAGCAGATTTTATCAAAGAAGTGATCATGAGCTACCCTTATTTTCAGGAAAATCCTAGTCATGTATGGGAACAGGCCATTCCGAACGACCCATACAATCGCAAAAATATTTTTGCGTTTATTGAAGGACATGGAGAAAGCCGAAATACTGTCATTTACCATGCCCATCTGGATACAGTCGGAATTGAAGATTTCGGCCCTTTAAAGGATATCGCTTTTGATTGTGAAAAATTGGCCGCGTACTTCAGCCGTTATGAGTTCGACCAAGACGTTCAGCGGGATGCCAAATCGGGCGAGTGGATGTTCGGAAGAGGATCTGTCGATATGCAAAGCGGCATCGCCGTTCATTTAGCCAATCTCCTGCATTTTTTAGAGAACCTCGATACATTGCCGGGAAATCTATTGTTTATGGCAAATCCGGATGAGGAAAGTCAGCATTCCGGCGTTCTTGCCAGCATTTCAGAGCTGAACCGGCTCAAAAAAGAAAAACAGCTTCACTATCTGGCTGCTATTAATACAGATTTTATTACGCCGCTTTACGATGGAGATGAGACAAGATATATCTACACCGGAGCCGCTGGAAAACTGCTGCCTTGCTTTTACATCTACGGGCGGGAAGTCCATGTTGGCGATACGCTGGCAGGGATTGATCCAAATGTGATTTCATCTGAAATCACAAGCCGTCTTCACAATAACATTCATCTGGCAGAAAAGATCGAAGGGGAGTTGGTTCTGCCCCCATCCTGTTTGTATCAGCGTGATAACAAAGAAGCCTATAATGTGCAAACGGCTGTCAGCAGCTGCTTGTATTTCAATTATTTTATTTATGAAAGAACAGCAAAGGAAATTATGGACCTGCTTATTGAAGTCGCTGAGGAAGCGTGCCGGGACACAGAGCAAAAATTATCAGATTATTACGAAGAATATGTAAAAAGAACCAATCTTCCGAAGAAACATTTATCATGGGACATTCAAGTGTACAGTCTGGAGCAATACTTAGAAAAGCTGAGAAGCCGCGGCGTAGATCCTGAGCAGTGTATCGAGCAGACATTCAAAGCCAATGAGCACCTTGAACTTCGTATAAGATGCTTTAAGGCAATCGAAGAGCTTCAAAAGCTTGACCCCGATCAAGGCGCAAAAGTCATTCTATTTTACGCACCTCCCTACCTGCCGCATAACTATTTAAAAGAAGATAGCGCAAGAGATCAGCTTTTGCAGCATGTAATTAAAGAAGCGGCAGACAAAGCCGCTGAATCGACAGGCGAAACATTTGTCTTCAAAAAGTTTTTCCCCTACTTGGCAGACGGCAGTTTCTTATCGCTGCACGAAACCGATAGAGAAATTGATTCCTTTATCAGAAACTTCCCTGGATGGAATATGATTGGAACCATTCCGTTCAAGGATATACGCAAGCTGAATATTCCATCCATCAACATGGGCGTGTACGGGAAAGATGGCCATAAATGGACAGAACGAGTCTATAAACCGTACACATTTCACGTATTGCCCCACCTCATTCAGCAGACCACTGTTCACCTTTTGCAAAGCTACCGGATGACCATCGCGACACAAGAAACGAAGGGAGAAGGATGATGCAGAATCATAAAAACGAATTGCAGCGCAGCATGAAAAGCAGGCATTTGTTTATGATTGCCTTGGGAGGGGTGATTGGAACCGGGCTATTTTTAGGCTCCGGTTTTACCATCAGCCAGGCGGGACCGCTCGGCGCCATTGCCGCGTATATCATCGGCGGATTTTTAATGTATCTTGTCATGCTTTGTTTAGGAGAACTGGCTGTTGCCATGCCGGTGGCTGGATCGTTTCAGGCCTACGCCACTAAATTTCTGGGACCGTCGACAGGCTTTATGATCGGCTGGCTGTATTGGTTCAGCTGGGCGAATACAGTAGGCTTGGAGCTCACGTCAGCGGGCATTTTGATGCAAAGGTGGCTGCCCTCCGTTCCGATCTGGATATGGTGTCTCGTGTTTGGCATCGTCATCTTTTTGATTAATGCGCTGTCTGTCAGAAGCTTTGCCGAAATGGAATTTTGGTTTTCAAGCATCAAAGTGGCAGCGATCGTATTATTTATCGTGATCGGGGGCGCTGCTGTGTTTGGTTTGATTGACTTTAAAGGCGGACAGGAAACGCCATTTTTGTCTAACTTTATGACTGATAGGGGCCTTTTCCCTAATGGGGTGCTGGCCGTTATGTTTACGCTGGTTATGGTGAATTTCTCCTTTCAGGGGACGGAGCTTGTCGGCATTGCAGCAGGGGAAAGTGAAAGCCCGGAAAAAACACTGCCAAAGTCCATTCGAAATGTCATTTGGCGCACGCTGTTTTTCTTTGTGCTTGCTATGTTCGTCTTGGTTGCCATTCTTCCGTATAAAACAGCGGGGGTCATTGAAAGCCCGTTTGTAGCGGTGCTCGATCAAATCGGCATCCCATTTGCGGCTGATATCATGAATTTTGTCATCTTAACGGCGATTTTATCTGTTGCCAATTCGGGTTTGTATGCGGCGTCGCGCATGATGTGGTCACTTTCATCAAATCAAATGGGCCCGTCCTTCCTCACCAGACTGACAAAAAAAGGCGTGCCGATGAATGCCTTGCTGATTACACTCGGCATTTCCGGCTGTTCGCTGCTGACAAGTGTCATGGCTGCAGAAACGGTGTATTTATGGTGTATCTCAATCTCGGGCATGGTGACAGTTGTCGCGTGGATGTCCATTTGTGCGTCGCAATTTTTCTTTCGCAGACGTTTCCTCGCTGAAGGCGGAAACGTGAATGACCTGGAGTTCAGAACGCCTTTATATCCGCTAGTCCCGATTCTCGGATTTGGTTTATACGCATGCGTATTGATCAGCCTTATTTTCATTCCGGATCAAAGAATCGGCTTGTACTGCGGCGTGCCGATCATTATTTTCTGCTATGCGTACTATCATCTAAGCCTCAAAAAACGTATAAATCATGAAACGACAGAAAAAGAGCAGGCAGAGGCGCAATAGAAAAAGCTCTCTTGGAAACCGGAGAGCTTTTTCTACGCGTTAAAATCCTCTTTATTTTAAAATGAAATATAGAAATCTATATTGAGATTTAAATGAAAATAATAAAAATTGTAAAGGTTTCATTCGAATTGTAAATTGCGAAAAAACAATGCTAAACTATAATTCAACTTTATAATAAGAAGATGATGGAAGAGGTGTTTGAGGGAGAATGAACAGCAAACAAAACAATGGCATCGAAACAAAACATCATTTTCCGCTATTTTTAGCACTGGCTTTAACGATGGGGGTATTTGCGGCCGGGTCTGAAGAGCTTGTGATCTCACCGCTGCTGCCGGATTTAGCAAAAGCTTTCAACTCAGATGTCAGTGTCCTTGCGTTATCTATCAGTATTTACGGTGTAATGATATTTATCGGTGCGCCGCTCCTGGTTCCTTTAGGCGATAAATATTCCAGAGAACTTAGTTTACTGGCCGGACTTATGATCTTTATCATAGGAACAGTGATATGCGCTTTAGCTCAAAATATCTTTTTCTTCTTTTTAGGCCGGGCACTTTCGGGATTAGCTGCGGGAGCGTTTGTGCCGACCGCTTACGCAGTTGTCGGGGATCGTGTTCCTTATACATACAGGGGCAAGGTGATGGGACTGATCGTTTCAAGCTGGTCGCTGGCATTGATTTTCGGTGTGCCGCTCGGATCATTTATCGGCGGCGTCCTGCATTGGAGATGGACATTTTGGATTTTCGCCTTGATGGGCATTTTAGTTGTTTTGCTGATCTTGCTTGAAATGCGCCGCCACGCCGAACATAAAAACAATGGCAAGGAAGAAAAAGAAGAACCGGCTGGAACATTCCGGGATGCGCTGAAAGTCCCGCGTGTACCCGTTTATATCACGATAACCTTCTGTAATATGATTGGTTTTTACGGTATGTATTCATTTTTAGGCTCCTATCTTCAGGACGTTTTTACCGGAGGAAACACAGCAGCGGGCTTATTTATCATGATTTACGGCATCGGGTTTTCCATGAGTGTCATTACAGGCAAGGTGGCCGACCGCATCGGAAAAATGCGCTCCCTTTTGATTGCACTGGGGGTCATCAGCGTGCTGCTGGCATGTTTAGCATATGCGCCGGCTTCAATGATTCTGTTAATCGTCAGCCTATTTATTTGGGGATTAATGCAAAGCTTGACGGTGACGCTGCTCAGCACCATTTTGAGTGACTGCTCAGAGCGTCATCGCGGGAAAATTATGGCGTTTTACAGCCTCGCCTCGAATCTGGCTGTGACGTTAGGCTCGGCTTTGATGGGACCTGTATATGTGGGATACGGGTATGCAGCTGTCGGATTGATTTGCGCCGCCATCACAGTGCTTGGATTTGTGCTCAGTGTATTCGCATATAAAAAGTACGGCAAGGATGAGCAGAAAGCCGATCATTCTTTATCCCAATAAACAAAGTTTCTAAATTCCTATAATAAAAAACCCTTTCTTAAGGGTTTTTTTGTTTGTATGGGGATAATTATCAATATTTTCAAAAAATGTTGACAGTTCATTTGTCGCTGGATAAAATTTACTTAAAATTTTAAAAGATTGGTTGGTGCTCATGATTATATTGGATAATAGCATTCAGACAAAAAACAGAACTGATTCAATATCCAAACTGATTACAGTCAACACGCTCGGCCCTGAGGGGACAAGCAGTGAGTACGCAGCAAAGCATTTTATCTCCAATTTTACTCTTCAACAGGGGCTGAACAGTAAATTGTCCTTGCATGATACATTTGAATCATGCATCGAAAGGACCCTTCAAAGCCCGCTGGAATATACCATCGTCCCACACGCTTACGACGGCATTAAGCATTTCTACATGAGGCCGGATTTGCAGCTTTTGCAGATCTTCAGGTGTGATACACCAATGTACGGCCTGGCAGTTCGTCCTGATTTTGAATTCAGCGACGATATGCTTGATACATCTGTTATTGTTTCACATCCATCACCTATAAATTTAATAAAATATTTTACCCGCAAAGAAGTACGTTTCAAACTGGTCAATTCGACCAGTCAAGCTGCAAGAAAAGTAAAAGAAGGCCTGTATGACATTGCCTTAACCAATGAGCTTGCACGGCAAAAGTACGGGCTTACATTTGTGAAAACATTTAAAAGCATTCCTATGAGCTGGTCATTATTCGGAAAAGGAGACGTTAATGATGAAAACTAAAGAAGATATGCAGGAGCTTTATTTCCCGACACCGAAATTAATAGAATGGGAAAACGGAGTGAGACAATATTCAACCGTGCGCGGCGACACCGAGGTGTTAATGTCTTACGTTCCGCCGCATACCAACGTTGAACCCCATCAGCATAAGGAAGTCCAGATCGGCATGGTTGTTTCTGGTGAGCTGATGATGACTGTCGGAGATGTAACGAGAAAAATGACGGCCTTGGAATCTGCCTACATTGCGCCGCCGCATGTGCCTCATGGGGCAAGAAACGACACAGACCAAGAAGTCATTGCCATTGATATCAAACGGCTGAAAGCTGATGAAACATATACAAGTCCTGAAGACTATTTTTTGAATATTTTCAAAACGAGAGACCTATTGCCTGGCATGGAAGTCACGTTCTTTGTTGAGGATTGGGTGGAAATCATGCTGGCCAAAATCCCTGGAAATGGCGGAGAAATGCCTTTCCATAAACATCGAAATGAACAAATCGGCATCTGCATCGGCGGCGGTTACGACATGACGGTCGAAGGCTGCACAGTCGAGATGGAATTCGGCACAGCCTATTTCTGTGAGCCTCGGGAAGATCACGGCGCCATCAACCG
Source organism: Bacillus sp. SN1 (assembly GCF_002796895.1). Lineage (NCBI taxonomy): Bacteria > Bacillati > Bacillota > Bacilli > Caryophanales > Bacillaceae > Bacillus > Bacillus sp. SN1. Next base: position 348,656 of record NZ_PHIE01000002.1, read on the forward strand.
TTCTGAAAAAGAATCAAAATCGATTAATATCTTCTTTCCGCCGCGCTACAACAGAGCAAAAGCAAAAAAAATAAAGGCGGATGAGTAATCATGAACCTCACTGATAAAACCGTCCTCATAACAGGAGGCGCATCAGGAATTGGTTATGCGGCGGTTCGGGCTTTTTTGAGCCAGCAGGCAAATGTGGTTGTGGCGGATATTGACGAGGCTCAGGGAGAAGCAATGGTCCGGAAAGAAAATAGTGACAGGCTGCACTTTGTGCAAACAGATATCACAGACGAAGCTGCCTGTCAGCACGCTGTTCAATCGGCGGTCGATACATTTGGAAGGCTGGATGTATTGATTAATAATGCGGGCATCGAAATCGTGGCTCCCATTCACGAGATGGAGCTCAGTGATTGGAACAAGGTGCTCCAAGTCAATTTGACCGGCATGTTTTTAATGAGCAAGCACGCACTCAAGCATATGCTCGCTGCCGGCAAGGGCAACATCATTAATACGTGCTCAGTCGGCGGGCTCGTGGCATGGCCTGATATTCCTGCCTATAACGCCAGCAAAGGAGGCGTTTTGCAGCTGACGAGGTCGATGGCCGTTGATTATGCGAAACATCAAATTCGCGTCAACTGCGTATGCCCGGGGATTATCGACACACCGCTAAATGAAAAATCATTCCTTGAAAATAATGAAGGCACACTTGAAGAGATCAAAAAAGAAAAGGCAAAGGTAAATCCGCTGCTGAGGCTTGGGAAACCCGAAGAAATCGCAAACGTGATGCTGTTTTTAGCCTCGGATTTATCAAGCTATATGACCGGAAGCGCCATCACCGCAGACGGAGGATACACCGCACAATAGAGAAGGAGTGTTTTACATATGGAGAGAAAAACAGTATTGGTCATCGCTGATCTTGGAGGCTGCCCGCCGCACATGTTTTATAAAAGCGCTGCTGAAAAATATAACCTGGTCAGCTTTATTCCAAGACCTTTTGCAATTACAGCCTCTCATGCAACACTGATTGAAAAATACTCGGTCGCGGTCATAAAGGATAAAGACTATTTTCAGAGCTTAGCTGATTTTGAGCATCCCGATTCAATTTATTGGGCGCATGAGGATCATGACAAGCCTGAAGAAGAGGTCGTCGAGCAAATCGTTAAGGTTGCCGAAATGTTTGGGGCGGAAGCCATCACAACAAACAATGAATTATTCATTGCCCCGATGGCGAAAGCCTGTGAGCGTCTGGGCCTGAGGGGTGCCGGAGTGCAGGCTGCCGAAAATGCCAGAGATAAAAATAAAATGAGAGACGCTTTTAATAAGGCTGGAGTCAAATCAATCAAAAACAAACGAGTCACAACGCTAGAGGATTTTCGTGCTGCACTTGAAGAGATCGGCACACCTCTTATTTTAAAGCCGACATACTTAGCGAGTTCAATCGGTGTAACGCTGATTACGGACACTGAGACGGCAGAAGATGAATTTAACAGAGTCAATGACTACCTGAAATCAATTAACGTGCCAAAGGCGGTCACGTTTGAAGCGCCGTTTATTGCTGAAGAATTTTTACAGGGTGAGTATGGAGACTGGTATCAAACAGAAGGGTACTCCGACTATATCAGCATAGAAGGCATCATGGCAGACGGTGAGTATTTCCCAATCGCCATTCATGACAAAACGCCGCAAATCGGATTTACAGAAACATCACACATTACGCCGTCCATTCTGGATGAAGAGGCGAAAAAGAAAATTGTCGAAGCCGCCAAAAAGGCAAATGAAGGGCTTGGACTGGAAAATTGCGCAACACATACAGAGATCAAGCTAATGAAAAACAGAGAACCGGGTTTAATAGAGTCGGCAGCGAGGTTCGCAGGCTGGAATATGATTCCTAATATTAAAAAGGTCTTCGGCGTTGATATGGCGCAATTATTATTAGATGTTCTCTGCTTCGGAAAAGACGCCGATCTGCCGGATGGATTATTAGATCAAGAGCCTTGCTATGTCGCCGACTGCCATTTGTACCCTCAGCATTTTAAACAAAATGGCCAGATTCCGGAAACTGCTGAGGATTTGGTGATCGAAGCGATCGATATTCCGGACGGGCTTTTGAAGGGTGATACCGAAATCGTTTCTTTTTCGGCGGCAGCACCAGGGACATCAGTTGACTTGACACTGTTTGAAGCCTTCAATTCCATTGCTGCATTTGAACTGAAAGGCAGCAATTCACAGGATGTGGCTGAATCCATCAGACAAATTCAGCTGCATGCGAAGCTGACGGCAAAGTATGTGCTGCCAGTATGAAACAGCTGAAGCCAAACTCTAAATATTTGCTTTACGGGCAGGCGCTATCATTTATGGGAGACTATTGTGTTCTCCCTGCCCTGCTCATTTTGTCTACATATTATCATGATTATTGGGTGACATCGGGGGTCATCGTGGTCAGAAGCATTCCGATGGTATTCCAGCCATTTTTGGGGGTTCTGGTCGATCGGTTAGATAGAGTTAAAATCATGCTGTGGACGGATATCATCAGGGGCCTTATCTTTTTGGGGCTCACATTTCTTCCAAAAGGCGAGTACCCGCTGATTTTTCTCGCTTTGCTGTTTATCTCTTATGGAAGCGGTGTGTTTTTTAATCCTGCCCGTCTTGCGGTCATGTCCTCATTGGAATCAGATATTAAAAACATCAACACGTTATTCGCAAAAGCGACGACCATCTCGATTATCGTCGGTGCGGCTGCCGGAGGGCTTTTTCTGTTAGGCGGATCTGTAGAGCTGGCTGTTGCTTTTAACGGTGTGACATACTTGATTTCGGCCATTTTTATCAGCCGCATCAAGCTGCAATTTGAGCCGATTCAATCTGAAAACATAAAAGAGGCCTTTCAGTCTTTTAAAGAAGGACTCAAGGAAATCAAAACCAATGCTTTCGTATTAAATGCCATGTTTACGATGATTACGATGGCTATGCTGTGGGGAATTGTGTACAGCTATTTTCCAATCGTCAGCCGCTTTCTGGGTGACGGGGAAATCGGCAACTTTATTCTCACGTTCTGTATCGGCTTCGGCGGCTTCATCGGAGCGGGGCTTGTCAGCAAATGGGGATTTAACAACAATAGAGGCCTGACGTATTTTACCGTTTTATCCATTGTCTCGCTGGCACTGTTTTTATTCACGCCGATTTTCGCTGTCTCGGTCATTGCCGCTATCCTCTTTTTCATCGCGATGGAATACGGGGAAGTGCTTGCAAAGGTGAAGGTTCAGGAGAACGCGGCAAACCAGATTCAAGGGCGCATTTTTTCGGTGGCGGAAGCGTCAATCGGATTATGCATTTCTGTTGGTTCGATGTTAATCAACGTCTTAAACGCTCCGGTCATTATGGGGCTGATTGTTGTGATGGTAAGCGGATTGTTTCTGCATACGAAGCTCGTCAACAAATCGTTTTTGGAACGGGATAACAAAACGGAGCAAAAAGGAGTCTTTTAGATGGAAATAATACCGTCCGACGTCATCAAGACACTTCCAAGGCAAGAGTTTTCTCTCGTTTTTCAAAAGGTGAAGGAATTGGAAAAAACGGGGGCGCATATCATTAATCTCGGACAAGGAAACCCTGACCTTCCCACTCCGCCGCATATTGTGGAGGCCTTGCGGGAGGCGTCTCTGAATCCTTCGTTTCACGGATACGGGCCATTCAGAGGCTATCCTTTTTTGAAGGAAGCAATCGCTGATTTCTACAAAAGAGAATATGGAGTGTCAATCAATCCTGAAACGGAAGTTGCACTCTTCGGCGGCGGGAAAGCCGGCTTGTATGTGCTGACACAATGCCTGCTCAATCCGGGAGACATCGCTTTGGTCCCGAATCCGGGCTACCCTGAATATTTGTCGGGAATTACGATGGCGCGAGCTGAGCTGCACGAAATGCCGCTGTATGAAGAAAATGGCTATCTGCCGGATCTTGAAAAGATTGATCCTGCCGTGCTGGATAAAGCGAAGCTCATGTTTTTAAACTATCCGAATAACCCGACGGGAGCTGTGGCCGATGCGGCTTTTTATGCAAAAGCGGCTGCTTTTGCGAAAAAGCACAACATCCATTTGATCCATGATTTTGCGTACGGCGCGTTTGAATTCGATAAAAAACCGGCCAGCTTTCTTGAGGCACAGGATGCCAAAGCTGTCGGGGCAGAGCTTTATTCATTTTCAAAAACATTTAATATGGCAGGCTGGAGAATGGCGTTTGCGGTCGGGAATGAAAAGATCATTCAGGCCGTCAATGAGTTTCAGGATCATGTATTTGTCGGCATGTTCGGCGGACTGCAGCACGCGGCGAGTGCGGCGCTTTCAGGAGATCCGGAGCAAACGGAATCCTTGAAACGAATCTATGAGGAACGAATTGATTTTTTTACGGAGCTGTGTGAAAAGGAATTGGGCTGGCAGATGGAAAAGCCAAAAGGAACGTTTTACGTATGGGCTGAAATTCCGAAAACGTTTGAAACATCTCACCAATTCTCCGATTATTTGCTGGAGCATGCCCATGTCGTTGTCACACCGGGTGAAATATTCGGAAGCAACGGAAAAAGGCATGTCAGAATATCGATGGTGTCAAAGCAGGAGGATCTGCGGGAATTTGTCATGCGGATTCAAAAGCTGAACCTGCCGTTTGAATCATTACAAGAAGTATCCCGCTAAAAAGCGGGATTTTTTTATATGCTTTTCATGCTGCCGCCGTCAGCGGAAATTTGCTGTCCTGTGATATAGGAGGCTTCCTCGGAGGCGAGAAACGCGACGAGCGCTGCGGTTTCCTCGGCTGATCCGACCCGTTTCATCGGAATCCCGGAAGCAATCTGTTCCTCTGCTTCCCGTTTGGATATGCTGTTCTTTTTCATCACATTTTCCACAAATTGATGGTAACGGTCTGTAGCGATAAAACCAGGATTCAGGCAGTTGACAGTAATGTTATGAGGAGCAAGCTGGATGGAAATATTTTTACTGGCGTTAATTAAAGCGGCATTCATCATACTGTTTGTAAACATATTGGCGCCGGGTTCTTTCCACAGATTTCCAACAATGTTGATGATTCTGCCAAACTCGTTTTGTTTCATCAGTGAGGCAGCACGCTTGATAGCGTCAATGTAGGCAACGGTCTTTTGTGTGAACGTGGCCGTCATATCCTCTATATTGCAGTTATCAAATGTGTCAGGCGCGCCGCCCGGAATATTATTAATCAGAACATCAAGGCGTCCGCATTGAGATTCGATTTCTTGAAAAATGCCGGCTCTCGTATGCTGGTCAGACATATCACCTGCAAGGACAATGACGCTCGCTTCAGGATGTTTGGCCAAAATGTCTTTTTTGACAGGCTCAATATTGTCCAAGTTTCGCGAGTTAATGACGACGGAAAAATGCTGGTCTGCTAGTTTCAGAGCGATTGCTTTTCCAATCCCTTGACTGGCTCCCATAATAAATGCGGTTCGTTTTGACAAATAACTGCACCCCTTTGCAAAAATTGGATTATTATCTACATCGTAAGAAAAAACGGAGAAAATAGCAAATTTTATTTAAATTCTGATAAAGAAGAATTGAAAAACTCCCGCCGGCAGGGCGGGAGGAGATATTATACATATAGGAATTGAGGAAGTGTATCAAGCGAAAGGCGGTTGCCGACAAAGAATGAACCGAATTCGCCGTAGCGAGCGCTGACTTCGTCAAAACGCATTTCATACACAAGTTTTTTGAATTGAAGCACATCATCACTGAATAATGTAACGCCCCACTCGTAATCGTCAAAGCCGACGGAGCCGGTGATGATTTGTTTGACTTTGCCAGCATAGCTGCGGCCGATTAAGCCGTGGCTTCTCATCAAGTTTCTGCGTTCTTCCATTGAAAGCATGTACCAGTTGTCGTTGCCGGATCTTCTTTTATCCATTGGATAGAAGCATACATATTTAGATTCCGGCAGTTCAGGGTAAAGGCGCGCACGTACATGCGGGTTTTCGTAAGGGTCGCCGTCGCCGCTTGCCAAGTAGTTGCTCAGTTCAACCACTGATACGTAGGAGTAAGCCGGAATGGTGAACTCAGCAAGTCTTGATTTGTTGAATTCGAGCTCAATTTCATTTAATTCTTCCATTGTAGGACGAAGAATCATCAGCATGAAATCAGCTTTTTGGCCGACGATGCTGTAAAGAGCCTGCGATCCTTTTCCTTCTGTTTGGGCCACGCCCCATTTTTCAAGCAATCCTGTGAATTCATGTATGATAGATTGGCGCTCATCGCTGGACAGCAGCTTCCAGGAAGTCCAGTCCATTGTGCGGAAATCATGTAACGCATACCAGCCGTCAAGCGTTTTCGCCGCTTCATTCGTCATTTGCTGTTCACTCATTTATCTTCACTCCTATTATCTTTTCATGATTGCCTTCACTATACCATAGTTTATCCGATTCTACTGTAGAGAAACCTTGAACATCCCTTTCGTATAACTCCATAAAAATAAGAGAAGCTATAAGGAAAAGAATGAGTCACTTAAATTAGTTAGAAAAATAAGATTTTTTTATGAAAGCGCTATAATGAAAGTTGGCTGTTTGAATTTGATTGGAAGAAGAGTATGCTAGTAAAAGAAAGCGTTTTTGTAACTTTTTGAGGAGGTTTTATTGTGGCAGATTTATTTTCAACAGTGCAAGAAAAAGTAGCTGGAAAAGACGTTAAAATTGTATTTCCTGAAGGCTTAGACGAGCGTATTTTAGAAGCGGTCAGCAAGCTTGCAGGAAACAAAGTGCTGAATCCGATTGTGATCGGCAATGAAAATGAGATCCAAGCAAAAGCAAAAGAATTGAACCTTGCGCTGGATGGCGTTAAGATTTATGATCCTCATACATATGAAGGCATGGAAGACCTTGTACAAGCATTCGTAGAACGCCGTAAAGGCAAAGCGACAGAAGAACAGGCTCGTAAAGCGTTATTAGACGAGAACTACTTCGGTACAATGCTGGTGTACAAAGGCCTTGCAGACGGACTTGTAAGCGGAGCGGCTCATTCAACAGCCGACACTGTCCGCCCGGCTCTTCAAATCATCAAAACAAAAGAAGGCGTGAAAAAGACTTCCGGCGTCTTCATCATGGCTCGCGGAGAAGAGCAATACGTGTTCGCAGATTGCGCGATCAACATTGCGCCTGACAGCCAAGATCTTGCCGAGATCGCGATCGAAAGTGCCAATACGGCAAAAATGTTCGACATTGAGCCTCGCGTGGCAATGCTCAGCTTCTCTACAAAAGGCTCAGCAAAATCTGACGAAACAGAAAAAGTAGCGGATGCTGTGAAAATCGCGAAAGAAAAAGCGCCTGAACTGACACTTGACGGCGAATTCCAATTCGATGCTGCATTTGTTCCATCTGTAGCTGAGAAAAAAGCGCCGGATTCCGAGATCAAAGGGGACGCTAACGTATTCGTATTCCCAAGCCTTGAAGCAGGAAACATCGGCTATAAAATCGCTCAGCGTTTGGGCAACTTTGAAGCAGTAGGACCAATCCTGCAAGGTTTAAATATGCCTGTAAACGACCTTTCAAGAGGATGTAACGCTGAAGATGTTTACAATCTCGCATTAATTACAGCGGCGCAAGCACTGTAATAAAAAATGAAGACGATGGCAGCTCTCTTCCTGAGGGCTGCCTTTTTTGCGCCCGTATAGCCTTCTTTACCAAGACAGATGATATGAGTACAATAAAGAAAACTGATTATAATTATATATTTTATTAATGACAGGGGTGGGGTTTTTGTATTATGACGTGCTGAAAACGTTTATAGCGGTGGTAGAAGAAAAAAACTTCACAAAAGCAGCGGAAAAGCTGATGATCTCCCAGCCCAGCGTCAGTCTGCATATCAAAAATCTTGAGAAAGAATTTCAAACGGCTCTCCTGAATCGGTCGCCAAAGCACTTTACGACAACGCCGACAGGAGACATTTTGTATCAAAGAGCAAAGCAAATGGTATTTCTCTATGAGCAAGCCAAGGCTGAAATCTATGCGCACCATCACTATGTAAAAGGCGAATTGAAAATAGCTGCCAGCTTTACGATCGGAGAGTATATTCTTCCGCCGCTTCTGGCCCAGCTGCAAAAGCTGTATCCAGAGCTGAACCTCGATGTCATGATCGGCAATACGGAGGAGGTCAGCGAGCGTGTGCGGATGCTTCAGGCTGATATCGGGCTGATTGAAGGACATACAAACGAGAATGAACTGGAAATTGAACCGTTCATGGAGGATGAAATGTGCATTGCCGCGCCGAATCAGCATCCGCTGGCCGGACGGAGAGATATTTCGATCAGCGAATTGCAAAACGAAGCGTGGGTGACAAGGGAAAAAGGCTCCGGAACGAGAGAATATCTCGATCATGTGCTCAGCTCAAACGGACTGCGGCCGAAGTCGATGTTCACCATCAGCAGCAATCAAGGCGTAAAAGAAGCGGTAATCAGCGGCATGGGGCTGTCTGTTCTATCCAGAAGCGTGCTGCATAAGGATTTGATCCACCGTGAAATTTCAATTCTCCATATTAAGGATTTCTCATTAAAGCGCAAGCTGTCTTACATTCATTCTCCTCTCATGGAGAATACGAAAAATAAAGAAATTTTTATTACGATGTTGAAAAGCAATTATCAATCACAGCGGCTGAAATGATATAATAGTTTTCGTTCATAAGCCTAACATGAAAGGGTTTTACATAGATGGCAAACCAACCGATTGATTTACTGATGCAGCCGACATGGAGAGTCATTGACCAATCCAGTCTCGGCCCTTTATTTGATGCGAAGCAATCCTTCGCAATGGACGATACGCTGTGCATGTCCGTCGGAAAAGGCGTGTCGCCGGCGACAGCGCGCTCATGGGTGCACCACGATACGATTGTCCTCGGAATTCAGGATACGCGCCTCCCGTTTTTGCAGGATGGCATCTCCTTGCTGGAGAACGAAGGATACCGTGTGATCGTACGCAATTCCGGCGGTCTGGCCGTCGTGTTGGATGAAGGCGTTTTAAATATCTCTCTCATATTCGAGGACGAAAAGAAAGGCATCGATATAGACAAAGGGTATGAAGCGATGGTTGAGCTGATGAAACGGATGCTAAAGCCGTACAACGCAAAGATCGAAGCCTATGAAATTGAAGGGTCATATTGTCCCGGCAGCTATGACCTCAGCATAAATGGCAAAAAATTCGCCGGCATCTCTCAAAGACGCGTTCGCGGCGGAGTCGCTGTTCAAATCTATCTCTGCGCGGATAAAAGCGGCAGTGAAAGGGCCGACTTGATCAGACGATTCTACCAAGCGGCGCTGAAGGACAAACGAAACGATAAAAAAGGCGTCTATCCCGAGATACGTCCGGAAACAATGGCGTCCTTAAGCGAGCTTCTGCAAACAGACATCTCCGTACAAGACTTAATGTTCACTTTACTGACGGAATTAAAAGCGTTAAGCACCCATCTTTACTCAGCAGGACTGTCCATGGATGAGGAAATGGAATTTGAGAAAAACCTCGTCCGGATGGCTGAGCGGAATGCTAAGGTATTTGGGTGAACGTTCTTCGCATGCCAGCCGTATCCGGCTGGCATGCGTTTTTTATTTTAAGCGACATTTATCCCCAACAATCTTATTTTCAGATAAATCCTTCTTACATGCAGATAACTATGGCAAAAAGAAAAACGATAAAATGACATCAGAAGCATCCATATACAAAGGGGAGAGGCAGATGAAAGGGAATTTTTACAGCCTGTTTGTGCTGATCGCGGCTTTTTTCTGGGGAACTACGGGAACTGTTCAGGCGATGGCTCCAGAAAGCTCCACACCGCTGGCATTCGGAGCGTTCAGATTATTAATAGGGGGAAGCGCCATGCTGCTTGCGGTTTGGATCAGCAGGGAGCTTCATGTGAAAAATTGGTCATGGCCGCTCGTGTTATCAGCAGCAGTTTGTATGGCGTGTTACCAGCCGCTGTTTTTCACAGCCGTTAAAGAAACCGGAATCGCTGTGGGGACTGTGATTGCGATCGGCAGTGCACCTATCATTGCCGGGAGTATGGAGTGGGCCGTATTGAAAAAACGCCCGCGAAACTCTTGGTGGGTCGCGACTGTACTGGCTTTAGCGGGGTGCTGGCTCCTGTTTTCCGACAGTTCCAATGTTCGGGTTGATGCTGCTGGTGTTCTAATGGCGCTTGGAGCGGGTGCTTCTTTTGCGGGCTATACGCTAATCAGTAAATCGATGATGAAAACCCAGCCTCCGCGAGCGACTTCCGCCGTTGTCTTTATGATCAGCGCCATCTTGCTGACGCCGCTTTTATGGCAGTCAGATATCTCGTGGATATTGACCCCGAGAGGACTGGGAACGAGCCTTTACATCGGGTTAATTGCAACATGTGCCGCTTACTTTTTGTTTGTGAAAGGGCTTACCGGGGTTCCGGCCTCGGCGGCGGTCACGCTGTCTTTAGCTGAACCGCTGACGGCCTCATTGCTGGGCGTGTTTTTCATAGGGGAAATGCTTTCACTTTCCTCGTGGCTCGGCATTGCACTTATGCTGCTGGGGCTGCTGGTCATTTCCGCTGCGCCTCGTAATCAAAAAACTGCTGAGGCAGCTCACATGTCTTAATAGATTCACTAAGCTTGGCCTCATTTTACAAGAATAGCGGGGCTCGCAGCAAAATGATAAAATCCTCTTTTCTTAATGGAAAAGGGGATTTTGCACATGGCGAAAATCCCAAAACACCAGCTCGTTTTGGGATTTTTCTAAGTTATTCCGCTAATTTTTCTAAATTGCCGTTCCGATCCATTTTGAAGGACGGAGAGGCATGTTCATCTTCTTCAAATAAAACTAGCTTTCTGGCTCTATTCATAATTTTTACCAAGGTTTCATAATCTTCTTGGATCGTTTTTTGGTCTTTTTCAAGCTTTTGAACTTCTGCCTCAAGCTGTTCCGTTTTGCTTTGCAATTCCTGATTTTCTTTCTTTAAACGTTCATTTTCCATTTTTAATGCCGATGATTGCTCGTTATTGCCTTCGTAATTCTGCAGGAAGCGGATCACATCATTCATCGTCATCTCAGGCGCAGCAGCAGGCGTTTGAGAAGACAATAAGTGTGATAGACTAGCTAACTCTTCCTTAAAGCTTTCATCCACAAAAGGCATGTGTTCGCCTGACATTAAAGGCTGCTGCTCATTTTCGGCTGATGGTACGTCCGTTTTGGCCGGCTCCTCTGCAGCGGTTTCTTGAATGATTCCAGGATCAACTGCAGGAGGCTGATATAATAGTCTTTTTTTCGCTGGCTGCCCGTTTCCGAGCGCTCTCATCCGCTGTTTTCGCTGTTTTTTCGCAAGCTGTAGCGCTTTTTCATATTGATGGCGGACCACCGCGTTCCATCTGAATCCGCAGGCTGCGGATGTCCGGTTCAATTTATCACCGACTTCTTCAAAGGCGTTCAGCTGGGTGCTGCCCTCCCTCACATGCCGAAGCACTGTTTCGGCTAAAAGCAGATCATTTTCTTCTGACCAAGCGTCTTGTCGCTGTTTTGTCATTTATCTCAACTCCCATTTTTCTTTTCATGGTATTAGAATGTCCAGTATGGAAAATATTTATACAAGTTGGCTGAAAGAATAGGAGATACGAAGGATGGAGCGGCTTGCAGGAACAGTCGAATCCTTGTAAAATGAAGAGTGATGTGATTTTTTTGAAAAGCGATTTTAGGTTATTCACATAGATGAACATAGAAATGAAGGGAAGCGTACGTCATGGCTAATGAATTTCGAGTGTGTGATGATTGCCAAGCCACTAATATCAAAACATTGCTGCCGCGTTTAAAAGAAGTGGACCCGGACGCAAAGGTTGAGGTAGGATGCCAATCTTATTGCGGGCCCGGACGGAAAAAATCATTTGCTTTTGTGAACAATCGTCCGCTGTCAGCTCCGACAGAGGATGAGCTGATTGACAAAGTAAAAAAGAAAATAAAAAAGTAAAAACATATTTTCAATAGCCTCGGCCCTCAGGTCAGGCTTTTTTGCTTCACATCATGTGTTTTTCGTAAAGATGGAACAAATCGCCGGGCAAATTCAAGGATGTTTTCAAAGAATAGAGTCGATATAATAGAAACACGGCTAAAAAAAAGAGGGAATGACGATGGCGTATCCAAATGGAAAATTATCAGAAGAAAAAGTGTTTAAAGATCCGGTGCACCGCTATGTTCATGTACGGGACAAGCTGATATGGGATTTGATCGGAACCCGCGAATTTCAGCGTCTCCGCAGAATTAAGCAGCTCGGCACGACGTATTTGACGTTCCATGGCGCTGAGCACAGCCGGTTCAACCATTCTCTCGGTGTCTATGAAATTGTCAGGAGAATGGTTGATGACGTCTTTAAAGGCCGCCATGAATGGGATGACAGTGAGCGCGAACTCTGTTTGGCCGCGGCGCTGCTTCATGATCTCGGGCACGGGCCGTTCTCGCATTCATTTGAAAAAGTCTTTCACCTTGACCACGAAGATTTTACAAGAGATATCATTTTGGGGGACACAGAGGTCAATCAGGTGCTCAGAAAGGTGAGCCCGCGTTTCCCGCAGGATGTTGCTGAAGTCATTGCCAAAACATATAAAAACAAGCAAGTGGTCAGCCTGATTTCGAGTCAGATTGACGCAGACCGCATGGATTACCTGCAGCGCGACGCTTATTATACGGGCGTCAGCTACGGCCATTTTGATATGGAGCGGATCCTTCGGGTGATGCGCCCGCGCGAGGATCAGATCGTCATTAAAGAAAGCGGGATGCACGCTGTCGAAGACTATATCATGAGCCGCTACCAAATGTACTGGCAGGTATATTTCCATCCTGTGACAAGAAGCGCAGAGGTTATTTTAACGAAGATTCTTCACAGGGCGAAGCAGCTGCACGATGAAGGCTATGTGTTCACTCACGCTCCGGTTCATTTCTATTCTATTTTTGAAGGGAAATTGACGCTGGAGGATTATTTGAAGCTGGATGAATCTATTATTTTGTATTACTTCCAGGCATGGGAGGATGAAGAAGATGCGATTTTATCCGATTTGTGCCGCAGATTCATTAACCGCCAGCTGTTCCAATACGTTGAATTCAATCCGAACGAAGAAATGTCGGCATATTTTGAGCTGACTTCATTGTTCAAAGAGGCGGGAATCGATCCGAGCTATTATTTGGTTGTCGATTCTTCTTCAGATCTGCCATACGATTTTTACCGTCCGGGAGAGGAAGAGGAGCGTCTGCCGATCCATCTCTTGACGCAAAACGGCCAAATTAAAGAGCTGTCCAGACAGTCGGCTATTGTGGAATCCATTTCCGGAAAACGGCGGACGGACCACAAGCTGTACTATCCGAAGGACCTGATTTGTGACGGCTCTGAACATCCGGAAGCGAAAATGAAAATCCGGCAGCTGCTGGGACTGACATAGAAATTGGAAAGAAGGAAAAAGGAGATGTCGGGAATTTGTTGAAAGAACATGCAAAACTGATGAAGGTGTTCTCGGATTCTGGAGAAATCATCGGGCGGAAGAAGCTGCAGAAAATGATTTATATCGCTAAAAAAATGCAGTTTCCTTTCTATGAGAAATATGATTTTCACTTTTACGGACCGTATTCAGAGGAACTGACGCTCCAGATTGAAGAGCTGTGCAACCTTGGATTTCTGCATGAGGTGAAGGAAAAAAAGGGCGGCTACTTTCAATACCGTTATTCACTGACTGAGACAGGCTCCGCGTTTTTAGACCATGCTGATCTGGATATGCCGGATATCAAAGGCTATATCGACAGTGTAAACAGCCGTTCATCGCGGTTTTTAGAGCTGGTTTCCACGATCCTTTACTTTGACGGGCTTGAGGCTGAGGAAAAGAAAGAAAAAGTCTTTACAATCAAAAGCAAGCAAAAATATACAAATGAAGAATATGACGAAGCGCTTCAATACATAGAAGAACTGAAGCAGATTTGTTAACCATACCAAGCAAAAGAAATGAACCGTTTCTTTTGCTTTTTTTGTTGACAAAAGTTGCTAAAGGATCTATTGTGGATATTAGTTATCCATAATAGATCAGGAGTGAATATGATGAAAATGAAATCAGGGATGGAGCAGGCAGTTTCTGTCCTGCTGTTATTGTCACGGCTGCCCGTACAGTCTTCTTTAACGTCAGAGGCAATCAGCCATCGTTTGCGCGTCTCTCCGTCTTATTTGAAGAAGCTGATGAGAACATTGGTTCAGGCCGGTTTGGTAGAATCCATACCGGGGACGAAGGGTGGTTTTACCCTTACGAAGCCTTTGACGGACATTGCGCTCTATGATGTTTATCAAGCGGTAGAAGGCAGAGGTTCGATGTATCAGGGAAAAGGCCTGCTGCAATCCGTATTCGAGGGTGAAAGTAACTGTGTGCTGGAGACAGTCATGGGGGAAATCGAGGATAAATGGGCCAATCTCATGAGAGAAGAATCCTTGCAGCATGTCATGGACAGAGTCGGGGAATTATATGATCTTGAAAAAATAGATGATTGGGTAAATCAGCAATTGAAAGGGCAATTGCAATGAAAAACAGCGGGCCGTTACAAAAATCAGAATCATCAGGAATATCCGTGCTGATCGTGCTCGCTCTCGGTTTTCTCATGGCTACTCTTGATGTAACCGTTGTGAATGTGGCAATGGCAGATATGAAAAACGCTCTTTCGATGTCACTTTCAGGTGTGACATGGGTTGTGGACGGGTACATCCTTACGTTTGCTTCACTTCTGCTGGCGGGCGGAGCCTTGGCTGACCGTTTCGGCTCGAAGGCGATATATATACTGGGCTTGGCCGTTTTTGTCCTGGCCTCCTGCCTTTGTGCGGTATCGATTAATGGCCAGATGCTGATTGCCGGACGCCTCATACAGGGAATTGGCGCGGCTTTGTTTATGCCGAGCTCACTCAGCCTTTTGGCGGCCTCTTACCCTGATGAGCGGGTGCGGGCGAAAATGTTTGGGCTGTGGGCTGCCCTTGTGTCCGCCGCTTCTGGCCTTGGGCCCTTTATCGGCGGTGTGCTGGTACAAGCAGCAGGTTGGCAGAGTATTTTTCTGATCAACGTGCCTTTAGGGGCGGCTGCGCTCATTTCAGCTTACCGAATACTCGACCGCGTGCCGGGAAAAAGCAGGCACGTGAATATCACAGGGCACCTGCTTGGAGTGGCGGCTCTCGGGTTTCTCTCCTTTGCATTGATACAGGGGCCTTCAGCGGGCTGGCGCTCGCCCGTAATTCTCGGTGCATTCGCGGCGGCGCTTTTGGCATTTGTGCTGTTTTTGATTCGGGAAATCTCTGCGAAAACATCGATTCTGCCGGCGTCCTTATATAAAAACGGCCGTTTCTTAGCTGCTCAGTTCGTCGGGTTTCTGCTGAATTTTGCCCTTTTCGGCGGCATGTTTATGCTGAGTCTTTTTTTGCAGGAAGCAAGAGGCGCAAGCTCCTTTATGGCTGGAGTTGAGCTGCTGCCGATGATGGCGGTTTTCGTGATCGGCAATCTGGTGTTTGCCCGTCTGGCGAATCGGTTTGAAGCAGGGCAGCTTATGTTTGTGTCAATGGCGGTCAGCTGTATCATTGCATTGCTGTTATTTGTGCTGGTTTCACCGGACTTGCCTTATTGGCAGCTGGTAGTTTTGATGTCTGTCATGAACCTTGGCACCGGCATTACAGTTCCTGCCATGACAACTGTAATCATGCAGGCTGCCGGGCAAAAGCATGCGAATATCGCCGGCGCGGCTTTAAATGCGAACCGGCAAATCGGAGCCTTGGTCGGCGTAGCGGTATCCGGGGTGATCATTCATCTGTCTGCCACTTGGTATGCCGGTGCCGGGTTTACGTTTTTGATGATGGGAGCGGCGTACAGCCTCGCCGCATTGCTTGTATGGCTGTTTCTGGCTGCCCATAACGGGACTGCCGCGTCAGAAAAAAATGTAAATCACTGATTGCGCTTTGTGGGAATATATAGTAAGATATAAAAAATTATTGAAACAACAGGCACTGATAAGGACACGAGATGCTTTTTACGGTTTCCAGAGAGGGAAGGACAGCTGAGATCTTCCTAACGCAGGGAAAGCAGCTTACCGCCTTTGAGCCGTATCGGGGAAATCAAGTATCTGATACCGTCATGCTGCGTTACAGCACCTTAAAGCCGATACACCATGTGTGTTGATCGGGAATTTGGGTGGAACCACGGATAATAAACACATTCGTCCCTTTTAGAGGGATGGGTGTGTTTTTTTATATGAACTAAATATATGCGAAGAAAAGGACATGAATGATATTTACGGTTTTCAGAGAGGGAAGGAAAGGTGAGAGCTTCCCAGCTTAGGAATATCGTTTACCGCCTTGGAGCAGCATTGGGGAACTGAAGTATCCAATGCCGTCTATGCTGCGTTACAGCACCGAGCCGATAAACATAGCGTTTGTCGGGAA